>NZ_JACVAW010000015.1:0-102063 GCF_014851995.1 Paracoccus sp. PAR01
ACCGGAGCCGCCAACCGAGAGAACCTCCAATGTAGTCTCCATGGAGAAGCTCCATCATCCAACCTCGATGGAAGCCAATGATCCCATCAAGAACCGCGCTGGAAGGTGGGATGGGGGCAGCGCTTACCGTTAGGGGGCCGGGGGCATTCCTGAGCCACCTTGCAATTCAATCTGCATGCTCAGCAATTCCGGCGTGCCGGGATTGGCCTGCAACGCCTGGCCTACGGCCTGGCGGGCAGCCTCATCGCCGTTCAGCGCCTGTTCCAGCCGGACGATCATGCTCCATGCCTCGACGCGCTGTGGGTCCAGCGTCACTGCCTCGCGGAAGCCCGCCAGACCGGCCTGATAGTTGCGCATGACCAGCGCCATGCCACCCAGAACCAGATGCGTTTCCGGGAAATCCAGCCGGTTACCCAATGAGCGCCGCCATTCGTCAAACGCCCCGCGCAGCGCTGCGGCCATCTTGGGCGGCAGGATGGCGCCCGGCGCGATCAGTTCCTGCGCGGCCGCCATGCGAACAAGGGCCACCGGATCGCTGGTCAGGCCAATCAGGTTCTGCACCCGCACCGGCGGCTGCGCGGCCCGTTGCAGGCGCACGGCACTGGCGCGCACCAACGGGCTGTCATCGGCCAACAGCGCCGAGGTCTGATCTGCCGTTTCCTCATCGGCGGCGGATTGCATCAGGTAAAGCGCGGTCGCGCGGACCAGATCGGCCTGATCCTGATCCTTGGCCAGCGCCAGAAGCGAGGCCAGCGCCCCCTGCGGATTGCGCCTTGCCTGTGCAAAGGTCGTGCCGAAATGCGGGCCGCGATGCGTGGAATCGGGGTACCATGCCTCGATCTGTTTGGCGGCCCATTCCGGGTTCTGGTCCTTGTGGCAGGTGGTGCAGGCATCGGGCGCGCCGGTCTGGGCTGACAGGTCCGGGCGCGGAATGCGGAAGCTGTGATCGGCGCGTTCGTCGGTGACCATGTAGGTCTGCTCGACCATGTGGCAGTTCTTGCATTCTGCACCGGCCGAGCCTTCCTTGTGGAAGTGATGCGCTGCGCTGTCGAATTCCTTCAGCGGTAGGCTGGGGAATTCGGGATTGCCCGCCGGGGAATGGCATTGGACGCAGACGGCATTGCCCTCGGCCTTCAGCTTGGCCTCGTGCGGGTCGTGGCAGTTCACGCAGCTGACGCCCTTGGCATACATCTTGGACTGCAGGAATGAGCCGTATTCGTAATCCTCCTGCAGGATCTGCCCGTCCGAGTGGTAAAGCTCGGGCGTCAGCAGGGACAGGCGATAGGCATCGTGATAAGGCGTGCCGGGCAGTGGGTTGCCGTCGCCAAAGGCCTCGCGCCGGGAATGGCAGCCGGCACATTGCTGCACCCATTTTTCCGCCCCACCACGGGTCGGCATGGTGAAGCCATAGGCGTCCAGACCGGGCAGGGTGATCGGCTTGCGATCCGCCGCCCAGTCGCGATGGGCCGAGCCGGGACCGTGACAGGCCTCGCATCCAACGCCGATCTCGGCTTGGGTGGATTGGTAGCTGCGGGTCTTCGGGTCGTAATTCTTCTCAAACCCGGTCGCGTGGCATTCGGCGCAGCGCGCGTTCCAATTCTTGTAGGGGCCGGTCCAATGCAGGCCGTCGCGCGGCGGCAGGACCGAATCCGGGTAAAGGTGGTACCATTCCTTCTTGTCCACGTCCCAGACCACGTCGAAGCTTTGCAGCTTGCCGGGCGCAGTCTCGAACAGGAACTGCTGCAACGGGCGGATGCCGATGACGGAATGGACGTTGTAATCTTTGACCGAGCCGTCCATCTCGGTGACCTTGGCATGATAGCCGGCATCGTCCTTGCTGAACTGAACGGCAGTGCCATTTCCGCTGAACGTGGTCCCGTCAAAGTCGGCAACGACCGTCTGATCCGACGGCAGCGTCCATGCCAGCCCGTGATCCGAGCCTTTCCAGGCATCGGCTTCGGGCGCGTGGCAGGTCGCGCATTGGGCCGAGCCGATATAGGCGGGCGGTTCGTCGGCATGGGCCGCGGCGGCGAAAAACGTCAGGATCAGGGCAAGTGCGAACTTCACGGTGACTGGCTCTTTCGCAAGGAACAAGGCTGGGTCGTGAGGGCGCGGCGCAGCCGGTCGCCTGACGGGCAGCTTCAAAGCAACCTGCGGTTTGTGCAAGCCGGTTCTGGATTAATTTCAATCGGGTTGGCTTTGCTGTCGCGGTCTAGGCCCGTGCGAACAACCCGGTCGTCTCGCGCAGCATCAGCAACGGGGCCAGCAGGGTGCGCGGCGCAATCGGTTCACCGCCGATCAGGCGCAGCATGAGTTGCGCGGCGGTGCGGCCAATCTCGCGCTTGGGCTGGCGGATCGTGGTCAGCGCCGGGGCCAGATACGAGGCCAGCTCGATATCGTCAAAACCCATGATCGAGACATCCCGCGGCACGACATGGCCCGCCCTTTGCAGCGCCGCCATGAAGGCGCAGGCCATTTCATCCGAAAAGGCAAAGACCGCGCTGGGGCGGTCGCTGGGCGCCAGCGCCATCCACGCATGCGCGGCGGCCTTCCCGGATTGCAGGGTGAAATCGCCGGGAAAATGCGTCAGCCGGGCGGGACCGGCGGCATCCTCGGCCCCGGTCAGGCGGGCGCGGTGCAGGACATTTTCGGGGGGGCCGCCGATCAGGCCGATATGGTCATGGCCCAGCCCGCGCAGATGCCGGATCGCCAGACGTGCGCCCTCGCGATTGTCCAGCGTGATCCGCGGGACGGGGCTGTCCTCGATCCACTCGCAGGCGGTGATCAGGGGCGGCAGATCGCGCTGGTCCTGCAGATCGGCCAGCGACACCTGCCCGTCCAGCAGGATCACCCCATCGCAGCGCGAGGGATCAAGGAACCGGCTAAGCGCGGTGTGGCGGCCCTTGTCCTCAAGGGTGTCCGCAACCAGCAGGTCATACCCCGCGCGGGCCAGTTCATGCCCCATTCCGTCAAGGATCTTGGCGAAGAAGGGATTGGCAAGGTTCGGGACCAGCGCGACGACGCTGCCGGTGCGCTGTTTGCGCAGGTTCCGGGCCGCGTGGTTCATGCGGTAGCCGGTATCCTCGACCGCCTGCAGGACGGTGGCGCGGGTCGTCTCGGCCACCAGATCGGGATGCGACAGCACCCGGCTGACCGTTGCCGCCGAGACCCCGGCGCGCCGCGCTACATCCGCCAATTTGACCCGAGAGAGTGTTCTTTCCATGTCCTGAAACTAGGCCGTGAAAGAAAGTGTTGCAATCGATTTCAGTCCAGTGCAGCCTGACGAGCAAGAGAGGGGATCATCCATGCAGACGATCAAGGGGCCTGCGCTGTTTCTGGCGCAGTTCATCGGTGCTGACGCGCCATTTGACAGCTGGGATTCGATCACCCGCTGGGCGGCGGATTGCGGCTACAAGGGCGTGCAGGTCCCGACCAATGACCCGCGTATTCTGGATCTGGACCGCGCGGCGGAATCGCAGGCCTATCGCGACGAGTTCCTTGGCGTCGCGCGCCAGAACGGCGTCGAGGTGACCGAGCTTTCGACCCATCTGCAGGGCCAGTTGATCGCCGTCCACCCGGCATATGACGCAGGCTTCGACGCCTTCGCCCCCGAGGCGTTGCGTGGCAATCCCTCGGCGCGTCAGGCTTGGGCGGTCGATCAGGTCGGCAAGGCGATCCGGGTCAGCGGGCAGTTGGGTCTGAAGGCGATGGCGACGTTTTCGGGTGCCTTGGCCTGGCCCTATCTGTATCCTTGGCCGCAGCGCGCGCCCGGTCTGGTCGATGCCGCCTTTGACACTCTGGCCGCGCGTTGGCGCCCGCTGTTGGATCTGGCCGAGAATCACGGCGTCGATGTCTGCTACGAGATCCACCCCGGCGAGGATCTGCATGACGGCGTGACCTTTGAGATGTTCCTTGATCGGGTCGGCGGCCATGCGCGGGCGAACATGGTCTATGATCCGTCGCATTACGTCCTGCAACAGCTTGATTACCTGCAACATATCGACATCTACCATGACCGGATCAGGATGTTCCACGTCAAGGATGCCGAGTTCCGTCCGAATGGCCGGCAGGGCTTCTATGGCGGCTACCAGTCATGGGTCGATCGCGCCGGACGCTTCCGCAGTCTTGGTGACGGGCAGGTCGATTTCAAGGCGATCTTCTCGAAGCTGACGCAATACGACTTTGACGGCTGGGCGGTTGTCGAATGGGAATGCGCCCTGAAACACCCCGAGGACGGCGCGCGCGAAGGCGCGAAATTCGTGCATGACCATATCATTCGCGTGACACCGCACGCTTTCGACGACTTCGCGGCCAGTGCGGTGGACCCCGCCGCCATCAACAAGGCGCTTGGGCTATGAAACCGATCCGACTGGGCATGGTGGGCGGCGGCAGCGGCGCCTTTATCGGGGCGATCCACCGCATCGCCGCACGCATGGACGGGCGGTTCGATCTGGTGGCGGGCGCGCTCAGCAGCGATCCGACCCGTGCGGCTTCCAGCGCCGCCGATCTGGGCATCCGCGGCTACACCAGCTTTGCCGAAATGGCCCGCCTTGAGGCCGCTCGCGACGACGGGATCGAGGCTGTGGCCATCGTCACCCCGAACCACATGCATGCCGCCCCCGCCGTGGCATTCCTGAATGCGGGCATCCATGTCATCTGCGACAAGCCGCTGAGTGCGACGGCAGAACAGGCGCGCCAGATTGCCGATGCCGCAGCTGAAAGCCCGGCGCGCTTCTTTCTGACCCATAACTACTCGGCCCTGCCCATGGTCCGCGAGGCGCGTGCACTGGTGGCCGAAGGCGCGCTGGGGCAGGTCCGGCTGGTCCATGCGGAATATCTGCAGGGCTGGCTGTCGGATGAGGTGCATAACAAGCAGGCCGATTGGCGCACCGATCCGGCGCAGGCCGGGGCAGGGGCGCTTGGCGATATCGGCACACATGCCTGGCAATTGGCCGAGTTCGTGACCGGGCAGACGCCCAGCCATGTCTCGGCCGACCTGTCCAGCGTGGTGCCGGGGCGGCCCATCGACGACGATGCGCGGGTGGCGCTGCGCTATGCCTCGGGGGCCAAGGGCGGGATCTGGGCCAGTCAGGTGGCGCTGGGGATGGAAAACGGGCTGTCGCTGCGCGTCTTTGGCGATCGCGGCGCGCTGGACTGGCGGCTTAGCGACAGCGAGCGGCTGATTTTCACGCCCAAGGACGGCCCGGCGCAGATCCTGACGCGGGCGCAGGACCGTTCGGGGTCGTTCCGCACGCCGCCCGGCCACCCCGAGGGCTATCTGGAGGGTTTTGCCAACCTCTATCTGGACATTGCCGAGATCATCCGGGGCGATGCCGCACGCGTGGACCGGGTGCCGGGACTGGCGGCGGGCCTGTCCGGCATGGCGTTCATCGCCGCCGCCAAGGCATCGTCCGCGCAGGACGGCGTTTGGACCGAGGTTCAGCCATGACGGTTCTGGCGCTGCGCAATGTCTCGAAAAGCTTCGGCCCGATCGAGGTTTTGCACGGCGTCGACCTGGCCCTTGAGCCGGGCGAGGTGCACGCGCTGATCGGCGAGAACGGCGCGGGCAAATCCACGATCATGAAGATCCTTGGCGGGTTTCTCGACCCGACGTCGGGCGATCTGCTGCTGGACGGCCAACCCCGCCAATTTTCCAACGGCCCGCAGGCCGAGGCGGCGGGCGTCGTGGTCATCCATCAGGAATTCAACCTTGCCCCCGATCTGTCGGTCGCGGCCAATGTCTTTCTTGGACGCGAGGCCGGAGGCTTCCGGCTGGATCACCGCGCCATGCGCGAGGGCACGGCTGATCTGCTGGGCCAGCTTCACAGCCCGATCGACCCCGATACGTTGATCCGGGATCTGTCGGTCCCTGACCGCCAGATGGTCGAGATCGCCAAGGCCCTGTCGCGCAAGGCGCGGGTGCTGATCATGGACGAACCCAGCGCCGTCCTGACCCATCGCGAGGTCGGTGCGCTTTATGAACAGATCGACCGGCTGCGGGCGCAGGGCGTGGCGATCCTGTATTGCTCGCACCGGCTGGATGAGGTCGCGCATCTGGCCGACCGTATCACCGTGCTGCGCGATGGCCGGGTGGTGCGTCAGGCCCTGCGCGGCGAGCTGGACGAAAACGGCATGGCGACCGCGATGGTCGGGCGCGAGCTGCAGGATTTCTATCCGCCCAAGGGGCATCCCTCGGACGCCCTCGCGCTTCAGGTCACCGGTCTGACCGTAGCGGGCGAGGTGCATGGCGTGGATCTGTCCCTGCGTCAGGGCGAGGTGCTGGGTATTGCCGGGCTGGTTGGATCAGGCCGGACCGAATTGGCCGAGGGGCTGGTCGGCCTGCGTCCCGCCAGCGCCGAGATCCGCGTGAACGGCCAGCCGGTCCGCATCCGGGAATTGCGCGATGCCTTTGCGGCGGGGCTGGCCTATCTGACCGAGGACCGCAAGGAAGCCGGGCTGCTGCTGGAAAAGGATCTGCGCGTGAACCTGACGCTCGCGACGCTGGAGCGTTTCGGCGGTTTTCGCATCGACACCAGCGCCGAGGACGCGGCGCTGGACCGCGCCGTCGCCGATTTCGACATCCGCGCCCCGCGCCGCGACATGCAGACGGGCAAGCTATCCGGTGGCAACCAGCAAAAACTGTTGTTGGCCAAGACTATGCTGCCTGATCCCAGAATTATCATCATCGATGAACCGACCCGCGGCATCGATGTCGGCACCAAGCGCCAGATCTATGCCTTCATCCGCAAGCTGGCCGATGAGGGCCGCAGCCTGGTCGTTATTAGCAGCGAGATGACCGAGGTGATCGGCCTGTCCGACCGCATTCTAGTCATGCGCGAGGGCCGCATCGCGGGTGAGATCTCGGGCCCGGACATGACCGAGGAAAACATTGTGCGCCTTGCCATGGGCGTCAGCAGCGAGGCCGCATGAACCGTCTGAACCTGCATACGCTTGGTCCCATCGTCGCGCTGATCGCGCTGATCATTCTGGGCGCGATGCTGAACCCGGCCTTTCTGGCGCCGGCGAATATCACCAACGTGCTGGCGCGCTCGGCCTTTATCGGCATGATCGCGGTGGGCATGACCTTTGTCATCACCTCGGGCGGGCTGGACCTGTCGGTCGGTTCGATGGCGGCGTTTCTGGCCGGGGTGGCGATCATCGCGATGAATGCGGTCGCACCCTCGCTGGGGGTGCATTGGGGCACGATCCTGCTGGGCATGGGCGTCGCCCTGCTTGGCGGGCTTGCGGCAGGCTGGCTGAACGGAGCACTGGTCACCAAGGCGCGGATCGAGCCCTTCATCGTCACGCTGGGCACGATGGGGATTTTCCGCTCGCTGGTGACATGGCTGGCGGATGGCGGCACGCTGAGCCTTGGCTCGGGGCTGCGCACGCTTTACCGCCCGGTCTATTTCGGCGGCATTGGCTGGATCACCTGGCCTATCATCACCTTTGCCGTGGTCGCGATCATCGGGGAATGGATGATGCGCCATTCCCGCTTTGGTCGCCATGTCGAAGCCATCGGCTCAAACGAACGGGTCGCGCGCTATTCCGGCATCGACGTGAACCGCGTCAAGCTACTGACCTATGTGCTGCTGGGCCTGCTGGTCGGGCTGGCGGTCGTGCTGTACGTCCCGCGCCTTGGCTCGGCTTCGGGTTCGACTGGCGTCCTGTGGGAGCTTGAGGCGATTGCCGCCGTCATCATCGGCGGCACCGCGCTGAAAGGCGGCACGGGCCGGGTCTGGGGCACCGTGGTTGGTGTCCTGATCCTGTCGCTGATCGACAATATCCTGAATCTGGCCGATCTGGTCAGCCCCTATCTGAACGGGGCCATCCAGGGGGTCATCATCGTTCTTGCTGTCGTCTTGCAGCGGGAAAAAAGCACCGCCGATGAGCGGTAATCCTGGGGAGGAGAGGAATATGCAACGCAGAAACCTGATGAAGGCCGCGGCCCTTGCTGCGACCCTGGGCATGGTGGCGAGCGCGGGTCACGCGCAGGATGCGGAAAAGAAGGTGATCGGCGTCTCGATCCCCTCGGCCACGCATGGCTTCATGGGCGGCCTGAACTGGCACGCGCAGGACACCATTGCGCGACTGGGCAAGGCCTATCCCAATCTGGAATTCGTGCTGGCGACCGCGGGCGATGCCGCCAAGCAGGTCAATGACATCGAAGACATGATGGCCACCCGCAATATCGACGGGCTGGTCGTCCTGCCCTTCGAATCCGAACCCCTGACCGCGCCGGTCAAGGCGGTGAAGGAGGCGGGCAAATTCGTCACCGTCGTCGATCGCGGCCTGTCCGAGGAAGGCATCGAGGATCTGTATGTCGCGGGCGACAATACCGCCTTTGGCCGTGTCGCGGGCGACTATTTCAAGACCCACCTGCCTGCGGGATCGAAGATCGTGGTGCTGCGCGGCATCCCGACGACGCTGGACAATGAGCGGGTCGAGGCCTTCCAGAAGGCGCTGGGTTCGGATGTCGAGATTCTCGACATGCAGCACGGCAACTGGAACCGCGATGACGCCTTCACCGTCATGCAGGACTACCTGTCGAAATATCCCAAGATCGACGCGGTCTGGGCAGCCGATGATGACATGGCCATCGGCGTCATGGAGGCCATTGCCGCCGCCAACCGCACCGATGAGATGTGGGTGATCGGCGGCGCGGGCATGAAGGAAATCGTCAAGCGCATCATGGACGGCGACAAGCAACTGCCGGTGAACGTGACCTATCCGCCGGCGCTGATTTCCTCGGCCATCGAGATGACGGCTTTGCGCTTTGTCTCGAACGCGCCGGTGACCGGGCGTTTCATCATCGGCTCGCAGCTGATCACCCCGGAAAACGCCGCGCAATTCTACTATCCCGACAGCCCGTTCTAAGCTGAAAGGCTCCGCCCGATAGGGCGGAGCCTGACCCCATCTGTGGCAACTGCGCCCCGCGGCCAAGGGTTGATGTCCCGTCCCCTTGCCGTTTCGCCCAAGCCCCATATTCTGCGCCCCAGAGGTGCCGGTCCGGCCAACAAGGGATGCCAGAATGCTTTTTCTTCAAATCCTTGAAAAGAACGCCCTGATCTTTTTCGCTCTGCTGCTGCTGGCGCTGATCCTGTTCTATCTCATCGGCGTGAAAATCGGCCGCATTCGCCGCAAGGCGATCGGCGAGACACCGGATGAAGGGGCGACGCTGGTCGTGGGCAGCGTTCTGGGCCTGTTGGCCTTCGTTCTGGCGCTGAACCTTGCTGCATCCTCATCGCGGCAGGATGCGCGGCTGGCCGCAGGGCTGGAGGAGGTCAATGCCATCGGCACTGCCATGCTGCAGGCCGATGCCGTGGGTGGCCCGCAAGCCGAGCAGATCAACGCCCGCCTGCGAGAATATCTGGCAACGCGTTACCGCTTCGTGCGCGCCGAGCCACATTCCGGTGAGATTGCTGAGACGACCGCGCGGACCAACCTCCTGCAAAACGAGATCTGGCAGTTCCTGGAACAGCGCGTCAGGTCCGAGCCAAACGATGTCACGTCCTCGCTGATGAACTCGTTGAACCTTGCCTTCGATGCCTCGACCAAGATGCGGCTGATGATGGAATACCGGCTGCCGATACAGTTGATCGGGTTGCTTCTTTTCATGAGTCTGCTTGGCTCGGCCACGGTGGGCTATCAGTTCGGCCTGACAGATCGTAAGGGGCCGCTGGCGGCAATCGCGCTGTCGGTCCTGTGGTGCCTGCTGGTCACCACCATCATCGACATTGGCTCGGGCCGGATCTGGACCTTCCGAACCGATACGCGGGTCTATGAATGGCAGTTGCAGGGGCTGGGAATGGATCTGCCGACCCGGTCGGAATAGCTCAGGCGTCCTTGGCGGCCAACCAGTCGCGGATGATCGCCCGCAGCCGTTCGCCCGAAAAGGACGGAAAGTGTCCGCCATGGACGACCCGGACCGGCAACTCCAACAGGCGGCGCATCGAGGCGATGTAATCCGCTGGGTCGGAATGATAGGTGTCCTCGATCAGCGGGCCGTCATAGACGATATCGCCGGAAATCAGGATGCCGGTAGCCGCTTCCCACAGGGCGATACCGCCGGGTGAGTGGCCGGGAGTGTGGATGACCTCAAAGCTGCGGTCACCCAGATCGATCCGCTCGCCATCCGCAATCAGCCGGGTGGCGGGCGCGGAACGGACGGCATAGGTCGTGGACAGATAGGGCTGTGGCGGTAGGGCGGTGAAGATCTCGTCAGTGACATAGGGATCGGCAAGCGTGCTCGCGCGACTTGGCGCGGCAAGGATCTCTGCCTCGGCCGGATGGCACAACCGGCAATCAAATTCGTGATGACAGCCGATATGGTCGAAATGGGTGTGGCTGGCCACGGCGTCCAGTGGACGTTCGCTGACCAGCGGCACCCATTCGCGCAAGCTGACCACGCCCATGCCGCTATCCACCAGCATGTCGCGGTCGCGTCCGCGCACATGCCAGATATTGCAGCGATAGAATTCGTGGATATGCGGCTCATCTATCCATGTGATGTCGTCCCCCACCCGGCGCAGGCGATACCACTCGCGGGCGGGGATACGGTTCATGCGGCGGCCTCATGTGGCAGGATGACGGGGTTGCTGGCATAAAGTTGGACCTCGCGGCCCGGTTCCAGCACCGCGCCGTGCGGCAGATGCGCGACCAGCCGCAGGTCAGGGGCGGAAAGCGGCGCGAAATGGCAGCGGTGGTGGGTGCCGAAGAAACCCGTATCGACCAGCCGCGCCGGGCCAAGGGCCAGCTCACCCGCAAAGCCGATGTTTTCCGGGCGCAGGCACAGCACGCCACCGCCCGAGGCGACCGGCAAGGGCAGCGCCCCCAGCGGACTGTCCGCACCCGTGCCCTTGGCCGTGACCGGGATGCGGTTCATTTCACCCATGAACCCTGCCGAAAACAGGCTGGCGGGGTGCAGATAGACCTCCTCGGGGGTGCCGCAATGTTCGATCCGGCCCTGATTCATCACCACGATGCGATCGGCGACGGCCATGGCTTCTTCCTGATCGTGGGTGACATGAACAAAGGTGGTGCCGACGCGGCGCTGGATCGCCTTCAGCTCATCCTGCATCTGGCGGCGCAGCTTCAGGTCCAGTGCGCCCAAGGGCTCATCCAGCAGCAGCACATCGGGCGAAACCGCCAAGGCGCGGGCCAGGGCGACGCGCTGACGCTGGCCGCCCGACAGCTCATGCGGGCGACGCTCGGCCTTGTCGCCCAGTCCCACCATGTCCAGCATCTCCTGTGCGCGGTCTCGGCGCGGGGCCTTGGCCACGCCGCGCATGCGCAACCCGAAGGCCACGTTGTCGCGCAGGCTCATATGCGGGAACAGGGCATAGTCCTGAAACATCGTGGTCGTCGGACGGCCTCGCGGCGGGACATGGGTCATGTCCTTGCCATTGATCAGAACCTTGCCCTGTGTCGGCGTGACAAAGCCGCCAAGGATCGACAGCAGCGTGGTCTTGCCGCAGCCGGAAGGACCCAGCAGCACGATGAACTCGCCGGGCGCGATGGTCAGATCGACCCGGTGCAGGGCGGTGAAAGTGCCGAAGCGATGGTGGATGGCCTGAAAACGGACTTCGGCGGTCATGACCGGGACTTTCTGAACAGGGTGAATTCAAGCGTCACGACAACGGCGACCGAGACGAGGAAGACAAGCGAGCCGATGGCATTGGTCGCCGGCGACAGGCCCGAACGCAGCATGGACCAGATCTCGACCGGCAGGGTGACATCGAAACGGGTCAGCAGGAAGGCGATGATGAACTCGTCCCAGCTGAAGGTGACCGACAGGAAAAACGCGGCGGCCAAGGCGGGCGCCAGCATCGGGGCCGAGATCAGCGCCAGCACCTGCCATTCCCGTGCGCCCAGATCGCGGGCGGCGCGCAGTGCATTGCGCTGATGCTCGCCCATCGCGGCATAGATGATCGAAAAGCACAGCGGCAGGTTGATGACGACATGGCCGATGCCGGTCGCCAGCAGCGACGGCCGCACGCCCACCGCGTTGAAGACCTGCAACAATCCCAGCGCGATGATCAGATAGCTGACGGTCATCGGCGCGATCAGCAACCCGCGCAGCAGCACTGATCCGGGCAGTGCCACTCGTGCCAGTCCCGACGCCGCCAGAAAACCAAGCACCAGCGCCAACGCCGAGGAGCCGAAGGCGACAAGGAACGAATTCCACAGCGCCGCCATCAGGTCGCGATCGGCGATGACCCTGGCATACCATTCCAGCGTGAAGCCCTTGAAGGGCGGAACCGGCAGGCGTCCGTCCTGAAAGGAAAACACCACCAACGCGCCGACCGGCAGCAGGATGAACAGAAAGAGCAGGACCAGATAGGCCCATGACAGGATGCGCATCAGACCCGCTCCATCTTCAGCCAGCGGGCGCAGGCGGCATAGGCCAGCGTCACCAGCACCATCAGCACCACCGCCAAGGCCGAGGCCATCGGGTAATCGCCACGCCGCCCCAGTTGCAGCATGATCAGCTGCGGCAGCGTCAGTTCCGAGTTCCCACCCAGAATCTGCGGCGTGATATAGTCCCCGATGCACAGCACGAAGGTCAGGAATGCCCCGGTCATCACACCGGGCAGGGTCAGGGGCAGGATCACCAGCCGGATGACCTGCCAGCGCGAGGCGCCCAGATCCTCGGCGGCGCGGGCATAGTTCGGCGAAAGCTGCACGAGGTTCGAATAGATCGTCAGCGTCAGCAGCATGACGAAGAAATGCACGAAACCAATGATCGTCGCGGTGCGCGTCGCCATGATCTGCAATGGCTGTTCCAGCAGGCCCAGCTGGATCAGCCCCTGCGTGACGATGCCGTTTTCGCCCAGCACCAGCGCCCATGAATAGGAACGCACGACATAGGAGGTCCAGAAAGGCAGCACCGCCAGCATCAGCGCCAGCCTGCGCCATTTCGGGGGCACACGGGTCGCGATGATCCAGGCCAGCGGCCAGGCAAGGATCACCGACAGCACCGTGACGATCGCGGTGATCTCAAGCGAAACGCGGATGCCGCGCAGCAGCGAGGGCTCGGTAAATATGCGAAGGTAATTGCCGATGCCCGGCCCGCTGACAACCTCGCGGCCTTCCAGATGCGACAGGCTCATCCAGATCATCGCGGCGAAGGGCAGGACAAAGAAGGCGACGGTCCACAGCAGGGCGGGGGCCACCAAGGCGGCCCCCTGTCTGCGTTCTGTCTGTTCGATGCTCATCGGATCAGTTCTGCAGCATGTCGGTCCACAGATCCTGCATCGCCGCATCGTCATCGGCGCTGGGGATCGGGTAAAGCTGCGCGCGTTTCAGGTAATCGGCCTGCGCGTCCCAGCGTAGCACGGCCTTTTGTTCCGGCGTCAGATGCTCGCCCGCTTTCGCGTTGGCGGGCATGCCCCAATAGCAGGACGAGGTCGCCAGCCGGGCCTGCCCCTCGGGCGAGGTCACGTATTTGATGAACTCCAGCGCCAGTTCGGGTTTCTGGGAATCCTTCAGCATGGCGATGGATTCGGCCCAAAGGACACCGCCCTCGGCGGGGATCGTGTAGTCCAGATCGGGGTTTTCGGCATGCAGGGTGGCGGTCAGGAATTCGCCGCCGCCGACCAGAATGTCGACCTCGCCCGTGGCCAACGCGGTCTGGCTGCCAACCACATCCGCCACCTGTTTCGAGGCTGCCTTCAGCTTCATCAGCGGCTCGCGCAGGCCCTCGATGGCCTCGCCCTTCAGATCGGCGGTTTTGACGCCCTGCGACAGCGCGACGATGCCAAGCGCGGGCAGGTAATAGTCATAGATCCCGATCCGGCCGTCATACTTGCCCGACCACAGGGTCTTGAGGCTTTCCATGTCCTTCGGATCGACCTTGGACTTGTTATAGGCGATGGTGTTGTAGCCGAATTTGTCGGTGACGGCGTAGGTCACGCCATCGCGGCTGTTATGCGATGCCATCACCAGTTCGGGGAAGAAATCCGCGACCGGCAGCGCCTCGGGCGGCAGGGGTGCCAGCACATCGCGGTCGATGGCGCGATGGACGTCGACGGCGTCGATCACCATCACGTCCCAATCGCCGGGGCGCGACTGTTCCAGCATCGTCAGCCCTTCGGCCGTGCCCTGATATTCCTTGACGTTGACCTTGACGTCATGGGCCTTCTCGAAAGGCTCAAGAAAGGCCGGGTCGGCGTGGTCGCACCAGACGAGGGCGTTCAACTCTTCGGCGGCATGGGCGGTCAGCGGCGCGACGGCGGCAAGGGCGATCACGGCGCAGGCGGATCTGATCATCATTCAAACTCCTGTCGGTGGAGGACCTCTGACGGGTCCGTTCAAGAAAAAAGTTGAAGCAGTTCATTTTTGCAGTCAATGATAATTTTAGGTCCGACAGGGGAAGCAATGACGGGACTGCGCGAACGACAGAAGGCCGACCGAAACCGCCGCATCCTTGAGGCGGCCAGCACGCTTTTCGGGCAGATGGGATATGAGGCTGCGCGGATAGACACGATCGCCGAGGTCGCCGAGGTTTCTGTCGGAACCCTTTATAATTACTTTGAAAACAAGGCGGACCTTCTGCTGGCAATCGTCAGCATGGAGGTCGAGGAGGTGTTGGCGCAGGGCGAGGTGGTCGTGGCCCGTCCCCCCGAGACCGCCATTCAGGCGATGAGCGTGCTGATCCGCACCTATTACGACCATTCGCTGGTCTATCTGACCAAGGCGATGTGGCGCTCGGCCATGGCGATGACGATCCAGCAGCCCGAGGCACCCTTCTCGCGGCGCTACCGCGAGCTGGACGCAGCGCTGGCCGCGCAGGTCTGCCGGTTGATCGCCACCCTTCAGGCCCGGGGTGACGTCCGGCAGGGGATCGGCGCGACTGCCTTGGGCGAGATGGCCTTCAATGACCTCAACGCACTGTTCACCGAATTCATTCTGGACGAGGACCAGCCCCTTGCGCAGCTTCGCGCAAGACTGGACGCGCATCTGTCCGCCTTTACCACATTGATCGCGACATAGGGGGCATTCGCGATCCGCTGTTGAAACGCTGCCCAATTGATGCTGCACTGCGGAAATTGACGCATTGGCGACGGAGCGACAGATGACGGACGCTGCACTGCCCATCAATCTTGCGCTGCAAGGCGGCGGCTCTCATGGGGCCCTGGCCTGGGGGGTGCTGGATCGGTTGCTTCAGGAACCCCGACTGCGGATCGCGGAAATCAGCGGCACCAGCGCCGGCGCGATGAACGCGGTGGTGCTGGCGCATGGCATGGAAAAGGGCGGCCCCGAGGCCGCGCGCGAGGCCTTGGCCGGCTTCTGGAAGGCGGTCAGCGACGCGGCGCGCTACTCGCCCATGCAGCCGACGATCTGGGACCGGATGAAGGGGGATTTCTCGCTTGATCGTTCGCCGCCCTATCTGATGGCCGAGACGCTAAGCCGAATGTTCTCGCCCTATGAACTGAACCCCTTCGACGTGAACCCGCTGCGCGATCTGGTGCAAGAGTCGGTCGATTTCGACGCCATCAACCGCTCGACCAAGCTGCGCGTCCATCTGAATGCGACCAATGTTCGCACCGGCCACGCCCGGATCTTCTCAAACGGAGAGATCACCTGCGACACGGTGCTGGCCTCGGCCTGTCTGCCGCTGATGTATCGCGCGGTGGAAATCGAAGGCGAGGCTTATTGGGACGGTGGCTATTCCGCCAATCCGGCGCTGACGCCGCTGATCATCGACAGCGAGGTCGTCGATGTGCTGATCGTCCAACTGAACCCGATGCGGCGCGAGAAGCTGCCCCGGAACGCTCGCGAAATCATTAACCGCATCAATGAGATCAGCTTCAACACCAGTCTCATGAAGGAACTGCGTGCGCTCGACAGTCTCAGCCGGCTGGTCGACAAGGGTGTGGTCGAAATGAATGGTGGCATTCACCTGCGCTTGCACATGATCCATGGCGAGGAGGATCTTCAGGACCTGTCCTCATCTTCGAAGATGAATGCGGATTGGGCCTATCTGCAGCATCTGTTCAACTGCGGCACCGCATGGGCAGAGGACTGGTTGCAGAACCATCTGGACGATGTCGGCAAGCGCCCGTCCTTTTATGTCGAAGAGCATTTCGGACGCGAACGGCCTAAAGTGCCGCGATGAGGGGTGCCGGGGCATCTTGACCTTTGCCCCGCGATCCTGCCAATGCCGGGATTTCCAGCATCGCCGATAGCGCCTCGCATCGGGCGCAAGTTGCGGATATCGTGCGGGCAAAGCATTGTCTGAAAGGTCATCGCAGATGAACACCAAGCGCCTCTCGGTCCATATTTTCGGCCTCGCCTCGGCGGCCCTGCTGTCGGCGGGCGCGGCCTTGGCTGCCGATCCTGCGGCGGTGATCCGCGTCGGCTCGCTCTATGAGCCGCAGAACCTCGACAATACGGCGGGCGCGGGGCAGGGCATCAACGAAGCCTTCAACGACAACGTCTATGAGGCGCTGTTTCGCCTGAACGACGATGGCTCGGTCACGCCCGCCCTGGCGGAAAAGCACGAGGTCAGCGAAGACGGTCTGACCCATAGCTTCACCCTGAAGCCCGGCGTGACCTTTCATTCCGGTGAGCCGCTGACGGCTGCAGATGTGAAGTATTCGATCGAGCGTGTGACCGCCGAGACCTCGAAATCCTCGCGCAAGAAAAGCCTGTCGACGATCGAATCCATCGACACCCCGGACGACAAGACCGTGGTCATCAAGCTGAAATCTAAGTCGATCTCGTTGCCCTATAACCTCAGCTATGTCTGGGTGGTGAATGACGCCGCGGGCGACATCACCGCCAAGGAAGACGGCACCGGCCCCTACAAGCTGGCTGATTGGAAGCGCGGCTCGGCGCTGTCGCTCGAGGCCTTCGACGGCTACTGGGGCGACAAGCCCGCCAATTCCGGCGCGATCTTCAGCTATTTCACCGAGGCCGCCGCGCTGAACAACGCGCTGCTGACCGATGCGGTGGATGTCATCACTTCGGTGCAAAGCCCGGATGCTTTGGCCCAGTTCGAGGATGCCTCGGCCTTCAAGATTTCCGAAGGCAAGTCCACGACCAAACAGATCATGGCCTATAATGATCGCGTGGCCCCCTTCGACAACGTCAAGGTCCGCAAGGCGCTGGCCCGCGCCGTGGACAAGAAAAAGCTGCTGGAAGCGATCTGGGGCGACCGCGGCATGGTGCTGGGCAGTTTCGTGCCGCCGACCGATGCCTGGTACGAGGACCTGACCAGCGTCGATGCCTATGATCCGGAAAGCGCCAAGGCGCTGCTGGCCGAGGCGGGCTTCCCCGAGGGCTTCACCTTCACGCTGGAAACCCCGAACTACGACCCGCATCCGATCACGGCTGAATTCCTGAAGGCGGAACTGGCCAAGATCGGTGTCACGGTGAACATCCACGTCATCACCGCCAATGAATGGTACACCAAGGTCTATCAGGCCAAGGATTTCCAGGCGACGCTGCAGGAACACGTCAACCACCGCGACGTGGTCTTCTATGGCAATCCGGACTTCTACTGGGGCTATAACAACCCGAAAGTGACCGAACTGGTGGCTGCCGCCGAGGCCAGCGACACTGAGGCCCAACAGGCCGACAAGGTGCGCGAGGCCAACCGCATCATCACCGAGGACGCCGCCTCGAACTGGCTGTTCCTGTACCCGCAGATCGTCGTGTCGAACACGGCGACGACGGGCTATCCGCTGAACGGGCTGAACGCCCAGTTCTTCCTGCGCGGCATCGCCAAAGAGTAACGGATGGGCCGGTATCTTCTGCGCCGGACTTTCGTGCTGGCCCTGTCGCTGATCGCGGCGGGGCTGGTGCTTTTCGTGCTGCTGCGCCTGCTGCCGGGCGATCCGGCGGCGGCGCTTCTGTCGGTCGGCGCGGATGAGGCGCAGATCGCTGCCGCCCGCGCGCAGGTCGGTTCCGACCAACCGATCTGGGTGCAACTGGGCATGTTCCTGTCCGATCTGGCGCGCTTTGATCTGGGCAAGTCGTTTGTGTCGGGCGCGCCGGTCCTGCCCGAGATCGCGGCGCGGTTGTCTGTGACGCTGCCGCTGACGGTGGCGTCCTTCCTGCTGGCGGTAGCGATTGCGGTGCCGCTGGGGATTATCTCGGCGCTCAGGGCAGATCGCTGGTATGGGGCGCTGCTGTCCGCCGTCTCGCAACTTGGCATCGCGGTTCCGGTCTTTTGGATCGGGGTGCTGCTGATCTGGCTGGTCGCGGTGAAATGGCGGATGCTGCCCGCCAGCGGTTTTCCGATGAAGGGCTGGCAGGATTTTCCCGGCGCTTTCCGCGCGCTGATCCTGCCTGTGCTGACGATTGCGCTGGTGATGTCGGCGTCCTTGATGCGTTATGTGCGCTCGGCCACTTTGGACGTGCTGGGCGCGGATTATCTGAGGAATGCCCGTGCCTTGGGGGCAAGCTTCCCGCGCGCGCTGATCCGCCACGGCATCAGGAATGGCGCGGTTCCGGTGATTTCCATTCTGGGGATCGAGCTGGCCTCGACCCTGCTGGGTGCTGTCGTGGTCGAGCGGGTCTTTGCCCTGCCGGGGCTGGGCTCGATGCTGCTTTTGGGCATCCAGCAAAGGGATTATCCGACGGTGCAGGGGGTGCTGCTGGTCTCGACCCTGCTGGTGCTGCTGATCGGTTTCGTGGCCGATGTGGTCCAACGCCTGATCGACCCGCGCCTGCGTGAAACGGTGGCCGGACGATGAGGCGGACAAGTCTGTGGATCGGCGCGGTCCTCGTCGGGATCAATGTCGCGGTGGCCCTGCTGACGCTGGTTTGGCTGCCCTATGACCCGACAGCGATGGCGGGCGGACGGCTGCAGCCGCCGTCTTGGGCTCATTGGGCGGGCACGGACCGGTTGGGGCGCGACTACTTCACCCAAGTGATGATCGGGGCGCGGATCGCGCTGACCGTGGGGATCGGCGCCGCCGCACTTGGCGGTCTGATCGGGACCACTTTGGGCGTGCTTTCGGCTTTCGCGCAGCGCGGGATCGACGATGCGCTGGCCGCGACGCTGGATATCCTGATCGCCTTCCCGACACTGCTGCTGGCCATGCTGGTCGTGGCGGCAAGCGACGGAGCGTCCTTGGGCACGGCCATCCTTGCCATCGGCATCGCCATGTCGGCGATCCTTGCACGGCTGGTACGCATCCTGACCAAGCGCGTGCTGGCTCAGGATTACATCACCGCCGCGCGCTGTTCTGGTCTGGGCTGGGGGCGGATCGTGCTGGTCCATGTCTTGCCGAATATCGCGCCGACCGTGCTGGTCGCGATTGCGCTGCAATTCGGGCTGGCGGTGATTGCCGAGGCCTCGCTGTCCTATCTGGGCCTTGGCGCGCCGCCGCCGAATGCCTCATGGGGGCAGTTGCTGCAAAGTGCGCAATCGACGGTCTATAACGCGCCGATCGGAGTGATCGCGCCGGGACTGGCGCTGATGGCGCTGGTTCTGGGGATCAACTTCCTTGCCGATGGCCTGCGTGATCTGCTGGACCCGGAAAGGGGGGCGGCATGAGCCTGCTTGAGGTTTCAAACCTGCGCGTCCACGGCCCCGCGCGCACGCTGGTTCATGGCATCAGCTTCTCGGTCGCGCCCGGCGAAAGGCTGGGTCTGGTCGGAGAAAGCGGCTCGGGCAAATCTCTGACCGCTATGTCGGTCGTGGGGCTGCTGGCGCATGGGCTGCGGGCCGAGGGCTCGGTTCTGCTGGGCGGCCATCAGGTCATCGGCCAGCCCGATCGCGCGCTGGTGCCGTTGCGCGGTTCTGTCGCTGCGGTGGTGTTCCAAGATCCGCGTTCCGCGCTTGACCCGCTGATGCGGCTGGGCGAGCAGCTGGCCCAGCCGATCCGCCGCCGCGCCCGGCGCGAGGGGCGCACCCTGTCCTCCGCTGAGCTGCGCGCCGAACAGCTGCGCTGGCTCGACCGCGTTTCCATCGCGGAACCCGAACGTATTTTGCACTCATGGCCGCATGAGGTCTCGGGCGGGCAGCGCCAGCGTATCGCCATCGCCATGGCGCTGGCCTGCGGGCCGCGCCTGTTGATCGCCGATGAGCCGACGACTGCGCTGGATGTCACCACGCAGGCCGAGGTGCTGGAACTTCTGGACGACCTTGCCCGCGACGAAGGGCTGGCGCTGTTGTTCATCAGCCATGACCTGCCCGTCGTCGCCCGCATCACCGAGCGGGTGATCGTCATGCAGCATGGTCGCGCGGTCGAGGAAGGCCCGGTGAACCAAGTCTTTTCCTATCCGCAAGACGGATATACGCGCGGTCTTGTCGCCGCTGCGCGACAGCTGGAACTGGCGGTCAGGGGGATGCGATGAGCCTGATTTCGCTCAATGATGTGCGTTTCGGCTATGGCGGCACGCCGATCCTGCATGGCGTCTCTCTGGCGCTGGAGCAGGGGCAGAACCTTGGCATTCTGGGCGAAAGCGGCTCGGGGAAATCCACCATCCTGCGGCTGATGCTGGGGCTGGCGCGGCCCGATGCCGGCGTGGTCGAGGCGGATGGCTCGGTGCTGGAGACCCGCTCGCGCAGCCGGATGCAGGCGCATCGGCGCCTCGTCCAGCCGGTCTTTCAAGACCCCTATACCTCGCTTGATCCAAGGATGAAGGTCGGCCGTATCCTGACCGAGCCGCATTCCGCGCTGAACCTGCCCGGAGATGCGAAAGCCGAGGCCGCCCGCGTCCTGCAAGCGGTGGGCCTGCCCGAGGACAGCGTGGACCGCTACCCCCGCGCCTTTTCCGGCGGCCAGCGCCAGCGCATCGCGATTGCCCGCGCCTTGATCGCGCGGCCCCGCGTGCTTCTGGCCGATGAGCCGGTTTCTGCGCTGGATCTGGCGACGCGGGTGCGTGTGATCGCGCTTTTGACCCAGTTGTCGCGCGACCTGACGCTGGTGCTTGTCTCGCATGACATTGCCATTGTCGCGGCCTTGTGCCCGCGCATGATCGTCTTGCAACAGGGCCGCATCGTCGAGGCGGGCGCGACCCAGGACATTTTGCGCGCCCCAAAACACCCCTATACCCAGCGGCTTCTGGCCAGCCTGCAACACATGCCCATGGAGTCCTCGTGACCTACGCCGAAGAATTCGAGATCTGGCGCGCCGCGCGCCTTGCCGCCCTGACTGCCGAGGATGGCTGGCTGAACCTGACCGACCGTGTCGAGATCGCTGCCGGTCGCATGACGGTCGGCGCGGCCGCTGACAACGACGTGGTCCTTTCCGCCGGGCCCGCGCATCTTGGCGTTCTGGAACTGGACGCGGACGGGGCCTCGCGCTTTGACGCAGGTGCTGGTGCCGTGGCGCTGCAGCCCGTGCCCGACAACCCGCCGCGCCTGAAGGTTGGCGATCTGCTGATCGAGGTCACGCAGGTCGAGGGCCAATATGCCCTGCGCGTTCGCGATGCAGCAAGCCCGGCGCTGCAGGATTTCGCGGGACTCGAGAGCTACCCGCTCGACCCCGATTGGCGCATCGAGGCCGATTGGATCAAGCTGGAAACTCCGAAATCCTTGGGCATCGATATGGTCACCGGGGTCGAGACCTCGGTCCAGCTGACCCATGTGGCGCGCTTCACCCATGAAGGCGCGCAGATCGAATTGCTGCCGACACATTGGAAATCCGGCAAGCCGATGTTCGTGATCCGCGACCGCACGGCGGGTCGCGAGACCTATGGCGCCTCGCGTTTCCTGATTGGCGAGATGGCGGGCGACAAGATCGTGCTGGACTTCAACAAGGCCTTCAATCCGCCCTGCGCCTTTACCGAATTCGCGGTCTGCCCGCTGCCTCCGCGTCAGAACATCATGGCCTTTGAAATCCGCGCGGGTGAGAAAAAGCCCATCGAGGGATGAACGAAAAGGGCGGGGCATCGAGCCCCGCCCTTTTCGGTCGGTGACGGGATCAGACGATCCCGCCGCCTCCACCCGCGACCCGCGGCCGTTGTTCGGCGACTTTGGCCCGGTAGCCCGAGGCGCGATAGGCCGCGACCGGGTCGATGGCCGCACCTGCCCGTGCCCGCGCCATGGCGAGGATCGGTTCGACATCGGTGCGGAATGCGGCGCGCAGGGTCGCGGCTGCCATCAGCGCGTCGTTTTCCTGTCGGTAGCCATCGAGCGCGGCGCGGTCGACCAGCGAGGCCTGCACATAGGCGCGCTGGATCTCGCAGGCCGAGACGATCAGGCTTTCGATCGGGTCGGTGACATTATGGCTTTGGTCGATCATGTGGGCGAGGTTCAGGCCGGGGGTGTTTTCCAGCTCGACCAGCTCGTTGAAGACGAGGAACAGGCGGAAAGGCTCGATCGTGCCGCTGTCCAGATCGTCATCGCCATATTTGCTGTCGTTGAAATGGAAGCCGCCCAGCTTGCCCGCGCGGATCAGGCGCGAGACGATCATCTCGATATTCACGTTTGGCGCGTGATGACCCAGATCGACCAGACATTGTGCCTTGGGACCAAGCTCTTGCGCGGTCATCAGGCTGGTGCCCCAGTCCTGCACCACGGTCGAATAGAAGGCGGGTTCATAGATCTTGTGTTCTGAGAAGATCCGCCAATCGTCCGGCAGCCCGGCATAGACCTGCTTCATCGCGTCCAGATAGCGGTCGAACTGGCGCGACAGCGAGGTCTGGCCGGGGAAGTTCGAGCCGTCGCCGATCCAGACCGTCAGCGCCTTGGAGCCAATCTGACGGCCGATCTCGATGCATTCCAGATTGTGTTCGACCGCCTGCTCGCGGGTGGCGGCATCGGTATGGGAAAGCGAGCCGAACTTGTAGCTGCGCTCCTGATCCGGCTGATCCTGAAAGGTGTTCGAGTTCATGGCGTCAAAGCCAAGTCCGCATTCCCCGGCCTTTTCCAGCAGTAGCGCGGGGTCCTGCTTGTCCCAGGGAATATGCAGGCTGACCGACGGCGTGGCATCGGTCAGACGATGAATGACCGCGCAATCGTCCAGCTTGTCCATGATGCCGCGTGGTTCGCCCAGACCCGGAAAACGGGCAAAGCGCGTGCCGCCGGTGCCGGTGCCCCAGCTGGGAACGGCAACGCCAAACGCTGTGGCGCGGGCGGTCAGATCCTCGATATCCACATCACGGCGCGCAAGGCGTGCGCCAAGTGCGTCGTAATCCTGTGCCAGATCGGCGGCACGGGCGGCGTTTTCAGCCTCGATCAGGTGTTTGTCGATCATCAGGCTCACCGCGGGAAGGATTGGACGTTGCCGGCATCGACGTTCAGGATGTTCCCGGTCGATTTGGCGGAAAGATCGCTGGCGAAGAAATAGGCGCCCTCGGCGATATCCTCGGGCAGGACCGAGCGTTTCAGCATCGAGCGCTGGCGATACATTTCCTCGAGGCCTTCCTTGTCGGTCTTGTAGGTCGCGGCGCGCTGGTCAAGCCATTCGCCTTCCCAGATCTTGGAGCCGCGCAGCACGGCGTCGGGGTTCACGACATTGACGCGGATCTGCGCTTCTGCCCCTTCCAGCGCAAGGCAGCGCGCCAGATGGATTTCGGCCGCCTTGGCCGTGCAATAGGCGCTGGCATTGGGGCTGGCGGCAAGGCCGTTTTTTGAGGCGACGAAGATGATGGAACCGCCGATATCCTGCTTGCGTAGCAGTCTGAATGCCTCGCGCGAGACAAGGAAATAGCCCGTGGACAGGATGTCCATGTTCTTGTTCCAAAGCGCCAGCGAGGTCTCTTCGACCGGGGCCGAGGACGCGATCCCGGCATTCGAGACCAGAATGTCGACGCCGCCGAATTCGACGGCCATTTCGGCATAGGCAGCGATTACCTGAGCCTCGTCGGTGACGTTCATTTGCACGCTGCGGACGACATCCTTGCCGTGGCGGGCGGACAGTGCCTGCTGCGCGGTGGCCAATGCGGTGGCGTCGATATCGGCCAGCATGACGCAGGCGCCTTCGCTCAGGAAGCGTTCGGCGGTGGCGGCACCGATCCCGCCCGCGCCGCCGGTGACCAGCGCGACCCGGCCCGCCAGCGATTTAGGTTTCGGCATCCGTTGCAGCTTGGCTTCCTCGAGCAGCCAATATTCGATGTCAAAGGCTTCCTGTTCGGGCAGGCCCTGATAGGTGCTGACGTCGCTGGCCCCGCGCATCACGTTGATCGCATTGACATAGAACTCGCCCGAGATCCGGGCCGTCGCCTTGTTAAGCGCAAAGGTGATCATGCCGACGCCCGGCACCAGGTAGACCACGGCATTCGGGTCGCGCAATGCGGGGCTGTCGGGATGCTTGCAGCGGTCGTAATAGGCCGCGTAATCGTCGCGGTAATCGGCGACGGCCTTTTCCAGCCCGGCGATGGTTGCGTCCAGATCGGGCGTGGCGGGGTCGAAATCCACGACCAGCGGGCGGATCTTGGTCCGCAGGAAATGGTCGGGGCAAGAGGTTCCCATAGGCGCCAGCGTATCCAGCGCGTTCGAGCCTACGAATTCCAGCACGGCGGGCTGATCGTCGAAATGGCCGACCTTGTGGCGGTCTTTGGAAATCAGGCCACGGATCACCGGCATCAGCTTTGCCGCAACCTCGCGCCGCGCCGAGGCGTCCAATGTCGGGACCTTGGCGCCGCCGAATGCGGGCTTGCCTGCGGTCCGCGCCTCAAGCCAAGCGGCAGCCTTGTTGATGATCTCGAGCGTGGTCAGGTAGCAATCCTTGGCGTCATCGGCCCAAGTGAACAGCCCGTGGCTTTCCAGCACGCAGCCGCGCGCCTGCGGGTTCTCGGTCGCGAATTTTTCCAGCCACAGGCCCAGTTCGTAGCCGGGTTTCTTCCAAGGCAGCCAGCCGATCTCGGCCCCGAAAATCTCGGCGGTCAGCTCGCGCGAATTGACCGAGGCCGCGATGGCGATGATCGCGTCAGAATGGACGTGATCGACATGCTTTTTTGGCACATAGGCATGTAGCGGCGTGTCGATGCTGGCGGCGCGCGGGTTCAGCGCGAAGGTGCAATGGGGCAGGTAGCCGACCATCTCATCCTCAAACGCCAGCCCGCGATACTTGCCTTTCAGGGCGCGCAGCTTGTCCATGTAAAGGGTCGAAAATCCGTCCATCTTCATCGAGCCGATATCGCCGCCCGAGCCCTTGACCCACAGCACCTCGACCGCATCGCCGCTGAGCGGGTCGGTTTCCATGACCTTGGCCGAGGTATTACCGCCGCCGTAATTCGTGACGCGCTTGTCCGAACCCAGCAGATTCGAGCGGTGAAGCAGCTTTTCCGATTCGCTCATTCCGTTGGCGCGGGCGTCATCCCACAGGTTCTCAAGCCGGTTGGCCGCAATTGTTCCAGTCATGGAAACCCTCCCTAGGCGGCCAAGACCTGCCGCGCTTCCCTGAGCGAATAAGACTCGGATTCGCGCAATCGTCAATCAGTATCGATCATAATCGATCATTGTGCAGGTGCAGCAATCATGATTGCGATCAAATATGATTGACAGTGAGCGGTAATGATGGAAACTGATCCGTGGAACTAGGGGCGCATCATGCTGGAAACCGAACGTCATCGTATCATCCTTTCGGCCGTGCAGGAGCGGCCGGTGGTGACGGTTGGCGATCTGTGCGCGCTGACCGGCGCGTCCGAGGCGACTGTGCGGCGCGATATCGGCCAGCTGCATCTGGCCAAGAAACTGCGCCGTGTCAGGGGCGGGGCCGAGGCGATCTCGCCGCCGCAATTCGTCGGCATCAATGCGCGGCCTTTCGCGGTGAACCAGACGCTGCATATCGCGGAAAAGCGCGCCATCGCGCAGGCGGCGGTGGATTTGTGCGAAGATGGCGACGCGATCATCGTCAATGGCGGCACGACCACCTTTCAGATGGTGCATCCGCTGACCACGAAGCGCCTGCAGGTCTTTACCAATAGCTTTCCGATTGCGGAACATCTGCTGAAGCATTCCAAGAACACGGTTCTGGTTCCGGCGGGTGCGATCTATCGCGAACAGAACATTATCCTGTCGCCCTTCGACA
The DNA here is from genome assembly GCF_014851995.1 of Paracoccus sp. PAR01. Lineage (NCBI taxonomy): Bacteria > Pseudomonadati > Pseudomonadota > Alphaproteobacteria > Rhodobacterales > Paracoccaceae > Paracoccus > Paracoccus sp. PAR01. Next base: position 25,938 of record NZ_JACVAW010000015.1, read on the forward strand.
CTGATGGCAGCAATCATTTCTATGCCCGGCGCATGTTCATGGGCTGCCGTGGTCTTGGACCCTTGGGCCTGATGGAGGGCGACCCCCTTCTGGTTCAGGCCGAGCAGAAGCTGATCGATCAGGCCGATGAGTTGGTGGTTCTGGCCGATAGCTCGAAATTCAACCAGCGCTCCAGCCTGCTTTTGTGCCCGCTGAACCGGATCCACACCGTCATCACCGACAGTGGGATCGAGGATCGCGCCGCGCAGATGCTGGAGGCTGCCGAAGTCCGTCTGATCGTGGCCGAGGCCGCGACGGACAGAAAAAAGCGCGCGCAGGAGGAGTGACGCGCAAAACCGCTCATAGGGGAGGAACGAATGAGCGTATTTGGCAAGGCAATGACCACGGTCGCGATGGCCATGGCTCTGATGACCACGGCGGCGCAGGCCGAGGAAATGCGCATCGCGCTGGTGGTAAAGGCGCTGGGGATCGGTTTCTTTGAGGCCGCGAACAAGGGCGCCGAGGAAGCCGCGAAAGAGCTTGGCGACGTCAAGATCATCTATACCGGCCCGACCGACACCACCGCTGAAGGCCAGATTGAGGTCATCAACAGCCTGATCGCGCAAAAGGTCGACGCCATCGCGGTTTCCGCCAATGACACCGATGCCCTTGTTCCGACGCTGAAAAAGGCGATGGATCGCGGGATTACCGTCATCAGCTGGGATTCGGGCGTCGCGCCGGAAGGTCGGCAGATGCACCTGAACCCGTCCTCCAGCTCGCTGATCGGCAATATGATCATCAAGCTGGCGGCTGACAATCTGCCCAAAGACGGGGCCAGCGAAGTCGCGGTTCTGTCGGCCACCACCACCTCGACCAACCAGAACACCTGGATCGAGGAGATGAACAAGGTCGCACCCAACTACCCGAATGTGAAGGTCGTGGGCACGGTCTATGGCGATGACCTTGCCGACAAGTCCTATCGCGAGGCGCAGGGCCTGATGCAGACCTATCCGAACCTCAAGGCGATCATCGCGCCGACCTCGGTAGGGATCGTGGCCGCAGCACAGGCGGTGACCGATGCGGGCAAGGTGGGGCAGGTGAATGTCACCGGTCTGGGCCTGCCCTCGGAAATGGCGGGGCATGTGAAATCGGGCGCGTCCAAATCCTTCGCGATCTGGAACCCGATCGATCTGGGCTATTCGGCGACCATGCTGGCCTATCATCTGGCCAAGAAGGATGCCGAGGCCAAGCCCGGCGCCTCGATCCCGATCGGTCGCATGGGCGAAGTGAAACTGGACGACAAGAACGAAGCCGCCATGGCCGATCCCTTCGTCTATGACGCGGGCAATATCGACCAGTTCAGCTCGATCTTCTGATCTGATTTGAACGGCACGGCCCGGCGTATCCTGCCGGGCCGACATCACAGGATCACTTTCATGCTGGCCAGAACAGGGGCCGCAGGCGGCACCGAACCGGTGCTGTCGCTGCGCGGCATCGTCAAGACATTTCCCGGCGTGCGTGCCCTTGGCGGCGTGCAGCTGGATCTTTTCCCCGGTCAGGTCACCGCCCTTGTTGGTGAGAATGGCGCGGGGAAATCCACCATCGTCAAGATCCTGACCGGGATCTATCAGCCCGATGAGGGGCAGATCCTTGTCGATGGCGCGCCGGTGCATTTCCCGACCGCGCAGGCGGCGGGTCATTCCGGCGTGACCGCGATCCATCAGGAAACGGTGCTGTTCGACGAATTGACCGTGGCCGAGAACATCTTCATCGGTCATGCGCCGCGTACCCGTTTCGGCCTGATCGACCGCAAGGCCATGCGCGACCGTGCGGGCGCGATCCTGCGCAGCATCGGGGCCGATCTGAACCCGATGGTGCGGCTGAAGGACCTTAGCATCGCCTCGCGCCATCTGGTCGCGATTGCGCGCGCGCTGTCGATCGATGCCCGCGTCGTCATCATGGATGAGCCGACCGCCGCGCTTTCACACAAGGAAATCGCCGAGCTTTACGAGCTGGTCGAGAAGCTCAAGGCGCAAGGCAAGGCGATCCTGTTCATCAGCCACAAATTCGACGAAATCTTCCGCATCGCAGACCGCTGGACCGTCTTCCGCGACGGGCAATTCGTCGGCGAAGGGCTGATGGCCGATGTGAAAGAAGCCGAACTGGTCCGCCTGATGGTCGGCCGCTCGGTCGATCAGATCTATCCCAAGCGCCCGGCGCAGATCGGAGCGCCTGCGCTGACCGTCGTCGGCTATTGCCACCCGACCGAGTTCGAGAACATCAACTTCATCCTGCATCAGGGTGAGATCCTTGGCTTTTACGGCCTTGTCGGCGCGGGCCGCAGCGAGGTCATGCAGTCCTTGTTCGGCATCACCCGCCCCTCGCGCGGGGCCTGCCGGATCGGGGACGACGTGCGGGTGATCCGCTCGACCGCGCAGGCGGTTCACGCAGGCATCGTCTATGTCCCCGAGGATCGCGGCAAGCAGGGTGCGGTCAAGGGCCTGCCGATCTTTCAGAACGTGACGCTGCCCTCGCTCGCGCGGACCAGCCGCGCGGGCTTCCTGCGGCTGGCAGAGGAATTTTCGCTGGCCCGCGACTACACCCAGCGGCTGGACCTGCGGGCGGCGAGCCTTGATCAGGATGTGGGCCTGCTGTCGGGGGGCAACCAGCAAAAGGTCGTCATCGCCAAATGGCTGGCGACCAAGCCTCGCGTAATCATCCTTGATGAGCCGACCAAGGGCATCGATATTGGTTCAAAAGCCGCCGTCCATGACTTCATGTCGGAACTCGCCGGGCAGGGTCTTGCGGTCATCATGGTCAGCAGCGAAATCCCCGAGGTTCTTGGGATGTCGGACCGCGTCATCGTCATGCGCGAAGGCCGCATCGCTGCCGAATATACGGGTGACGAGATGACCCCGGAAAACCTTGTCCGCGCCGCCGTCGGCATCAACGGAGGCACCGCATGAGCATCCTGAAATCCCGCGAGACCATTCTTGGCATCGCCATCCTGTTGCTGCTGGCGCTGATCGCCAGCCGCTTCCCGGGCTTTGTCACGCCCGGGAACCTTGCCCGCGTGCTGACCGATACCTCGCCGCTGATCCTGCTGGCGCTGGGACAGATGGCGGTGATCCTGACCAAATGCATCGACCTGTCGGTGGCGGCGAATTTGGCGCTTTGCGGCATGATTGCGGCGCTGATGAACGGGGCAGGGGTGCCTTTGCCACTGATCCTGCTTTCGGTGATTGCGCTTGGCGCGGCGCTTGGCGCGGTGAACGGTTTGATGGTCTGGAAACTGGGCATCCCGTCCATCGTCGTGACCCTTGGCACGATGACCATCTATCGCGGCACGATTTTCCTGCTGACGGGCGGTGCATGGATCAACGCCCATCAGATGAGCGAGGGCTTCAAGGCCTTCCCCCGCACCATCCTCGCCGGTCTGCCGGTGATGACATGGATCGCGCTGGCGGTGGTCGCGGGCGTTGCGGTGCTGATGAACCGCACGGCGCTTGGCCGCGCCTTTCATGCCGTCGGAGGCAACCCTCATGCGGCGGTCTATACCGGCATCTCGGTCGGTCGGACGCAGTTCGCGGCCTTCGTGCTAGCCGGCGCGCTGGCCGGGTTGACCGGCTATCTTTGGGTGGCACGCTATGCAGTCGCCTATGTCGATATCGCGGGCGGGTTTGAGCTGGATGTGGTCGCGGCCTGTGTCATCGGCGGTATCGCCATTGCCGGCGGTTCGGGCACGGTGGCGGGCTGCGTCATGGGGGCGCTGTTTCTGGGCATCATCAAGAACGCCCTGCCAGTCGTCGGCATCTCGCCCTTCTGGCAGATGGCGATTTCAGGCGCGGCGATCCTTGTCGCCATCGCCTTCAACGCCACCAGCCAGCGCGAAAGCGGCCGCATCATCCTGAAACAGGCGGAGCATCGGACATGACCACGGCAACCGGACGCCAGATACCCGACCGCCTGACCTCGCCGCTATCGCGCGCGCTGAAAAGCTGGGAGGCCCTGCTTCTGGTCGTAGCCGTCGCGATTTTCATCGCGAATTCATTGGCATCTCCATATTTCCTCGACCCGTGGAACCTCAGCGACGCGAGCTTCAACTTCACCGAAAAGGCAATGATCGCCTTTGCCATGGCCATGCTGATTATCGCCGGAGAGATCGACTTGTCAGTGGGTTCGATCATTGCTCTGGCCTCGACCGTAATGGGGGCTGCGGCGGCCGCCGGGATGGGTACGCCCGCGCTGGTCGTGCTGGGGCTGGGTACCGGGCTGGTCTGCGGTGCGTTCAACGGGCTTTTGGTCGCGCGTTTTGGCCTGCCCTCGATCGTCGTCACCATCGGCACGATGAGCCTGTTTCGCGGCATCAGCTACATCGCGCTGGGGGATGGGGCTTATACCACTTACCCGGATAGCTTTGCATGGTTCGGGCAGGGCTATGTCTGGTGGGTCATTACCGTCGAGCTGGTGATCTTTGCGCTGGCAGCACTTGCCTTCGGCATCCTGCTGCACCGCACCAATTTCGGCCGCATGGTCTACGCCATCGGCAACAACGCCACCGCTGCGCGCTTTTCCGGCATCCGGGTCGAAAAGATCCGCTTCATCCTGTTCCTGCTGACCGGACTGATGAGCGGGATCGCCTCGATCTGCCTGACCTCTCGGCTGGGCTCGACCCGGCCCAGTATCGCCTCGGGGTTCGAGCTTGAGGTCGTGACCATCGTCGTACTTGGCGGGGTCAGCATCCTTGGCGGCTCGGGGTCGATCGCCGGTGTCGTGCTGGCGGCGCTGGTCATGGGGCTGGTGACATTTGGATTGGGGCTGTTGAACGTGCCGGGGATCGTCATGTCGATCATCATGGGTCTGCTTCTGATCTCGGTGATCGCGCTGCCCCGGCTTTGGACGATGCTGAGGAAATGATGCAGAAATACGCCTTTCGAATGATCCTGAACCCCGGCATGCAAGACGAATACCGCCGCCGCCATGACGCGATTTGGCCCGAGCTGGTCGCGTTGCTGAAGGATGCTGGGGTGCAGGACTATTCGATCCATCTTGACCCGGAAACCAACGCGCTGTTTGGCGTCCTGTGGCGGAAGGACGATCACGGGATGGACGATTTGCCCGCCCATCCGGTCATGCAGCGCTGGTGGGCACATATGGCCGACCTGATGGCGACCCGTCCCGACAATGAGCCCATTGCCATTTCCCTGATCCCGATGTTCCACCTGCCATGACCCGCATCGCCGTCATCGATATCGGCAAGACCAATGCCAAACTGGCCCTGGTCGAGGGCGAGACCCTGACGGAGATCGCTGTCGTCACACGCCCGAACCGGCCCTTTCCCGGCCCGCCATGGCCGCATACCGATCTTGAGGGGCATTGGCAGTTCTTCCTGCACCATTTGTCCACCTTCCACGCGCAGCATGGGGTCGATGCGATCTCGATCACGACGCATGGTGCGGCGGCGGTGCTGCTGGATGGGGCAGGTGAGTTGGCCGCGCCGATGCTCGATTACGAGCATGACGGCCCGGACGCGGTCGCTGCCGCATATGACGCGATCCGCCCGGATTTCGCGCAAACCGGATCGCCCCGGCTGCCGCATGGGTTGAACCTTGGCGCGCAATTGCATTGGCAGCTGGGCCACGATCCCGAGCTGTCGGGGCGGTTGGCGCATGTCCTGACCTATCCGCAATATTGGGGCTGGCGGCTGACCGGCGAATTGGCCAGCGACGTGACCTCGCTTGGTTGTCACACCGATCTGTGGAACCCGTGGGAGGGGCGTTTTTCCGACCTCGTTCCGCGGCTGGGACTGGAGGGGCGGATTGCCCCGCCGCGTTGCCCGTCCGAGGTTCTGGGTCATCTGCGTCCCGAGCTTGCAGCAGCAACCGGCCTGCGGCCGGGCACACCGGTTGCGGTTGGCATTCATGACAGCAACGCCTCGCTTTATCCCTATCTGTTGGGTCGGAAGGGGCCGTTTTCGGTGGTCTCGACCGGCACATGGGTCGTCGTGATGTCCATGGGGACGTCGCCCGTTGCGTTGGACCCGACGCGGGACGTTCTGGTCAATGTCAACGCGCTCGGGCAACCGGTGCCCTCGGCCCGCTTTATGGGAGGGCGGGAATATGAGGTGCTGCGCGGGGGATCCGAGGCACGCCCGACGGATGCCGACCGGGCGGAAGTGCTGCGGCGAGGGCTCATGATCCTGCCTGCGGTCGTGAGCGATTCCGGCCCTTACCAGGGCCGCAAGATGCGCTGGACTTCGGAACCGCAGACCGAGGGTCAACGCATGCTGGCGTTATCGTGGTATCTGGCGCTGATGACTGACACCTGCCTGACCCTGACCGGATCGCGGGGACCCGTGCTGATCGAGGGACCCTTTGCCCGGAACCCGGATTTCTGCGAGATGCTCGCGACGCTGAGGTCGGATGGGGTCCAGATCGCCGGATCTGCAACAGGAACCTCCGCCGGCGCGGCATTGCTGTGCCTGCCCAAGGCAAATGCAGTGCCAACAACCCGCGTTCCCAGCGATGTCGGGATAGGCGGCTATGCACAGGCATGGCAGGCAGAGCTAGGTTGACCCACCGCGTTGCGTGCTTGTGGCGCCAGATTTGGCGTGAGCTTGACGTTATGAAGTCAGGGTTGCGTGTGTGGCTCTGTCATCGGTTGTTGGAGGAAAACACCAGCGGGGCGGCAGATGACCGAAATCTAGCACTGATCAGTGTCTTTCTGTTTTACTTAGGAGCCAACACTTTGGCTGACGTACGGAAGCCGAGGCATTTGCGCGGCGTGGTGTTCAACCCGGCGTAGAGAAATCGGAGATTCTCCTGGGACAGGCTGTTGGGATCGGTGTCGCGACAGAGCCAGCGCCGCAGCCGTTTTTTGGCGTTTGCGACGGCACCTTTCTGCCAAGGCGACCGGGCCTCGCAGAACCATGTTTGCGCGCCGATTTCAGCCTGTAAATGTGGCCAGTCGACGAATTCGGAGCCGCGATCGAAAGTCACCGAGCGGCAGGCATGGCGGGGCAGGGGCATCAACGCTTGCGCGATCTGGGACATGATCGGCTTGGCCCGCTTTTCTTCGTTCTTCAGTACAAGAAGGAACCGGCTGGTGCGCTCGATCATCGTGGCGACATTGGCCGGGCCGTATTTCTGCCTGAATAAGACCAAATCTTCCTCCCAATGTCCGAACTCCTTGCGATGCGCGATGACATCGGGACTGAACAAGATGCTGAGTTCCGGGGCGAATTTCGGCGGCAGCCGTTTGCGCAACCGATAGCCACGGCGGCGCCTGCGGCCCGAGGGAAGGTGAGGCCAAAGTTCAGCGCGGCGGCCTTCCTCGGAATAGATGTGGCGGTAGATGGTCTCGTGGCAGACCGAGGCGGGCGCGCGTTCATAGCGCATCCGCCCGGCGATCTGCTCGGGCGTCCAGCCGGCGCGCAAGCAGCGCTCGACCTGGTCGCGCAAGCGCGGATCGCAGACGAGCTTGCGTCGCCGCGTCCGGCGGGCATCGCAGCGGCTCTGGGCCACGACACACCAATAGCCGCTGAGCTTCGGGATCTCGCTGTCGTGGAAATGATTGCGCTTGAGTTCGCGGAAGATCGTCGAGCGATGCCGGCCAAGTCGGCGGGCCATCTCATCAGGGCTCAGCTTGGCATGCCGCCAGCGCTCGATCTTGCCCCGATCAGAGAGCGAAAGGTGAGAAAACCGAACCTTCATTCTGCGATCCTTTCATGGCTCAACCCATTGTCGAGCATAAAAAGTCGCATTCAGAAATAGCACGTCCCCACGGTTCGCAATTTTGCAGAATAATCTCAATTATGTAATTCAAATGCCGTATTCACTTGTGACCGACATGTCACACCGTATTCGCTCCTGCGTGGCCTTACTGCGCTGGGGAAAAATCGGCTGCTACCATTCCCATGATGACTTCCTGATTCGAATGGCGATCAAGCCGCCGGAATGTGGGCGTTCAAGCTCCCGCTCGGCCCTCACGAAGGGGAATATACATGAAAGCACTACAAGTCGGGCTGATCGCGGCGGTGTCATTGAGCAGCGTGCCGGCCCTCGCGCAAGATCAGGATCTGGCCAAGCAGCTTTCCAACCCGGTCGCATCGCTGATCAGTCTGCCGTTTCAGTTCAACCATGATTCCGGCTATGGCTCTGCGGACGGGGAAAAGAACGTTCTGAACGTCCAGCCGGTCATTCCGATTGATCTCAATGAAAATTGGAACGTCATCGCGCGGGTGATCGTCCCGATCATCGACCAAAAAGACATTGCCGGAGAGTCGGGCAGTCAATCGGGTCTGGGCGATATCCTTGCCAGCTTCTTCTTCTCACCCAAGGAGCCCACCGCGAATGGGCTGATCTGGGGGGCGGGTCCGGCCTTCTACTTGCCGACTGCCAGCGACGAATTGCTGGGGGCCGAGAAATGGGCCATCGGTCCGACAGCGGTCGTGCTGAAGCAAAGCGGCAACTGGACCTTTGGCGGACTGGCGAACCACCTGTGGTCGGTTGCCGGAGAGGATGACCGCAACGACATCTCGTCGACCTTCCTGCAACCTTTCATGGCCTATACCACGCCCACTGCCTGGACATTCTCGCTGAACACCGAGTCGACCTATGACTGGAAGGCTGAGGAATGGAGCGTTCCGATCAACATGCAGATCGCCAAACTGATGCAATTCGGCGCACAGCCGGTCAGCTTGCAGGTGGGCGCCCGATACTGGGCGGACACGCCCGAGAATGGACCGAAGGACGACTGGGGTGCGCGCGCCGCGGTGACCTGGCTGTTCCCGAAAGGTTGAACTGCGCTGGTCCGCATAAGGTTGCGGCGCAGTGAGACAGCTTGATAACCCTCATGCTCGAAAACCGGGCATGAGGGGCAGGGATTGTTTAAATTAATTGCATTACGCTCGAATATTATTGATCGACGCTTGGCGTATATGGACGGGTTGCGAACTCGTCTGAGCTGGATCGTCGGGACTAAGCTGGGCGATTTGCACAAGGCTGCGTCCGGTTCTCATATCCACGCGCGGGGCTTGTAAATGACAGCCAATGTGGATCCGTCGCGTTCCGACAAACTGCGCGAACTCTTCCCCGGCCTTGCGGTTTCGGTTCTGGTGGCGGCGACGGCGCAGTTTCTGTCCGAACATTACGGCGCGCCTGCCATGCTGATGGCCTTGTTGCTGGGGCTGGCGCTGAACTTTCTGGCCGATGAGGGCTCGCGCACCGCGCCCGGCATCGGCTTCACCGCCCGCACCGTGCTGCGGCTGGGGGTGGCGCTGCTGGGCGCGCGGATCTCGGTCGAGATGCTGGCGGGTCTGGGTGGGGCCGCAATCGCGCTGGTGGTGGCGGGGGTGGTGCTGACCATCCTGTTCGCGCTGGCCGTTACCCGGCTGATCGGCCGCGACTGGCGCTTTGCCCTGCTGACCGGCGGTGCCGTGGCGATTTGCGGTGCATCCGCCGCCATGGCGATTGCCGCGGTCTTGCCCCGGCACGAGAAATCCGAGCGCGATCTGGTCTTTACCGTGCTGGCGGTGACGGTGCTGTCGACCGTGGCCATGGTGATCTATCCGATGCTGGCGCAGGTCTTTGGACTGGATGCCCGCGATGCCGGGGTCTTCCTGGGCGGCACCATCCATGACGTGGCCCAAGTGGTCGGCGCGGGCTTTTCGATCAGCCCCGAGGCCGGCGAGACCGCGACCCTAGTCAAGCTGATCCGGGTGTCGATGCTGGCCCCGGTGGTGCTGATGTTTTCACTGGCGATCCGGGCGCGTGGACTGGCCGATCAGGTCGAGGGCCAGCGCCCGCCCTTGCTGCCGGGTTTTGTGCTGGGTTTTCTGGTGCTTGCCGCCGTCAATTCGGCCGGGCTGATCCCGGTCTGGCTGGCCGATGCCGCGGGCGCGCTGTCCCGCTGGGCGCTGCTGGTCGCCATTGCCGCGGTCGGGATCAAGACGGAACTGGGCAGGATGCTGGATGTGGGCGCAGGCGCGATGGTGCTGCTGTTGGCCCAGACCGTCTTTCTGGGAGCTTTTGTCGTGACCGGACTGCATTGGCTGCAATAGCGCCCTGTGCGGCATTGCCCCGGCCCCTGCGATCGTCCAGACTGCGACGCCACGGGTTTCGGAGGGAAAGGGACGGGAAGCTTGGCTGAGGATGTGAAGGAGAAGGTTGCTGTCAATCGCAGGAATGCGACCGAGGCCGTGTTCGAGGATCTGCGCGGAGCGATCCTGTCCGGGCGCATCCCGGTAGGCAGCCGTCTGCCCTCCGAGGAAAAGCTGGCCCTGAATTACGGCGTCAGCCGTCCGATGATCCGCGAGGCGATGCGGTCCTTGCAGACCCTTGGCCTGACCCGCAGCCGGACGGGCAGCGGCAGCTATGTCATCTCGGCGCAGCAGGTCAGCGAACTGGCTTATGGAGAGCTTTCCGCCCGCGATCTGGTCGAGGCCCGCCCCTTTATCGAAATCCCGGCTGCGGGTTGGGCCGCGCTGCGGCGTGACGATGCGACGCTGGCCAAGCTGGTCGTGCTGTGCGACCGGATGGATGCTGAAACGGATTCCCTGACCTGGGTGCGGCTGGATTCCGATTTTCACTGCCTGATCGCCGAAGCCTCGCAGAACGCGCTGTTCGCCCGTGTCGTCACCCAATCGCGGCAGGCGATGATGCGCCAGTCCGAACTGGTGAACCTGATGGCAGACCGCCGGATTTCATCGAACCGCGAACACCGCCTGATTGCCGAGGCGATTGCCGCGGGCTCGGAAATGGCGGCCCGCGATGCCATGCAGCAGCATCTGGCACAGGTCGAACAGGCGATGACGTGGATCGCGTCCTCGCCGCCGCCGGTCGGCAGCTAGGAAAGCGCCAGATCCGCCCCCAGAAAGCCTAGCGTCATGGCCACGACCAGAAGTGCGCCGACGATCCGGGGTGGGGCGGGCAAGGGCAGGTCGAACCAGCGACACCCCGATCCGATCAGGAATCCCAGCAGCAGTCCTCCGAATGTCTGGGTCATGGCTGGGTTCCGCTTTCGCCGGTGGGACCACCGCAAAGCGGACGGGTGCTGTTGGCGCGATGCGCCGCCAGCCGGTCGGTCAGGACATAGCCCAGCGTCATGGCAAGGACCAGAAGCGCACCGATCAGCACGGGCGGCGCGGGCAACGGGATGCCCGCAACCCGGCAGGCGATGCCGATGGTCAGGGCAAGCAACAGGCCGATGACGGTCCGGATCATGTCGCGGTCTCCTTTGCCAAGGGCGCGGCACGCGTCTCGGCGGTGCGGGGCGCAAGGTAGTGGCGGATTTCGGGGGCACGCATGCCGCGATGAAAGGCCTGGGCACGGGTGTGGTTCTGCACGTCATGCTGGGTGTGGCGCTGATGCTGGCGCAGGTGCTCCGCCCAGCTGGGCAGAAAGAACCACTCGATCCAGTTCCGGGGCGAGGCCGCATCCTGATAGACCCCCCAGTCATGCGCGCCGTCGCGGTAGCGCTCGCCCGACAGGTCCGACATGGCGGACAGGAAATCCTCGGCCTCCTCAGGTTCGATCTCATAGGTGATGGTGATGAGGACCGGGCCGCGATCGGCGCTGTCGGCAGGATCGCCCTCGGTCTGGGGGTCGGGCCAGTTTGCTGCGGGGGTCAGGTCGCGCCCCTGCCCCTGCCCCAGCCGTGCGTGCCAGGTCAGCGGTATCGCCGCGACCAGCCCCGCTGCCGCCAGAAGCAGCGCAAAGCGGGTCGAGGTCATCCCTGCTACCTGCCCCCAGATGGTCGAACCCGCCGCCATGCAGCCATAGAACACCATCAGCGCAATCGACAGCCCGCGTGCCCGGACCCAGTTCGGCAGCGCCATCTGGGCCGAGACGTTCAGGCTGGTCAGCACCGCGATCCAGCCGAGACCACCGATGAATGCCGCGATGATCGCAAGTCCGCGACTGGCGGCAAGGCTTAGCAGCGCCATGGCCAGCGCGGTCGCGATCGTGCCTGCGGCGGTCAGCCCGTTCATGCCGAAATGGGCGCGCAGGCTGGGAAGGACCAGCGCACCGGTGACGGCACCCGTGCCGATCGCGGTCAGAACCAGCCCGTAAAGCGTGGCCCCTCCGCCCGGGACGCCGCGCGCCAGCAGCGGCACGAGGGCCCAATAGGCGCTGGCGAAACTGAAGAAGGCAAAGGATCGCAGCAACGTCGCCTTGAGCGCGTCGTTATGCAGCGCGTGGCGGAAGCCGGTCAGCATGGCGCCAAAGATCGGCTCGGGCGGCAGGCGCGAAGGCTCGGCCGGGGGCGGTTTCCACAGGATCAGCGCCGTGACGATGACGATTGTACTGGCTGCGTTCACAAAGAACGGCGCAGACAGTCCGACGGCGGTGATGAGCAGCCCGGCCAGCGCAGGACCAATGGCACGGCTGATATTCACCCCCAGTGAGTTCAGTGCCACCGCCGGCGACAGCGTCTCGCGCGGGACCAGCGCGGGCACTATCGATTGCCATGCCGGCGCGATGAAGGCCGCCCCGGTGCCGACCACAAAGGTAAAGACCAGCAGAAGCTGCGGCGTCATCCGCCCCCACATCGTGACCAGCGCCATCAGCGTGACGACCATGCCCAGCAGGATGTTGACCGTGATCAGGTAGCGCCGCTTGTCGACGCGGTCGGCCAGCGCGCCTGCCAGCAGCACGAACAGAAACACCGGAACCGTGGTCGTGGCCGAGACCAGCGCCACCATGCCCGGCGACGGGCTAAGCTCTGTCATCAGCCAGCCCGAGCCGACATCGTTCATCCATGTCCCGATATTCGAGATCAGCGTCGCCGTCCAAAGCAGCGCAAAGGCCTTGTGCCGCAGCGGACTCCAGGCTGATTGCTGGTTCTGCGCCACGAGTTTCGGGATTTCCTGCATGCCCACCCGCCCTTTCGTCAGATCGCAAAACACGAGCAACCCAAGGCGCCCCAGAACCGACCAGCGTGGCGGACAGGCACCTTGTTGTTCCAGGCAATGCTATGGTCGTGAGCATGAAGAGCGCAAGCATTCCGGCACTCTGAATGGCACGACGGGATGTCGCAGTCTCCCGGCGCGGCCATCGCTGCGGGACGCTGGCCGGGGCTGGGAAGGTGTCCCACCGGGCTCCAATCCGGACTGGCGGGGGGCAGCGGTGGGGCCAGGCCCGCAAAACCACCCTCGCCGTAAACCACCTTGCCCGCCAGCATGGTCAGGACCGAGCGGATGCCGCGGATCTGGTCGTCGGGCACGCGCATGTAGTCCGTGGAAAGTACTGCAAGATCGGCATGAAAACCTTTGGTAATTCGACCTTTTTCGCCAGATTCTCCGGAAAACCAGCTTGAGCCTTCGGTCCAGATCCTTAGGGCGGTTTCCCGGTCCAGCAGCGCGTTTTCCTCGGTCATCTGCAATCCGCCCAGACTGCGCCCTGTGGTCAGCCAGTGCAGCGCGACCCATGGATCGTAGGACGCCACGCGGGTCGCATCGGTGCCGCCGCCGACCGGCACACCCTCGGCCAGCATGCGGGCGACGGGCGGCGTGGCGCGGGCGGCCTCGATGCCGTAGCGGGCGGCGAAATACTCGCCCTGAAAGGCCATGCGGTGCTGGATGGCGATGCCGCCGCCAAGGGCGCGGATGCGCTCGATATTGCGGGGGGTGATGGTTTCGGCATGGTCGATGATGAAGCGCTGGCGAAAGGGCGTGCGCCCGTTCACCCGCTCAAACACCGTCAGGAAGCGGTCGATCGTCTCGTCATAGGTGGCATGGATGCGGAAGGGCCAGTCGTTCGTCGCCAGCAATTCGACGATGCGCTCCAGCTCGGCCTCCATATGGGGACCGGGTTCGGGGCGGGGTTCAAGGAAATTTTCAAAATCGGCGGCGGACCATGTCAGGTTCTCGCCCGCGCCATTCATCCGCAGCAGGTCGGAACCTGCGCCCGGTTCGGTCATCGCGATCCAGCGTTCGTAATCGGACAGCTCGCTGCCCGGCTTTTGCGCGAACAGGTTATAGGCCAGCCGCAGGGTCAGCTGGCCTGAGCTGTCCAGATGACGGATGACCTCGTAATCCTCGGGATAGTTCTGGCCGCCACCGCCCGCGTCGATGACGCTGGTGATGCCAAGACGGTTCAGCTCTCGCATGAAATGCCGGGTCGAGTTGATCTGGTCCTGAAGCGGCAGCTTTGGTCCCTGCGCCAGCGTCGAGTAAAGGATCAGCGCCGAGGGTTTGGCCAGCAGCATCCCGGTCGGATTGCCGCGCGCGTCGCGTTCGATCACACCGCCGGGCGGGTTCGGGGTGTCGGGGCCGATGCCCAGCACCCGCAACGCCGCCCGGTTCAGAAGCGCACGGGCGTAAAGATGCAGCACAAACACCGGCGTGTCAGGCGCGGCGGCGTTGATTTCGTCCAGACTGGGCATGCGGCGTTCGGCAAACTGGAATTCGGACCAGCCGCCGATCACTCGCACCCATTGCGGCGCAGGCGTGCGCGCCGCCTGCTCGCGCAGCATCCGCAAGGCATCGGCCAGCGACGGCACATTTTCCCAGCGCAGCTCCATGTTGTAGCTAAGACCGCCCCGGATCAGGTGGGTATGGCTGTCGTTCAAGCCCGGAATGACCCGTCGCCCGGCCAGTTCGATGACCTGCGTCTGATCGTCCTTCAGCCGCATGATGTCGCGATTGCTTCCGACCGCGGCAATCCGGCCACCCGAGATGGCAAGCGCTTCGGCCTCGGGGCAGGCGGAATCAAGCGTCGTGATGCGGCCGTCGGTCAGGATCGTGTCAATCATGCTTGCGCTTTCATCGATGAGTTGGGCGCCGCGCCCGGCGGAAGGCTTGGGGAAGCCGGGCGCGGCGTAACCGGTTACTCGGCGGCCTGAGGCGACAGCGCGGCCGGCACCGGAGCAAGGCGCGGGCCATGGGCCACGCGCTCGGGGGCCTTGTGGACCATGGTATAGGCGTAATCGACGCCCATGCCGTAGGCCCCGGAATGTTCGCGGACCAGCGCCATCACCGCGTCATAGGTGTCGCGCCGTGCCCAGTCGCGCTGCCATTCCAGCAGCACCTGCTGCCATGTCATCGGGACCACCCCCGCCTGAATCATGCGCTGCATCGAATAGTCATGCGCCTCGCGCGAGGTCCCGCCCGAGGCATCGGCGACCATGTAGATCTCGTATCCGCCCTCAAGCATGGCCGACAGCGCGAAGGTATTGTTGCAGACTTCGGTCCAAAGCCCCGAGACCACGACCTTGCGCCGTCCGGCCTGTTCCAGCGCATCGCGCACTTTCTGGTCGTCCCATGAGTTCATCGAGCTGCGTTCCAGCAGCGGATGATCGGGAAATACCTCCAGAAGCTCGGGATAGGTGTGGCCGGAAAAGGCTTCGGTCTCGACCGAGGTGATGGTGGTCGGGATGTTGAAGATCTTGGCGGCCTTGGCCAGCGCGACGGTGTTATTCTTCAGCACCTGCCGGTCGATCGACTGCACCCCGAAGGCCATTTGCGGCTGATGGTCGATAAAGATCATCTGGCAGTTTTCGGGGGTCAGCAGTTCAAGCTTGTCGTTCATTGCGATGCTCCCTTGGGTTCGGCGGATCAAAGCGAGGAAATGAAGGCCAGCACGTCGTGGTTGAACTGTTCGGGCTCGGTCTCGGCCAGCCCATGCGAGCCGCCGGGATAGACTTTCAGCGTTCCCTTGGCGGTCAGCTTCACCGCCTTTTCCGCCGCGGCACCAATGGGCACGATCTGGTCGTCGTCGCCGTGGATGAACAGGACCGGGACGTCGATCTTTTTCAGGTCGTCAGTGTAGTCGACTTCCGAAAATTCGTGGATGCAATCGTACAGGCCCTTGATCCCCCCGGCCATGCCCTGCAGCCAGAAGGCGTCCTGCAGGCCCTGACTGACCGTCGCCCCTTCGCGGTTGTGGCTGTAGAACGGCACCGCCAGATCCTTGAAGAACTGCGAGCGGTTGCTGGCCACGCCCGCGCGGATGCTGTCGAAGACGTCGATCGGCAGGCCCTCGGGGTTGGCCTGGGTTTTTGCCATCAGCGGCGGAACCGCGCCTGCCAGCACGACGGCCGCGACACGGGCGGTGCCATGGCGGCCAAGGTAATGCGCTAGCTCACCGCCGCCGGTGGAATGGCCGATCAGGATCGCGTCCTTCAGATCCAGCGCCTCGATCAGGTCGTGCAGATCGTCGGCATAGCGGTCCATGTTGTTGCCATCCCAGACCTGCTGCGAGCGGCCATGGCTGCGCCGGTCATGGGCGATGACGCGATAGCCCTTCTGACCAAAGAACAGCATCTGCGTTTCCCAGGCATCGGCGCTGAGCGGCCAGCCATGCGAGAACAGGATGGGACGGCCCTGCCCCTGATCCTTGTAAAAGATCTGCACGCCGTCCGAAGTGGTGATGTAGCTCATGGTCAGGCTCCGTTTTCAGTGACATGGGGGCGGCCAAAAGCCGTCCCCGTTCGCCACGAAAAGCGCCCCTGCCCCGGCCGTCCGCCGGATTGCAGTAGCCTGACGGCCCGAGAAGACATTGCGGGGGCGCAATCGTAACTTGCCGCTGATCCTAGCCCCGGATCACCCCCGCGATCTTGCAAGCTCGTGCTGCGCGTTTCACGATCGTCGCGCAGGAAAACGGCGCGCCTTGGCGCGCCGCAATTCGTTCACAGGATGAAGTCGCTGGCCGAAAGCGTCATCCGATCGTCGAGCAGGATCGAGAAATCGGCCACCCGGTCCCCGTTCACATCGCCCGAAATCAGCGTACCGCCGCTGACCGCCCGCGCCGAGACCTGACCCGCCTGACCCGTAAACCCGGCATTGCCGATATAGGTAAAGGCCTGTTCGCCCGTGCGGTTCGTATTGGCGTCGATCGCGCTCAGGTCGATGCGATCATGCTGGCTGCGGCTGAAATCGGTGATGATATCGCGCCCGCCCGAGGCAACGGTGGACTCGGTCCTTGCGGTAAAGACGAAGGTATCCGCCCCGGCACCGCCGGCCATCCGGTCTGCCCCGGCCCCACCGATCAGACGGTCCGCGCCTGCGGCACCGTTCAGGATATCGTTGCCGATCCCGCCCAGCAGCACGTCGTTCCCGCTGCCGCCGTTGATATTGTCATTGCCGGAAAGGCCATTCAGACGGTTGTTGCCGGCATTGCCGGTCATGACATTCGCAAGACCGTTTCCGGTGCCCGACAGGTTGCCGCTGCCATTCATGGCGAGGTTCTCGACATTCGCCGTCAGCGTGTAATTGACCGAAATCTGCGCCCGGTCCGTGCCCTCATTGGCATATTCGGTGACGTTGTCCGACCCGTCGAGGATGTAGAATTCGTCGTTGCCCGACCCGCCATACATCCGGTCGTTGCCAGCGCCACCCGAAATCGAGTCATTGCCAGCGCCGCCATAGATCAGGTCATTCCCGGCATAGCCGATCAGGGCGTCGTTCCCGCCAAAGCCCGCGATGTTGTCGGCATAGTCCGAGCCATAGACGATATCCGACCCGCGCGCGATATAGGCGATCAGCCCATCGGCATTTCCGGCATTGATCGCATCGAAGGCCGTCGCCGCATCGACTGAGAAATTGTAAGCCTCTCCAAGCAGAGTATTGCCGTAATATTCGGCATAACCTGTCAACGTCCCATAGACGTTCCCATAGGAATCATAGCTGAAATTTCCATAATACTCATAAGTATGGGAACCGACCTGAATGACGATCGCGTCATAACCGGCCCAAGTGACAGTCCCGTAAGACGTGCCGACACCCCACATCCTCATACCTACGTAAGCGTCGAAAACGGCCATCGCCCAATCTCCATTGCAATCGTTAAAAACGAACACTCGTCACGCGGAGGCATGGTGGCGATCGGGGGAAATTCCCAGCCAGCGCCCATGCATCTTTTGTCGACACAAATTCGCTGATGGCGGAAGCCGATGATCTCGTCAACGGGATTTGTTAACAGATAGTTAACGACGCCGTCTCTCGCGGCGCGACAGCCTGTCTGGCCTTACCGCACGCGGTCGCGCCAGCGCCCCGGCGACATGCCCTCGATGCGGCCAAAGACGCGGGTGAAATGGCTCTGGTCCGAGAAGCCGCAGGTCAGGGCGACCTCGACCAGCGACAGGTCCGTGGTGGCCAGCAACCGACGGGCGCGTTCAATGCGCTGGTTCAGCAGCCATTGATAGGGCGTCACCCCGGTAGAATCGCGAAAAGCGCGGAAAAAGCCGTGGCGGGACAGGTTCAGCGCCTCGGCAATATCGGCGATCGAGACCTTGTCCCCCTCGCCCGACATCAGCATGTCCTGCGCGCGGCGGATCATCACCGGGGCCAGCGCGCAAAGCCGGTCGCTGTCCGAACCGCCATCCGTTCGATACTGGTGCAGCAGATGCGCGCCGATTGTGGTCGCCAGCTGCTCGATGAACAGCGGATCAAAGGACTCGGGCGCGGCCAGCGCGGGCAACAGGGCCTGAGCCAGATGACGCAGGATCTGGTCCTCGCGGCCCTGAACGCGCGACAGGGTTTGACCCTTGCCGCGGGCGCTGATCCGCTCGGCATCCTCGATGAAATTGCGCGACAGCTCGATCAGGAAGAAATCGAAATGGCCGTCCATTGTCGCGGCGTAGTCGCTGTCGAAATCGCGGATATAGATGTCGCCCCGGTCGAACAGCCGGTCCTGCACCCGCCCGCCTTCGCCGCCCTTGCGGCGATGGCCATCGACCAACGAGATCCCGACCAGCAACCCACGCTCCTGCGCGGGCGTTGCGACCGTGCTGCGATGCAGTCCCGGCGCGGCCTTACGGCGAAAGACGATCTCGCCGGTGCAAAGCACATGATCGGCGGACAGGGCCGTGGTGGCGCAGCCCAGCGAATCCATGGTCTTGACGCCTCGTTCCATCGACTGAAGCTGAGCACTCATCCTGTAGCCTTTCCTTGCGATCCGTCTGGCGCGAGGTTCTTCGGTTTACAACTTGTGGGTGTTGTCGTTCCCGTTTGGGAGAGCTTGAATATTAATGCGCCGCATTTCGCGATCCTTGTCTTTCTAGACCTTGGTATAGTGACCGGGATTCTGGCTAATGTTTGTGCGGTCTGCGTGAAACTTCGGCACAGGCGGGTGATATTTGCGGATGTGACGGGCGCAGCATTGCTGACGGCCTCATCCGGTGCGATCTGGGCCGCAGGAAGCGGCGGAAGGGATCATGGAAAAACGCCTGTCGATCATCGTCATCGAAGAGGATGCCCTGCGTGCCGAAACCATCGTCGATGGGCTGCGCGAGGCCGGAGACCATGACATCCGTGTGCTGGCCGAGGTCGCGGGCCTTGCCCGCCATATCGCCGAGTTCCACCCCGATATCGTGCTGATCGATCTGGCCAACCCCTCGCGCGACATGCTTGAGGATCTGGCGCTGGCCTCAAGCCCGACCGAAAGACCGGTGGCGATGTTCGTCGACCGCTCGGACGAAGGGCTGACCCGCGCCGCGATCGAGGCCGGCATTTCTGCCTATGTCGTGGACGGGCTGCGGCAGGACCGGATCAAGCCGGTGCTGGATGCGGCCATCGCGCGGTTCCACATGTTCCAGCGCATGCGGGCCGAACTGGCCGCGACCCGTGCCGCCCTTGAGGAACGCAAGTTGATCGACCGCGCCAAGGCCATCCTGATGAAGGCCCGCGACATCGACGAAGAGGCCGCCTATGCGCTGCTGCGCAAGACGGCGATGGATCAGGGCAAGCGCATGGGCGACATCGCCCAGCAACTGGTGATGGCGGCGGGGCTTCTGTCATGCCGCTGACGCCGATCCGACTGGGCTATCTGCCGCTGATCGACGCGGCCCCGCTGATCGTGGCGCAGGAGCTGGGCTTTGCGTCCGAGGAAGGCCTGTCACTGGACCTGATCCGCCTGAACTCATGGGCGCAAAGCCGCGACATGCTGGGCGCGGGTCTGATCGAGGCCGCCCATATGCTGGCCCCAATGCCCGTCGCACAAGCGATGGGGCTTGGCCCTGCCCTGCCGCCCAGCGATCTGGTCATGGTGTTGTCGCAGGGCGGTCAGGCGATCGCCGTCAGCCCCGAACTGGCCGAGGCTTTGCGTCTCGGGGGCCATGACTTTGCCTTTTCCGATGCCATGGCCGCAGGTCGCGCCCTGCGCGCCGCAGTGAACAAACCCCTGCGCATCGGCGTGCCCTTCCTGTTTTCGACCCAGCACGAACTTGTGCGCCACTGGCTGCATCATTCCGGCTTTGGCGACGATATCTCGGTCGTGACCGTCCCACCGCCGAACATGGCCGAGGCCATGGCGGCAGGCGAGGTCGACCTGTTCTGCGTGGGTGAGCCCTGGGCATCCTTCGCGGTGGAAAATGGCATTGCCTCGCTGATCTTGCCTGGCATCGCGATCTGGGCGGCCCCGCCGGAAAAGGGGCTGGTGCTGAACCACACCTTTGTCGAGGGTCAGCCGGACCTGACTGGCCGCCTGATGCGGGCGATCTGGCGTGCGGGGCGCTGGCTGGACATGCCCGAGCATCGCGGCAGCGCGGCCGAGATCCTTTCCCGTCCCGAATATCTGAAACTGCCTTCGGAACTGGCCGAGCGCGGCCTGACCGGGCGGATGATGGTGTCGCCCATGGGCGAAATGCGCGACGCGCCCGGCTTTATCGCGTTCAATGCGGGATCGGCCAGCTATCCTTGGCGCAGCCTTGCCGCCTTCTTTGCCGACCGGATCGCGCGACGGCATGGCCGCGACCCAGTCGAGGCAATGCGCCGCGCCATGGCGGTCTATCGCACCGACCTTTATCGCCAGCACCTGCGCGAGGCTGGGGCCGAGCTACCCGGCGCTTCGGCCCGGCTGGAGGGCGCGCTGGCCACGGACCTGCATGTCCCGGCCGAGCGTGGGCAGATGATTCTGCGTCGCGACGCGTTCTTTGACGGCACCACA
This sequence comes from Paracoccus sp. PAR01, assembly GCF_014851995.1. Lineage (NCBI taxonomy): Bacteria > Pseudomonadati > Pseudomonadota > Alphaproteobacteria > Rhodobacterales > Paracoccaceae > Paracoccus > Paracoccus sp. PAR01. The sequence goes on from NZ_JACVAW010000015.1 coordinate 46,802, forward strand.
TTCGAGCCTCCATTCGCGATCTGAGCGAAATCCGGGCATTTTGCGCCCGCAGCGAAGCAATGCCGCCGTATCGCGCAGCAGCAGCATTCCGACACGGCGAAAATCCATCACGACAGTTGAGTGACAGGCCCGGCACGGGCAATGTGATCCTACGGCCCGGCGCAACGGCGCGACCAGGCCAGCTCGCAATGATGCGGCATGATCCCGCGAGGATGCGGAATCTTGCGAAAGCGTGCGATCCGAACCGCTGAGGTTCCGCGAGCATCGTTTTCCGACAGCAGACGCTTTTCAGTCAACGCCATCGGAGCATCCCATGACCATGTCCCCCTCGTCCGAGGCAAATCGCGCCCTCGGCCTGTCCACCTTCGCCTTTGTAATCTGCTTTGCCGTCTGGACGATTTTTGCCATCATCGGCATCCAGATCCGCGAACAGCTTTCCCTGACTGAAACCCAGTTCGGTCTGCTGATCGGCATGCCCGTCCTGACCGGATCGCTGGTCCGCATCGTGCTGGGGGTGCTGACCGACCGCCTTGGCGGACGCGTCGTCTATACCCTGACCATGCTGGCTGCCGCATTGGCGACCTTCCTGCTGGGCTGGGCCCAGACCTATAACCAGATGCTGCTGGCCGCGCTTGGCGTCGGCCTTGCGGGCGGATCATTCGCCGTCGGCGTCGCCTATGTCTCGCGCTTCTACTCATCGGCGAAACAGGGCACGGCGCTTGGCATCTTTGGTGTCGGCAATGTCGGCGCGGCCGTGACCAAATTCGTCGCGCCCTTCGTCATGGTGGCCTATGGCTGGCAAGCGACGGCGCAGATCTGGGCTGCCGTTCTGGCGCTGACCGCGATCCTGTTCTGGGTCTTCAGCAAGGACGACCCGGTCACCATCCAGCGTCGCGGCGCATCGGCCCCGCTGCGCAGCCTGAAAGCCGAGTTCGCGCCGCTGAAGAACGTGCAGGTCTGGCGCTTCGCGGCCTATTACTTCTTCAGCTTCGGCGCCTTTGTCGCGCTGGCTTTGTGGCTGCCGCGCTACCTGATCGGGGTCTATGGCTTCGATATCAAGACCGCTGGCATGATCGGCGCGGCCTATTCCATCCCGGCCTCGATCTTCCGCGCCTATGGCGGGGTGCTGTCGGACCGCATCGGTGCGCGCACGGTGATGTACTGGACGCTGATCGTGTCGCTGGCCGCCACTGCGATCCTAGCAATCCCCTCGGGCGTCTCGACCCCGGTATTCCTGGTGGTGATCTTTGTCCTTGGCTTCTTCATGAGCCTCGGCAAGGCCGCCGTCTTTAAGCACATCCCCACCTATTACCCCCAGAATGTCGGCGCAGTCGGCGGTCTGGTCGGCATGATCGGCGGCCTTGGCGGGTTCTTCCTGCCGCTGCTCTTTGGCTGGCTTAAGGACACGACGGGACTGTGGTCCAGCTGCTTTGCCGTCCTGTTCCTGCTGGTCGCCGGTTGCCTGATCTGGATGCACGTCTCGATCCGCCGCCTGAACCGCGCCCCTGCCCTGCAAACCGCCTGAAAGGAACCCCAGCCATGAAAAAGAAGCTAGTGGTCATTGGCGCCGGGATGGCTTCGGGCCGGATGTTCGAACAGCTGTTCGATGCTGCCCCCGACGCCTACGAAGTAACCCTGTTCAACGGTGAGCCGCGCGGCAACTACAACCGCCTGATGCTGTCCCCGGTCCTGTCGGGCGAGAAAACCTACGAAGACATCGTCACCCATGACGATGACTGGTATCGCGCAAACGGCGTCGATTGCCGCTTTGGCGAGCCGGTGGTCAAGATCGACCGCAAGAACCGCATCGTCTATTCGAACAAGGGCGGCGCGCCCTATGACGCGCTGGTCATCGCCACCGGCTCGGCCCCGTTCATCATCCCGGTTGTGGGCAAGGAACTGCCCGGCGTCGTCACCTATCGCGACCTCGAAGATACCCATGCGATGATCGATGCGGGTGTGGCGGGCAAGGATGCCGTGGTGATCGGCGGCGGTCTGCTGGGGCTGGAAGCGGCCGCCGGTATGGCCGCACGCGGTGCGAAAGTCACCGTGATCCACATCATGGGCCACCTGATGGAGCGTCAGCTGGATCCCGCCGCAGGTTACCTGCTGCAAAAGGATCTGGAGAAACGCGGCATCACCGTCCATTGCAAGGGCGCGACCAAGGCGATCATGGGCCATGACCGCGCCGAGGCCGTGCTGCTGGAGGACGGCACCGTCTATCCCGCCGATCTGGTCTGCATGGCCGTCGGCATCCGCCCGGAAACGCGCCTTGCCAATGACGCCCATCTGGAGGTTGAACGCGGCATTGTCGTCGATGACGCCATGCGCACCAGCGATCCGCATATCTTCGCGCTTGGTGAATGTGTCGAACACCGCAAGCAGCTGTTCGGTCTGGTCGCGCCACTTTACGACCAAGCCAAGGTGCTGGCGAAAACCCTGCTGGACCAAGCCGCCGAATTCGTCCCGGTCCAGACCGCGACCAAGCTGAAGGTCACCGGCTGCGACCTGTTCAGCGCCGGGGATTTTGCCGAGGGCGAGGGCCGCGAAGACATCGTCTTCCGCGATCCGGGCCGCGGTATCTACAAGCGCCTCGTCCTGCAGGACAACCGCATCATCGGCGTCGTCATGTATGGCGAGACCGGCGACGGCAACTGGTTCTATGGGCTGATGAAGGACGGCACCGACATCAGCGAGATGCGCGAGACCCTGATCTTTGGCCCGGCCTTCCAGGGAGGGTCCAAGCTGGACCCTATGGCGGCCGTTGCAGCCTTGCCGCCTGAGGCAGAGATCTGCGGTTGCAACGGCGTTTCCAAGGGCGTGATCATGGATGCGGTGGCGGGCGGGGCCTGCACGCTGGATCAGATGCGCGCCTGCACCAAGGCCAGCGCCTCTTGCGGCACCTGCACCGGGCTGGTGCAGCAGGTCATGGCATTCGCTCTGGGTGGCGAGGTGAATGAAGCGCCCGCCGGCATGTGCAAATGCTCTGACCACACGCATGAGGACGTGCGCCGCCTGATCAAGGTCATGGGGCTGAAATCCATCCCCGCCGTCATGCAGGAACTGGGCTGGAAAACCGTCGGCGGCTGTCATTCCTGCCGTCCGGCCCTGAACTACTATCTGCTGGCCGAATATCCGCTGGAATACAAGGACGACCGCCAGTCGCGTTTCGTCAACGAACGCAACCACGCCAATATCCAGAAGGACGGCACCTATTCCGTCGTGCCGCGCATGTGGGGCGGGGTGACGACGCCGGCCGAGCTGCGCGCCATTGCGGACGCTGCCGACAAATACAACGTGCCGATGGTCAAGGTGACCGGCGGCCAGCGCATCGACCTTCTGGGCGTGCGCAAGGAAGACCTGCCACATATGTGGGCCGATCTGAATGCCGCAGGAATGGTGTCGGGCGCGGCCTATTCCAAAGGCCTGCGCACGGTCAAAACCTGCGTCGGCAAGGAGTTCTGCCGCGTCGGCACCCAGGATTCGACCGGCTTGGGCATCAAGCTGGAAAAGCTCATGTGGGGGTCGTGGACACCGCACAAGCTGAAGCTGGGCGTCAGCGGCTGCCCGCGCAACTGCGCCGAGGCGACCTGCAAGGACATCGGCGTGGTCTGCGTCGACAGCGGCTACAACATTTCGATCGGCGGCGCGGCGGGGATGGAGGTCAAGGAAACCGAGCATCTGGCCTCGACCCCGTCCGAAGAGGAAACTATCCAGATCATCCTGGCCGTGACCCAGCTTTACCGCGAGAACGGCAAATATCTGGACCGGATCTGGAAGTGGATGGCCAAGGTCGGCCTTGACTGGATCAAGGCGCAGGTCGTCGATGATCTGGAAAACCGCCGTGCCTTGGTCGAACGCTTCGAGATCAGCCAGTCGGTCTATCGCACCGACCCCTGGGCCGAGCTTTCCACCCCCGCCGAGACGCCCAAATGGGGCCCCCTTGCAGACCTGACGCTGGAGGCAGCGGAATGACCACATTCGTCGATATCGGCGCGCTTTCGGATGTCCCCCAGCAGGGCGCGCGCGTCGTGAAAACCGTGCAGGGCTGCATCGCGGTATTCCGCACCGCAGATGACCGGGTCTTTGCCCTTGAGGACCGCTGCCCCCACAAGGGCGGCCCGCTTTCCGAGGGGATCGTGCATGGGACCTCGGTCACCTGTCCCCTGCATAACTGGGTCTTCGACATGAACTCGGGCGAGGCTCAGGGCGCTGACGAAGGCGCTGTCCGCACCTATCCGATCCGCGTCGAAAATGGCCGCATCCTGATCAGTGCCGAATTGATGGCCCGCCGGGCAGCCTGAGGGGTCACATCATGTCCTATGTCAATCCATCTGATTTCGCTAAGAAAATGGTCGATGCTGGTGAGGCCAAGGTCTTCATGTCGACCCGTGACACGCTGATCCGCGCCTATATGGCGGGGGCGATCCTGGCGCTGGCGGCCGCATTCGCCGTCACCGTCACGGTCAATACCGGCGATCCGCTGATCGGTGCGCTGCTTTTCCCGGTCGGGTTCTGCATGCTATACCTTCTGGGCTTCGATCTGTTGACCGGGGTCTTCACCTTGGTGCCGCTGGCGCTGATCGACAAGCGCCGGGGCGTGACGCCGAAGGGCCTTCTGCGCAACTGGGGGTTGGTATTCGCCGGCAATTTCGGCGGCGCCTTCACCGTCGCATTGTTCATGGCGATCATCGTGACCTTCGGCTTCTCCGAGGCTCCGAACGCCGTCGGCGAAAAGATCGGCCATATCGGCGAGGGCCGGACGCTGGGCTATGCGGCGCATGGCGCGGCGGGGATGCTGACGCTGTTTGTCCGCGCCGTCATGTGCAACTGGATGGTCTCGACCGGGGTCGTGGCCGCGATGATGTCCACCAGTGTTTCCGGCAAGATCATGGCGATGTGGATGCCGATCCTCGTCTTCTTCTACATGGGCTTCGAACATTCCATCGTGAACATGTTCCTGTTCCCGGCGGGGCTTTTGCTGGGCGGCCAGTTCACCATCATGGACTATCTGATCTGGAACGAGATCCCGACCGTGCTGGGCAATATGGTCGGCGGCATCACCTTTGTCGGTGCGGTGATCTATGCCACCCACCACAAGACTTCGCCCGAACGCCAGCGCAATGCCGACGAGGCTCAGCCCGTCGCGGTTCCCGCCGAGTAGAGCCAAGGACCATCACCATGACCATGCATCCCGCAGTTTCGACCATCCGCACCACCTGCCCATATTGCGGAGTAGGCTGCGGGGTGCTGGCCAGCCCCGACGGGACGGGCGGGCTGAACATCATGGGTGATCCCGCCCATCCGGCGAATAAGGGTCGGCTTTGTGTCAAGGGTTCGGCCTTGGGCGAGACGCTGGACCGCCAAGGTAGGCTGCTAGCCCCGCGCATCCACGGGCGCGAGGCAAGTTGGGACGATGCGCTGGATCTGGTTGCGGCGCGGTTTGCGGAAACCATCGCCAAACACGGCCCGGATTCGGTCGCTTTCTATGTCTCGGGGCAATTGCTGACCGAGGATTACTACGCCGCCAACAAGCTGATGAAGGGCTTCATCGGCTCGGCCAATATCGACACGAATTCGCGGCTGTGCATGGCGTCCTCGGTCGCGGGGCATCGCCGGGCCTTTGGCACCGATACGGTTCCGGGGCTTTACGAGGATCTGGAGCAGGCCGATCTGGTGGTGCTGACCGGGTCGAACCTGGCATGGTGCCATCCGGTGCTGTTTCAGCGCCTTGTCGCCGCCAAGGAAGCTCGCCCTGAAATGCGCGTCGTGGTTATCGACCCGCGGCGCACCGCAACCTGCGATCTGGCCGACCTGCATCTGGCGATCGCGCCGGGGGCGGATGCGGTTCTGTTTAACCTGCTGCTGGCCGCGATTGCTGAGCGTGGGGCAGTTAACCAAGATTTCATCAGCAATGTGAATGGCTTTGATGCCACAATTCACGCTGCGCGTGAAGCCGATCCTGCCGCCACCGGCCTGTCGGCCGAGGATCTGGAGTGTTTCCTTGACCTGTGGACCGGCACGGAAAAGGTCGTCACCGTCTATTCGCAGGGCATCAACCAGTCGGAATCCGGCAGCGACAAGGTCAATGCGATCCTGAACTGTCATCTTGCCACCGGCAGGATCGGTCGTCCCGGCATGGGGCCGTTCAGCGTCACCGGCCAGCCCAATGCCATGGGCGGGCGCGAGGTTGGCGGTCTGGCCAATATGCTGGCCTGTCATCTGGATATCGAAAACGCGACCCATCGCAGCGCCGTGCAGGATTTCTGGGCCGCGCCGCGCATGGCCGAGAGACCCGGCCTGAAAGCTGTCGACATGTTCCGCGCGGTCGAGGATGGGGGGATCAAGGCCTTGTGGATCATGTGCACCAACCCCGCCGTTTCGATGCCCGAGGCGGACCGCGTCGCCCGTGCCATCGCCGGCTGCGATTTCGTCGTCGTCTCGGACATGGTCGCGGAAACGGACACGACCGGGTTGGCGCATGTCCTGCTGCCCGCGACCGGTTGGGCGGAAAAGGACGGGACCGTCACCAATTCCGAGCGTCGGGTCAGCCGCCAGCGTCGCAGCATGGCCCCGGCTGGGCAGGCCCGCGACGATTGGCGCATCATCGCCGATGTCGCTGCCCGCATGGGTTGGGGCGAGCATTTCGCCTGGACCAACCCGGCCCAGATCTATGCCGAGCATGCCGCCCTGTCCGGCGTCGCGGGCAGGCTTGGCAGCGATTTCGACATCTCAAGCCATGCCGGGATCACGCGGGACGCCTATGACCGGCTGGAGCCGTTCCTGTGGCCACAATCGCCGCGCAAATCGGGCGGCCGCTTCTTTGGCGATGGCCGCTTTCACCATCCCGATGGCAAGGCGCGGATGATCCCGGTCACGCCGCGCGCCCCGCAGCCGGTCAGCGCCGAACATCCCTATCGCCTGAATACCGGTCGGGTCCGCGACCATTGGCACACGATGACCCGCACCGGGATTTCGGCCCGTCTTTCGCGCCATCTGGCCGAACCCTATCTGGAGATCCATCCTCGCGATGCCGAGGCCTTGGGACTGTCGGTCGCGTCGCTGGCACGGGTCAGCAGCCCCGAGGGTACGGCGATCCTGCGGGTTCTGGTCACCGACCGGGTCGCACCGGGACATCCCTTTGCGCCGATCCATTGGACCGGGCAGACCGCGCCCTCGGGGCGGGTGGATGTGCTGGTTCCGGGCGTGACCGATCCGGTCTCGGGTCAGCCCGCCTCGAAATCCGCGCCGGTCGCGATCACCCCTTTCCGCGCCGCGTGGTATGGCTATGCGATCTCGGCCGGGCCGATCATTCCCGCCAGCGCCTATTGGGCGCGCGCCGCGATCGAGGGTGGCTGGCAGGCCGAACTGGCTGGCGAGGCCGATCCCGAATGCTGGATGGATCATGCCCGCGCCCTGTTCGGGCTAAGGGATGAGCCGCTGACCGTGCATGACCGTGCCAAGGGCCAGATCCGGCTGGCCTTCATGCGCGAGGGCCGCTTGCAGGCCGCCCTGTTCATCGCGCGAGAGCCGGTCGGTCTGTCGCGCAGCCATCTGGGCAGCCTGCTGGGCGGGGAAAATGCCGGGGACGCGCTGGCGGGCAGGCCCGGTGGCGACCAGCCCGATCACGGCGCGCTGGTCTGCGCCTGTTTCAACGTGGGCGTGAACCTGATCCGCAGCACCATCGGCGCGCAGCGCCTGAGCACGGTCGATGAGGTCGGCGCAGCATTGCGGGCGGGAACGAATTGCGGTTCCTGCCGCCCCGAGATCAAGGCCCTGCTGGCCAGCGCCGCAAGGGCATGAGGTCCTGCCCGCCAGGGCCCGTCCTCAGCTGAAGTAATCCTGATGCTCGGCGCGGAAGCTATTCACCCAATCGGGCTCCTTGTGCAGATGCACGCGGATGGCTTCGACCGCGGCATCCTCGTCGCGGGCCTCGATGGCGGCCACGATCCGTTCGTGCCCCTGCAAAATCTCGCGGATCTTATCCTCGGCATGGGTCTGCAGCCGCCGCACCCGGTCCAGATGCCCCGATCGGGAACGGACCAGCGCATGCAGGTCGTCCTGCTGCAGGCCGCCGAACAGCACGCCGTGGAAATACTCGTCCATCTCCTGAAACAGCTGCAATTGCGAGCGATCGGTGGCCAGACTGCGCTGCAGTTCGATCACGGCACGGCCGAAATCGACCACATCCTGCGCGCCCTTGCGGGCAAGACGGCGCACCACCTCGGTTTCCAGCGCAACCCGCAGGAACTGGGCCTCTTGCACGCGCGTCGCGTCGATCCGGGTGACCAAAGTCCGCGATTGGGGAAAGATCTCGACCAGACCGTCCTGCTCCAGCCGCTGCAGCGCGTCGCGCAGCGGGGTCTGGCTGACATCGTAGCGCTGCGCCAGTTCCGCCCGCAGCAGGCTTGCGCCCGGCGGCAGCTCCAGCGACAGGATGCGCTGACGCAGGTCATCGTAAATTCTGGCGGCTGCCGAGCGCGGCTGGTGGCGCATATTGTGCCGTGCCAACTCGACCGCCGCCTTGACGGACAAATTCATCTCTTTCCCCCTTGTCGCAGCCCGAAGGCGCGCGGCGCCTCCCAGCTGCCTGCAAGCAGAATACAGGCTCGGTTCGACATGAAAACTAAAATATATGCGCAAGCTCAGGCTGTGTCGCGCCGTCTCGACATTCCTGCCGCTTTGCTTCCACAGTGGCGGCCGGGCGGATCGCAGAGGAGAGCCGGATGCAACAACAGCAGAATTCCCGCAGCGGCGGACAGGTGCTGGTCGATCAACTGCTGATCCATGGTGCGGATTGCGCCTTTTGCGTCCCCGGCGAAAGCTATCTTGAGGTGCTGGACGCGCTGCATGACGTCCGCGACCGTTTCACCCTGTACAATGCCCGGCACGAGGCCGGGGCCGCGAACATGGCCGAGGCCTATGGCAAGCTGACCGGGCGACCGGGCATCTGTATGGTGACGCGCGGGCCGGGGGCGTGCCATGCCGCCATCGGTGTGCATGTCGCCTATCAGGATTCGACGCCCATGATTCTGCTGGTCGGCCAGGTCGGGCGCGGCACGGTGGATCGCGAAAGTTTTCAGGAAATCGATTACCGCCAGATGTTCGGACCGGTGGCGAAATGGGCGGCACAGATCGACGATGCCCGCCGCATCCCGGAATACATGGCGCGGGCTTTCCGGGTGGCGACCTCGGGGCGGCCGGGTCCGGTGGTGCTGGCCCTGCCCGAGGACATGCTGACCGAACTGGTCGAGGTGGCCGACGCCCCGCCCTATGTCCCGACCGCGCCCGCGATGGATGCAGCGCAGGTGGCCCGGATCGCGCAGGCGCTGCGCGGGGCCAAGCGACCGCTGGTCTTGGCCGGAGGATCGGGCTGGACCGATGAGGGGGCCGAGGCACTGCTGCGCTTTGCCACCGACAATGACCTGCCGATCGCCACCTCGTTCCGGCGTCAGGACGCGATCGACAATGACTCGGACCATTATGTCGGAGATTTCGGCACCGGCGTCGCGCCCAGCCTTGTCCGCCGACTGGCCGAAGCCGACGTGCTGCTGGTCATCGGTGCCCGACTGGGCGAGATCACCACCCGCAACTATGTCTCGCTGAATGTGCCTGATACCGGCAAGGTGCTGGTCCATATCCATGTCGATGCCGATGAGATCGGGCGCGTCTATAGCCCGACCTTGGGCATTGCCGCGGATTCAACCGCCGCGGCTTTTGCGCTGGCAGGGACGGATCTGGGTCTGTCCGGGCATGGCGATTGGCGTCAGACACTGCGCGAGGAATATCTGGCCGATACCCAAGCGCCCGCGCATGACCATCCGCTGGATATGGGACAGGCGATGCTGGCGCTGCGCGACGCCCTGCCCGCCGATGCGATCATCACGCTGGATGCGGGCAACCATACAGGCTGGCCGCAGCGGTTCCTGCGCTATGGCCGTCCGGGTCGGCAGATCGGATCGACCTGCGGGGCGATGGGCTATTCGGTGCCTGCCGCTGTCGCCGTATCTCTGCAGGACCCGGCTCGGCAGGTGCTGGCCTTTGTCGGCGATGGCGGCTTCATGATGAGCGGGGCCGAAATCGCCACCGCCGTCCAGCATGGCGGACGCCCGATCGTGCTGGTCTTCAACAACGGCACCTATGGCACGATCCGCATGCATCAGGAACGCGAGCATCCGGGGCGTGTTTCCGGCACTGATATCGTCACCACCGATTTCGGGGCGCTGGCGCGGGGCTTGGGGGCGGAATTCGCCCGTGTCACCCAGACCGCTGAATTCCTGCCCGCGATCAAGGCCGCCTTCGCCTCGGCCCGGCCCACGGTGATCGAACTGATGACCGATCCAGAACAGATCTCGACCCGGACCACCATCGCGAAACTGCGCGGCCAATAAGCGAAAGGCCCGGAGATTTCCGGGCCTTTCCTGATTTTCTTAGAATTTGCGCGACAGCGACAGCTTGAAGTTGCGTCCCGGTGCCGGGCCGCCCAGCCAGCTGGCCGGGGTGTAATCGGTGTTGGTGACGTTATCGACGCCCATCTGCACCTCGATCCCCTCGGCGACGCCAGCTTGCGGCGACCACGAGGCAAAGATGTCATGCACGCCGTAACCCGCGCGATGGGTCCCATCGGGCTTGTCGCGGCCAGCGGCCAGCGTGCTGCGCGCGCCGATGCGCCATGCCTCGTTCGCGTTCCAGGTGGCCTGCAGCATCAGGCGGTTGTTCTGCAGCGTGTCCAGATCGACATCATCCTGATCGACGCCCTCGGTCACGGTGATCGCCGCGCCCAGTTCCCAGTCGTTCAGCAGGTAGCTGGCCTCAAGCTCGCCACCCTTCAGATAGGCGCGCTCGATATTGGTGTAATAGGCCATCGGACCCGCACCGGCGCGGATGATCATGTCGTCGATATGGTTGCGATACAGCGTCACCTTCATCACCGCCTGATCGCCCTCGGCAAGGATCGAGCTGCCGGTATAGGAGGTGCCGATCTCGATATTCTTGCCCTTCTCGTCCTTCAGGTTCGGGTTGGGCGCGGTGATCATCGAGCCGTCGTAAAGCTCATCCACGGTCGGGATGCGGTTCACGAAGGCGACCGAGCCAAAGACCGACCATTGATCGTTCAGGCGATAGATCGCGGCGATCTGCGGTTCGACCGCCTCAAAGCTGCGCTCATCGGCGTCGAAGCTGACGCTGTCCTTGGGTTCGGTGCGCTGTTTTTCGTAGCGCAGGCCGGAATTGACCGTCAGCCGGTCCCAGGTGACTTCGGACAGGGCATAGACCGACCATCCGCGGGTGTAACCCTCGGGGTGGGACGAGGACGGCACGCTGGACGAACGGTCCTGCTTCCAGATTTCCGCCCCGGTGGTCAGGAAATGCTCATAGCTGTCGCCTGAGAGGTCGGCCACGTTGTTCAGCTTGAACTTCCACAACCGGTAGTCGCGCTTGCCCAGCAGCGAATCCATGATCGGCTCGGCCGGGTCGTCGCCCTGCTGCACGTCCTTCATCGTGTTCGTGTAGGACAGGGCTGCGGTCAGGTCGATGTAGCGGTTATCGGCCGGGTTCCAGCCCCATTCCGCCTTGGCGGTCTGGTCGCGCGTGGTGATGTCGCCCACCCCCCACGAGAAGCCGGGATAGAACAGATCCTTCTGCGCCCCGTGCATCTGGTCGAAGTCCTGATTGTCGCCCTTGGCTTCCAGATGCTGATACGAGAACGCGACATACTGGTCGCCAAAGGTCTTCTTGGCCTTCAGCAGGACGTTCGGCGTGCTCGAATCCGAACGGATGGTGGTGTTGCCATCGGAATCCTTGGTGTCGCCCAGCTTGCGCCATGCGAATGCCGCGACGGCCTCGAAATCCTCGGCCGGACGCCAGCCAAGCGCGACGCTGCCCAGAATGCTGTCCGGGTTCGAGGCAAAGCCGATCTTGGCCTTGCCGCCAAAGGTCTTGCCCTCTTCGATCAGGTCTGATGCCTCGATCGTCTCCATCGCGATCACACCGCCAAGCGCGCCCGCACCGTAAAGCGTGGATGAGCCGGGGCCGCGCAGAACCTCGACCTGACGCAGGAAGTCGGGTTCGACGAACAGCGAGCCCTGACGATAGGATTCGTAGTACTTCTCCTCGCCGTCGATCAGCTGGACGATGCCCGCCTCGCCCCCGGCCAGACCGTTCGCGCCAAAGCCGCGGATGTTGAAGCCCTGACCAAAGAAGCTGCCCGAACCGGTGCCCGCGACGCCCGGAACCGTGTCCAGCACCTCGCCGATATGGATCGGCGCGATATCGTCAAGCTGCTGCTGCCCGACGACCGAAACCGACTGCGGCACTTCGGAGGCCACTTTCGGCTGCCCGGCGCGCAGGACCAGCGGGTCCAGCAGGAATTTTTCCTCGGTCGCGGCGGTGGCAGCAGCGTCCTGTGCCCAGACCGGAGCGGTGATCGCCAGAGCCGTCAGGCAGGTCGTGCTGGCAAGCAGCGCGATGCGGAGCGGGAGTCGTGACATTATGTCCCCTTGCGTTTCTTAAGTTTTTTGCTGGCGAACGGCTGGCATCTTGCGCTGCGTTAAGTTTTCCGAGTAAAACTGTCAATGATACATTCGCCCCGATAATTCGGGCACAACCATAAGATTAACAACGATAAAGGCTGCCACCATGACCACCCATAGCCCCGCCGACCTGCGCCGCCTTCAGGCCGAGGATACCGGCCGCCCGGTCGATCTGGCCGCCAAACTTGGTCTGCCCGAGGCCGCTCTGGTTCTGGCCCATGTCGGACATGGCGTGCAGCGCATCGACCCGACGCTGGGCCGCCTGATCCCCGCGATCCAGTCGCTGGGCGAGGTCATGGCGCTGACCCGCAACCGCTCCTGCGTGATCGAGAAAGTCGGGACCTATAACGAGTTCCACGACGGCGAGCATGCCGCGATGACGCTGGATGCGGAAATCGACATGCGCTTCTTTCCGCGCCACTGGGTCCATGCCTTTGCGGTCGAGAAGGAAACCGAGGCGGGCGTGAAGCGCTCGGTTCAGGTTTTCGACGCGGCGGGCGATGCGGTCCACAAGGTCCACCTGCGCGAGACCTCGGACCTGACCGCATGGGAGGCACTGAAGCGCGATCTGGTCGTGGCCGACCAGTCCGACAGCGCCGAATTCGGGGCACGCGCACCGGTCGAGCCCGCCAAGGCCGCGCCCGAGCGTATCGACGCCCTGCGCCGTGAATGGTCCGAAATGACCGACACCCACCAGTTCAACACCCTGATCCATCGTCTCAAGATGAACCGTCTGGGCGCGTACCGCGTCGCGGGTGCGCCCTATGTCCGCCCGCTGGCGGTGGATGCGGTTCCCGCCCTGCTCGAACGCGTCCATGCGGGCAATGTCGGGATCATGTTCTTTGTCGGCAACATGGGCTGCATCGAGATCCATTCCGGCCGCATCGAGTCGCTGAAACCGATGGGTCCGTGGCTGAACGTGCTGGACCCGCGCTTCAACCTGCATCTGCGCGGCGACCACATCGCCGAGGTCTGGGCGGTCGAAAAGCCGACCAAGCGCGGTCCGGCGATCTCTGTCGAGGCGTTTGACGCCGAAGGCGCGCTGATCTTCCAATGCTTCGGCCTGCGCCCGGAAAAGGGCGGCGATGCGGCTGAATGGGCGGCGCTGGTTCAGGGGCTGCCGGTGCTGGCCGAGGCCGCCGAATGAAACGGCTGACTCTCGCGCTGCTGCTGGCGGCGCCTGCCCATGCCGAAACCTATCCCGAGGCCAGCCGCGTGCTGGCCATCGGTGGCGCGGTGACGGAACTGGTTTATGCGCTTGGCGAACAGGACCGGCTGGTCGGGCGCGACACCACCTCGAACTGGCCGCCCGAGGCCAATGCCCTGACCGATGTCGGCTATATGCGCGCGCTTTCCCCCGAAGGCGTGCTGTCGGTGTCGCCCGATCTGATCCTTGCCGAAGAAGGCGCGGGTCCGCCCGAGGCGGTCTCGGTGCTGAAATCCGCCAACCTGCCCTATGTGACTGTGGCCGAGGGCTATGATGCTGCGGGCGTGCTGGCCAAGGTGGATGCCGTGGCCGAGGCGCTTGGCGTGCCCGAAAAGGGCCACGCGCTGCATGAAAAGCTGGCGGCGCAATTGGCTGATGCGGAAAGCAAGGCCAAGGCCGTGGGTCAGCCGAAAAAGGTGCTGTTCGTCCTGTCGCTGCAAGGCGGGCGGGTCATGGCGGGGGGCACGGGCACATCCGCAGATGGCATCATCCGGCTGGCCGGGGCGCAGAACGCGCTGGCGGATATTCAAGGCTACAAGCCCCTGACCGATGAGGCGGTGATCAAGGCCGCCCCCGATGTGATCCTGATGATGCAACGCGGCGACGCCAAGGCCGATGCGACCGCGAATGGCGGCGACGGCCTTGAGGCGGCCAAGCAGTCTGCCCAAACGATGCCCGCCATCGCGCAGACCCCGGCGGGCCGGGACGGCCGCATCGTCATCATGGACGGGCTGAAACTGCTGGGCTTCGGCCCCCGGACCGGCGAAGCGGCGATCGAGCTGCACGGTCTGGTTTACGGAGGCTCGTGATGGTGGCGATCAGCCCCGACATGCCACGGATCGACGGCGATCGCAGCCATCGCGCTCGCCTGACCTGCCGGGTGCTTGTCGTCCTGCTGCTGGCCAGCGCCGTGCTGTCGCTGGGCTGGGGCGCGTCGGGAACCTCGCTGACCCGCGCTATCTCGGACCTGCTGGCCGGGCGAGAGCTGGCGGTTCAGGATCGGGTGGTGCTTCTGGACATCCGCCTGCCCCGGGTGCTGATGGGGATCTGTGTCGGCGCGGCTCTGGCCGTCTCCGGCGCGCTGATGCAGGGACTGTTTCGCAATCCGCTGGCCGATCCGGGGCTGGTCGGTGTCAGTTCTGGCGCGTCACTGGGCGCCATTCTGGCGATCGTCTGGGGCGCGGCGCTGCCTGCCTCGGTCGCGGGGGTGTTCGGCTGGTATCTGGTGCCGGTCGTAGCTTTTGTCGGCAGTTGGGTCACCACGCTGACCCTGTATCGAATTGCCACGCGGCGGGGTCGGACCTCGGTCGCGACCATGCTGCTGGCGGGCATCGCGCTTGGTGCGATCCTCAGCGCGGTGGCGGGCCTTGTCATCCTGCGCGCCAATGACAGCCAGCTGCGGGATCTGACCTTCTGGGGTCTGGGCTCGCTGGCTGGATCGAACTGGCCGAAGCTTCTGGCCGCCGCTCCGATCATGGTGCTGGCGGTATTGTCCGCACCAGCACTGGCGCGCGGCCTGAACGCCCTTGCCTTGGGCGAGGCTGCCGCGGGCCATGTCGGCATCCGCGTCCAACGGGTCAAGAACCGCGCCATCCTGACCGTCGCTGCGGCCACTGGGGCTGCGGTCGCGGTCTCGGGCGGGATCGGTTTTGTCGGCATCGTCGTGCCGCATCTGCTGCGGCTGGCCAGCGGGCCGGATCATCGTTGGCTGCTGGTCAATTCCGGCCTTCTGGGCGCGGTCATGCTGCTTTGGGCCGATATGGCCAGCCGCACGCTGATTGCCCCGGCAGAACTTCCCATCGGCATCGTCACCGCGATGATCGGCGGGCCGTTCTTCCTGTGGATCCTGTTGCGCAATCGCGGAGTGCTGGACCTGTGAGCCTGATCGCCCAAGACATCGCGGTCAGCATTGGCCGCAAGCGCATCCTGAACGGCGTCTCGCTACAGGCCGAGGCTGGTCAGTTCACCGCCATCGTCGGGCCGAACGGCTCGGGCAAGACCACCCTGATGCGGGCCTTGACCGGAGAGCTTCCGCATCGTGGTGCGATCCGGCTGGGCGGGCGCGATCTGGACGCTTTCGCGCCCGAGGATCTGGCCCGCCGCCGGGGCGTGCTGCCGCAGGCCGCCGCGCTCTCATTCCCATTCACCGTGGCCGAGGTTGTGCGCATCGGCCTTGAGGCGCGGGGCGAACGTGCCGATGCGCTGGTCCCGGCAGCATTGGCTGCCGTTGACCTGCCCGGCTTTTCGGGGCGGCTTTACCAGCAGCTTTCCGGGGGCGAACAGCAGCGCGTCCAATTGGCCCGCGTCCTGGCGCAGGTCTGGCAGCCTGTCGATGACCAAGGTCCGCGGTGGCTGTTTCTGGATGAACCAGTCAGCAGCCTCGACATCGCGCATCAGCTGACGGTCATGCGGCTGGCCGCCGATTATGCGCGGCGTGGTGGCGGCGTGATCGCCGTCATGCATGACCTGAACCTGACCGCGCTTTTCGCGCAGAAGGTGATCCTGATGGGCAAGGGCGAGGTGCTGGCCCAAGGTACCCCTGCCGAAGTCCTGACGGATGCCACCCTGTCCCACGCCTATGGCTGCGACCTGCGGGTGAACACGGTTCCAGCCGAAGGCATCTGGATCTTGCCACAAGTCGCCGCTGGCTGACCAAACAGAAACGCGCGCCAATCCGGCGCGCGTTTTATTTTCAGTATGTTGCAGCGAGGATTTGAAGTGTTTTCAAACCTCGCGGCCTTTGCATCACTTCAGATCGAAGCGGTCGGCGTTCATCACCTTGCTCCAGGCCTTGGCGAAGTCGGCCACGAACTTGGCCTTGGCATCGTTCTGGGCATAGACCTCGGCGATGGCGCGCAGTTGCGAGTTCGAGCCAAAGACCAGATCGACGCGGGTCGCGGTCCATTTCGGCGCGCCGGTCTTGCGATCGGTGCCGTCGAACACGTCCTGCGCATCCGATTGAGCCTTCCAGACCGTGTCCATGCTGAGCAGGTTGACGAAGAAGTCGTTCGTCAGCTGGCCCGGACGGTTGGTCAGGACGCCATGCGCGGTGCCGCCGTAATTGGCGTTCAACGCACGCAAGCCGCCGACCAGCACGGTCATTTCCGGCGCGGTCAGTTGCAGCAACTGGGCGCGGTCGATCAGCAGTTCCTCGGCCGCGTTCTTGAATTGCTTGCGCTGGTAGTTGCGGAAGCCATCGGCCATCGGCTCCATCCAGTCGAAGCTTTCGACATCGGTCTGGTCCTGCGTCGCGTCACCACGCCCGGCGGCGAAGGGCAGCGACAGGTCGTGACCGGCAGCCTTGGCCGCAGCTTCCACCGCCGCGTCGCCTGCCAGAACGATCAGATCCGCGATCGAGACCTTCTTCGCGCCCTTGGCGTCGAATTCGGCCTTGATCCCTTCCAGCACCGACAGGACGCGGGCCAGTTGCTCGGGCTGGTTGGCTTCCCAATCCTTCTGCGGGGCCAGACGGATGCGCGCACCATTGGCGCCGCCGCGATAGTCCGAGCCACGGAAGGTCGAGGCCGAGGCCCATGCGGTTTCGATCAGTTCAGCCGAGGTCAGGCCCGAGGCGAGAGCCCGCGCCTTCAGATCGGTCACGTCCGCTGCATCGATCAGCGGGTAGTCGGGGGCCGGAATCGGGTCCTGCCAGATCAGGTCTTCGGCGGGAACTTCCGGACCCAAATACAGGTTCTTCGGCCCCATGTCGCGGTGGGTCAGTTTGAACCATGCGCGGGCAAAGGCATCCGCGAACTGGTCGGGATTTTCATAGAAGCGACGCGAAATCGCCTCATAGATCGGGTCGAAGCGCAGCGACAGGTCGGTGGTCAGCATCGACGGCGCGATGCGTTTCGACGGATCATGCGCGTCCGGAACCGAGCCTGCACCGGCATCGCCCTTGGGCTTCCACTGATGCGCTCCGGCGGGCGATTTGGTCAGTTCCCATTCAAATTCGAACAGGTTCTTGAAGAAATTCTGGCTCCATTCGGTCGGCGTCTGGGTCCAGACGACTTCCAGCCCCGACGAGATCGTGTCGCCGCCAATGCCGGTGCCATGGGTGCTGGCCCAGCCAAATCCCTGCAGCTCAATCGCCGAGCCTTCCGGGTCCGAGCCGACATGGGCCGCATCGCCAGCACCGTGGGTCTTGCCAAAAGTATGGCCGCCGGCGATCAGCGCGACGGTTTCCTCGTCATTCATGGCCATGCGGCCAAAGGTGACGCGGATGTCCTTTGCTGCGGCAACCGGGTCGGGATTGCCATCCGGGCCTTCCGGGTTGACGTAGATCAGGCCCATCTGCACGGCGGCCAGCGGGCTTTCCAGCTCACGCTCGCCTGAATAGCGGCTGCCTTGCGAGCCGGTCAGCGCCAGCCATTCGATTTCCGAACCCCAGTAGATGTCTTCCAGCGGTTCCCAGACATCGGGACGACCGCCGCCAAAGCCGAAGGTCTTGAAGCCCATCGATTCCAGCGCGACGTTGCCGGTCAGGATCAGCAGGTCGGCCCAGCTCAGACTGTTGCCGTATTTCTGCTTGATCGGCCAGATCAGGCGGCGGGCCTTGTCCAGGTTGACGTTATCCGGCCACGAGTTCAGCGGCGCAAAACGCTGGGCGCCAGCGCGGGCGCCGCCACGACCGTCGGCGGTGCGATAGGTCCCGGCGCTGTGCCACGCCATGCGGATGAACAGGGGGCCATAATGACCCCAATCGGCCGGCCACCAGTCCTGGCTGTCGGTCATCACCTGCCGCAGGTCGGCTTTGACCGCTTCCAGGTCGAGCTTCTTGAACTCTTCGGCATAGTTGAACGACTGGCCCAGCGGGTTCAGCTGGGCATTGTCCTGATGCAGGATCTTCAGGTTCAGCTGGTTCGGCCACCATTCGCGGTTCGACCGCGCGCTGACCCGCGTGTTGCGGTTTGCCCCATGCATGACCGGGCAGCCGCCGCCGGATTTTACCGTCTTGTCGTCCATGTTCATCTTCCTTCCGCTGACTTGCGACCGGGCCGCCTTGATGGGTCGGCTTTCGGTGACTCGCGCTTCTGTGGAAAGTATTAGGCCAATGTATCGATCAGATAAATTTCTAATGGGTAATGGCCTTGATAATGCGCGGTTATGCCACGCCCGCCAAGGGGCAGCTTCGACCCGGCCGCGCGCTCATGCTAGGCTGGTGCGAAAGTAACCGGAGACATGTCGTGAACAGACGCATCATTCTTGGGATCGCGGTCGCGGTCGGGCTTCTGACCCATGGCGCGGCGGCACAGGAACCGAGCTTTTTCCGCATCGGCACGGGCAGTACCGCGGGCACATATTACCCGATGGGCGGTTTGATCGCGAATGCGATCTCGAACCCGCCCGGATCGCGCCCCTGCGAAAATGGCGGCCCCTGCGGTCTGCCGGGACTGGTCGCGACCGCGCTGGCCTCGAATGGCTCGGTCGACAATATCGAGGCGATCGCTGCGGGTCGGATCGACGCCGGTTTCACCCAGTCCGACGTGGCTTATTGGGCGCAGACGGGCACCGGCCTGTGGGAAGGCCGACCTGCCGTCGAAAAGCTGCGCCTGATCGCCAATCTATATCCAGAAAGCATCCATCTGGTGGCCCGCGCCGATGCCGGGATCGAAACCGTCGCCGATCTCAGGGGCAAGAAGGTGTCTTTGGATGAGCCGGGTTCCGGCACGCTGGTCGATGCCCGCATCATTCTTGAAGCCTATGGCCTGTCCGAGGCCGATATCAGCGCCGAGTTCCTGAAGCCCGATCAGGCCGCCGATCGCATGCGGGACGGGGCGATGGACGCGTTCTTCTTTGTCGGTGGCTATCCCGCGGGCGCGATTGCGGAACTGGCCAGCCAACATGACGTCAAGCTGATCCCGATCGACGGCGAGGCTGCCGACAAGCTGCGCGAGAAATATCGCTTCTTTTCTGCCGACAGCTTTCCTGCCGGGACCTATAACGGGCAGACCGCTGCCGTTCCTACGATCTCGGTAGGTGCTCAGCTGGTGACCAGCGCCGATCAGCCCGCGCAGCTGATCCATGACATCACCAAGACGATCTACAGCGAGACCACCCAGAAGCTGTTCGCTGCGGGTCACGCCAAGGGCAACCAGATCACGCTGGAAAATGCCACCAAGGGCGCGGGCATCCCGCTGCATCCGGGCGCCGAGAAATTCTACAAGGAAGTCGGAAAGCTTCAGTAAGACACGACGCATCGGCTCAAGGTTGACCATTCTGGATCTGCCGATTCAGGCCCGGTTGCTGGCTATCAGCACAACGCTTCTAGGTGCCGTGGATCGATGATCAGCTGCTGATCGCGCAGGAGCTGTTTCGACCACAGTCGGCGCGGTGATGCTTGAGGGCATGGCTTTGCGCCGCGAGGTTGCGCTCTAAACAATGGTGGGACGACGGCCAGTGGGCGCATGCCCCGCCCATGCGACAAATCGGCTTCCGCTGCGTGAGATTGCCAATCTGGTTGTGCCACGGGGGAACGCACTGTATGTGCCCCCCGAATTTCGGCCAAATATGACAGGCATGTAACGAGTGACCAACGCGGATGAACAACTCCGGCAGGGCGACGGCCCCCGGAACCAGTGGAAGACCTTGGACAAAGATCTGGGTCGGATCAGCGTGCTGGAGCAGGCGACGGCCACGATCTCGCGCCCGCTTGTCGCGCCCGGTCTGGCATTGCTTTTCGTGATCGGCGTGGCGCTGGTGGCGCTGGCACTGATCGGAGCCAGCCCCTCGGGGTTGGTGATCGTCGGCGCGGCGGTGGTTGCGGCCTATATGGCGCTGAACATCGGTGCGAATGACGTGGCCAATAACATGGGCCCGGCGGTCGGCGCGAAGGCGCTGACCATGGGTTCGGCCCTTGTCATCGCCGCCATCTGCGAAACCGCCGGTGCGTTGATTGCGGGCGGGGACGTGGTCAGCACGATTTCCTCGGGCATCGTCTCACCCGAGGTGGTGGCGGACAGCGCGACCTTTGTCTGGCTGATGCTGTCGGCGCTGATCGCGGCGGCCTTGTGGATCAACCTGGCCACGGTGCTTGGCGCGCCGGTCTCGACCACCCATTCCGTTGTCGGCGGTGTGGTTGGCGCGGGCGTGGTCGCGGCAGGCTTTGATGCGGTCAACTGGAGCCAGATGACCAGCATCGCGGCAAGCTGGGTGATCTCTCCGGTGATGGGGGGTGTCATTGCGGCGGCCCTGCTGGCCTTCATCAAGGCCAAGATCGCCTATGTCGACGACAAGCTGGCGGCGGCGCGCAAATGGGTGCCGATCCTGACCGGGCTGATGGCTGGCGTCTTTGCCACCTATCTGGCGCTCAAGGGTCTGCGCCGGATCATCGAGGTCGACTCGCCCACCGCAGTCGCCATCGGCATCGCCATCGGCGTCGCCTGCTGGCTGGCCTCGCGCCCGCTGATCGAACGGCAATCGCGCGGGCTGGAAAACCGAAAGAAGTCGCTGCGCGTGCTGTTCTCGCTGCCGCTGATCGTCTCGGCCGCGCTGCTGTCCTTTGCCCATGGCGCGAATGACGTAGCCAATGCGGTCGGCCCGCTGGCCGCCGTCGTCCATACGGTGCAGGCCGGTTCGGTCGAGGCCAGCGTCAGCATCCCCAGCTGGGTCATGATCATCGGCGCGATCGGCATTTCGCTGGGGCTGATGCTGTTTGGGCCCAAGCTGATCATGCTGGTCGGCGACCAGATCACCAAGCTGAACCCGATGCGCGCCTATTGCGTGGCGCTGTCGGCCGCCGTCACGGTGATCGTCGCCAGCTGGCTGGGCCTGCCGGTCAGCTCGACCCATATTGCGGTCGGCGGGATCTTTGGCGTGGGCTTTTTCCGCGAATGGCATGCCGAGCGTCGCGCCCGCATGCTGGGCCTACAAAAGGGCAAGGTCGTCCCGCCCGAGGAGCGCCGCCGCCGCAAGCTGGTGCGCCGCTCGCATGCGGTGACGGTGGCAATGGCCTGGGTCATTACCGTGCCCTTCTCGGCCTTGCTTTCGGCCGGGCTCTATCTGGTGCTGTCGCATTTCTCGCTGGGTTAAGATGCCCGGACCCGAAACCCGAAGCGGCGGCCTGTGATGGCCGCCCTTTTCATTTGCGGGCGTGGCTGGCTTGCGGCTAGGTTGATGGTCAATATCTGTCACGCAGGGGTCGCGGTTCTGTTCCGGATGTCGTCCATCAATCATGTCAACCCGCGCGAGGCCCCGGTCACCGGGACCAAGCGGCTGGCCTGACAGAAAAGCGCCCCGATGCTGCCGCCGGTCGCCCTGCTGACTTTCCCTGTCGTGGTCGGAATCCTGTTTTCGCGTCTGGACTGGCAGCGCGCGGCGATCTGGTCAATCCTTGGCGGTTACCTGTATCTTGCACCGGGCTTTGCCATCATGCTGCCCGGCTTGCCTATCCTGAGCAAACCCGCTCTGCCGGCGCTGATGGTCGCGCTGATGATCTTTTTGCAAAAGGACAGCGACAAGGCCATCCCCGCGCCGCCACCGAAAGGTGCCTTCATGACGGTGCTGGTGGTGCTGGCGCTGATGTCCCCGCTGCTGACCGCCGCGACCAATTCCGACCCGATCCAGGAGGGGATCACCTACCGCCCCGGCATCTCGGCCACGTTCGCCATTGGCGATCTGATGCGCGCTTATATCGAGATTCTGCCCTTTCTGCTGGCCTACAGGCTGCTGTGGAATGCCGAGGGTGCGCGGTTATTCCTGCAGATCCTGCTGGCGGCGATGCTGGTCTATTCCTTCTTCATGTGGGTCGAGGTCCGATTCAGCCCACAGGTGAACGTCTGGGTCTATGGCTATTTTCAGCATGATTTCAGCCAGACCATGCGATATGGCGGGTTCCGTCCCATCGTGTTCCTTGAACATCCGCTATGGGTTGCCTCGCTGACCCTGATGACGTTTCTGGCTGCGATCGGGCTGGCCCGACTTGAGCCCAGTCGGCGCAATATCCTACGCGCCGGATATCTGGCGCTGCTGGTGGTGATCTGCAAATCGGCCGGGGCGTTGATGCTGTCGATTCTGTCGATGCCGCTGGTGCTGCTGGGCCGCCCGCAGCTGATCATCCGCGTCGCACTGATCGCGGGAACCGCGGCCTTTGCCTATCCGATCCTGCGCACGACCTCGCTTGTGCCGCTGGAGGCTATCGTCGAGACGGCGAAATCCATCTCGCTCGATCGTGGTGCCTCGCTGGAATTCCGCCTCATGAACGAGGAAAAGCTACTGGAACGCGCCATGGAGCGGCCCTTGTTCGGCTGGGGCGGCGGCGGGCGGTCACTGTACTTCGATTCCTGGAGCGGCAGGATCTCGGCCATCCCCGATGGCTTGTGGGTGATCTGGCTGGGCAGTCTGGGCATCCTTGGCTACATGTGCCATTTCCTGATGCTGCTTGGCCCGATCTGGGCCTTGGCGCGTGTCGCCCATCGTCATCGGGCCGACCGCAGCATGGATCGCGAATTGCTTCCGCTGGCCTGTCTGTCGATGATGCTGGCAACCAATCTGGTCGATATCCTGCCCAACGCCACGGCAACGCCGATCACATGGCTGATTGCGGGGGTGATCTTTGGCAATGCGCAGCGTCTGGCCAAGGGCATTTACGACACCGAACCGCAGTCCGGGATGCCAATGCCTCAGCCCGTCCAGCAGGGACTGAAGACTGTTCTTTAGCCCCGGTTTTCGGTCGGCAAGATCAAATTGCGCAAAAGTGCCTGGGCGAAAACTGCCAGAACCCCACTGCCGATATAGATGGCCATAACCTTGGGCAGAGAGCATCCCAAGGCAAAGGCCACCACCGCGCTGGTCATGGCAAGCGCTACGGAACTGATCAGGATCGGCATGAGCACAAGTCTCCGATACATCCGCAAGGAAGGGCCTTGCCCATGCCGGAATGCGCACGGAACACCGCCAGATCAGAAACTGCCTTGCCGCAATCCGGTTCCCTGATCGCGATCAATTAGGTGGGGTATCGTCTCCGAATTCCTGGGCTGTCCCGACGCAATGTCCCAGCGCATGGGCGACGGCGCTGTTCAGATGCAGGTCCAGCAGCACGCCTTCGGCGTCGACAAAGCGCACGGTCAACCCAGAGCGGTCGATCGCCAGCAGGCTGAAGGACACCGGCGTGATCATCGGGGCCGTCTCATCGTCCGTCGCGGCGGGAACCCGTGTCATCATCATGCTGCGTGCGAGCGCGAGTTGCTCATCCGTCATGATCGATTTCGCCCCATTTGCATGGCGGCCCACCGCAATATCGCGACGGATTGCCCTGTTCCGGTCCTGATTGGCCGCAGCCAATCGCCCATAATCCATTCCACTCCACCCCGGGACCAATTCCCTGCCGCGCAAACGGTTCCCGACGAAATCCGCAGAATCCGATTTTTGTTCCGCCCCTAATTGCTGATTGTTTCAGTTGGTTATAAGGTCCTGGGTGACACAGCAGGAAGGTCCGCCATGTTCCCGATCCGTCCGCATCGCAGCACAGGGATGCTGTCCACTGCCTCTGGCGCGGCTTCGGCCCTGTTGCGGGCGCGGGCTGCGGAATGGGAAATCGACCTGATCGAGACACCTACTTCGCTGACCATGCATGTCTGGGGCAGTGAACTTTGCCTGATCCCCGAGGACGGCGCAGTGCGGATCGAACTCCGCGCCCCCGAGCAGCGCCTGATCGGCGTGTTACAGGACAGCGCCACCGAGCTTTTCGAAAGCCACGGCATGGCGATCATCTGGGACAATGTGGATGAAGGTGCCTTGGCGCCGGGTCTGGCGCTGATGCGAGTCGAACGCGTCGTGCAGCAGACGCGGGGATTTGTCCGTGTCCGCGTGTCGGGTCCGGATGCCGGGCGGTTTGGCCAGAGCAACTTGCATTTCCGTCTGCTGATCGCCCCGCAGGGCCGCCAATCGGTCTGGCCGCGCATCGCCGCGAATGGCCGCACCCGCTGGCCCGAGGGCGAGGATGCATTGCACCGTCCGGTCTATACCGTCGCCGACCAGCGCGACAATTGGGTCGAATTCGACATTTTCGCCCATGAGGGCAGCCCGACCTGCGACTGGGCGGCACGGGTCCAGCCCGGCGAGGCCGTCGGCCTGATGGGTCCGGGCGGCGGTTGGTGTCCCGATGCGGCCTCGATCTGGCTGTTCGGCGATGAGACCGCCCTGCCTGCGATCCGTCGGATGCTGGCCATTGCCAAGGGTGAGGTCCGCGCCTTTGTCCGCGCGGCGGTCGAGGACATGGCCGAGCTGGCCGATGACCTGCGCGTCACCCGTTGCGACGATCTGCTGACGGCGCTGGCGGATTGCAACATTGCCCCCGAGGGCGATCTGCATGTCTGGTTCGCGGGCCATGCCACCCAAGCCCGCGAGGCGCGCCGCCATCTGGCAACGCGCGGGTTGAACAAGCGGCAGTTCACGGCTGCCGCCTATTGGGGTCAGCCTGACAGCCGGGCGTAAACGCCGCCCTGCGCGATCAGCGGCCCATGCTGGCCGCTTTCGACAATCCTGCCGTCCTGCATGACAACGATGCGATCCGCATGGCGGATCGTGCCCAGCCGGTGTGCGATCACCAGCGTGGTGCGCCCCACCGCCAGCGCGTCCAGCGCCGACTGGATCTCACGCTCGGTCTGGCTGTCCAAGGCCGAGGTCGCCTCATCCAGAATCAGGATCGGCGGGTTTTTCAGAAAGGCGCGCGCGATCGCCACGCGCTGCTTCTGCCCGCCCGACAGCATCACGCCGCGCTCTCCGACGACTGTATCCAGCCCATCCGGCAGGGTCGCAATCATCGGACCAAGCTGGGCCTGCTCAGCGGCGCGCAGCACCTCGGCATCTGTCGCGCCCAGACGGCCATAGGCGATGTTTTCGCGCAAGGTCCCGCCGAACAGGAACACGTCCTGACTGACCAGACCGATTTGGCGGCGCAGGCTGTTCAGCTTCATCTGGTCCAGCGCAAGACCATCCACGGTGATCCGGCCCGAAGTCGGCTCATAGAAGCGCGGCAGCAGGGCCAGCAAAGTGGTCTTGCCTGCCCCCGAAGGGCCGACAAAGGCCACGGTCTCGCCCGCGCGGATGGTCAGGTCGATGCCGTCCAGGATCTGGCGGCCGCCCTCATAGGCGAAATTGACATTCTCAAAGCGGATGTCGCCTTTCAGCGCCGGTGCGTCCACTGCATCGGGCGCGTCGGCGATCTCGGGCTCGGTCGCCAACAATTCCTGATAGCGGCGGAAACCGGCGATGCCGCGGGGATAGGTCTCGATCACGGCAGCGATCTTTTCCAGCGGACGATAGAAGACGCCGACCAGCAGCAGGAAGCCAACAAAGCCGCCGGTGGTCAGATCCCCGGATAGCACGTAGCCCGCGCCGACCACCATGACGATGACCTGCACCAGCCGCAGCCCCATGTATTGCAGCGCCGAGGACACGGCCATGACCTTGTAGGCCTGCAGCTTGGTCTTGCGGTAGCTTTGGTTATCGGCGGCGAAAAGCTCGGATTCATGGGCCTCATTGCCAAAGGCCTGCACGACGCGGACACCGCCAAGGGCCTCTTCCAGCCTGACGTTGAAATCGCCGACGCGGGCATAGATCGCGCGCCATGTCTGGGTCATGCGCCCGCCATAGACGATGACCAGCCCCAGCATCGCCGGCACGATCAGGGCGACGATCAGCGCAAGGTTTGGATGGATCCAGAACATCAGCAGGAACGCACCGACAAAGGTCATCAGCGCGATAAAGGCGTCCTCGGGGCCATGATGGGCGACTTCGCCGATCTCCTCCAGATCGCGGGTGACGCGGGCGACCAGCTTGCCGGTGCGGGCGCGGTCAAACCAGCGCCATGACAGCCGCGTCAGATGGTCAAAGGCACGGGCGCGCATCTCGGTTTCGATATTGATGCCCAGCATGTGGCCCCAATAGATCACGATGGACATCAGCCCGGTATTGATCGCGTAAAGCGCCATCAGACCCACGGCGGCGGCGACGGTCAGGCCCCAGTTGCCCTGCGGCAAGAGGTGGTCGATGAAAGCGGTGATCGCTACCGGAAAGGCCAGCTCCAGCAAGCCGGCCAGAACGGCGCAGCCGAAATCCAGCCAGAACAGACCCATCCAAGGGCGGTAATATGCGAAGAAATCGCGCAGCATTCTCAGTCCTATCTTCCAGTCAGGCCCGGTCGTTCATTCAGGCGGGAACGGCGACGCGGCCGCCATCCTCGCGCAGCAGGACCTGCATTGGCAGGCCATAGATACGCTGCAGCGCCTCGGGGGTCATCAATTCGCGGGGCGTGCCCTGCATGGCAATTCGCCCGGCCTTCAGCGCGACCACATGGTCGCAGAAACGCGCAGCCATGTTCACCTCGTGCAGCACGACGACCGCGCTGCGATCCTGCTCATGGCACATGCGGCGGACCAGTGAAAGCACCTCGACCTGATGGGCGATATCAAGGGCCGAGATCGGCTCATCCAGCAGCAGGGCACCGGCCTCTTGCGCGACCATCATCGCCAGCCACGCCCGCTGCCGCTCACCCCCGGACAGCGTATCGACCAGCCGATCGGCCAAGGGGGTGATCGCGCATTCCTCAAGCGCCGCCGCGACGGCGGCATGGTCAGCCGCGCCAAAGCGACCCAAAGCGCCATGCCACGGGTAACGACCAAGGGCGACCAACTCGCGCACGGTCATGCCCTCGGCCGGGGGCGTGGTCTGGGGCATGAAGGCCAGCGCACGGGCATAGTCGCGCGGTAGCCAGTCGGTCAGCGCCCGACCAAGGAAACCCACCTGCCCGCCCGAGGCCTGCACCTGCCGCGCCAGCACCTTGAGCAGCGTGGATTTGCCCGAGCCGTTATGCCCGATCAACGCCACGACCTGCCCGCGCGGCAGGTTCAGGTCCAGACGGTCCAGCAACCTGCGCCCCGGCACATCGACGCAAAGTCCGGATATGGTGAACAGCGGATCGGTCATCGCCTCATCCTCATCATCAGCCACAAAAGCCATGGCGCACCCAGAAGCGACGCGAACAGCCCCAGCGGCAATTCATAGGGGAAACCGGCCATGCGCGCGCCGAAATCGGCGGCGATCATCAGGATCGCGCCGATCAGCGCCGATCCGGCGATATGGTCCTGTGCCCGCGCAAAGCCGATGCGCCGCGACAGATGTGGGGCCATCAACCCGACAAAGCTGACCGGTCCGACCAGAACGGTCGCGGCCCCCGTGGCCACCCCCGCCAGCGCGATCAGCCCAACCCGCGCACGGTCCAGCGGCAGGCCAAGCCCCAGCGAGACCTCGGGTCCCAGCGGCAGGATCTGCAACCAGCGCCCCGCCATCCGGGCCAGCACCAGTACCAGAACCGCCAGTCCGCCCAGCGAAGCCGCCTGCCACCAGCCCACCGTGCTGGAGGAACCGCTCAGCCATGCCAGCACCTGCCATGATTGCGCGCTGCCGGTCGCCATGATCGCCGACAGCACCGCCGCCGCCATGGCCGAGACCGAGATCCCCGCCAGCAGCACGCGTTCGGCAGGCATATCCCGCCTGCGCGAATAGGCCGCGACCAGCGCCAGCGCCATCGCGCCGCCCAGCATTGTGCCCAGCATCTGCAGCGCCGGGATTGGCGTGCCGGTGGCGAAAAGCGTCAGCGCATAGCCGATCGCCGCACCGCCCGAGACGCCCAGCACCTCGGGTGAGGCCAAAGGGTTGGCGGTCAGCCGCTGCAGGATCGCCCCGGCCATGGCCAACAGCGCGCCCACCGCCGCCGCCGCGACGATGCGCGGCAGGCGCAACGGCAGGAAGGCGTTGAAGCTTTCCCAGTCCAGCACCGCCCAGCCATGCGGAACCCGCCCGATCCATGCCAGCAACCCGGCCAAAGCCAACCCGGCAAGGCCGAACACGATCAGAAAGGTGACCGGATGGGCAAGGCGCGGCGCAATGCCCTCGGCGGTTTCGGTCCCCGGCGGGGTCGAGCCGCGCAGTCGCGGCAGCAGCCAGATCAACAGCGGACCGCCAATCAGGCCGGTCAGGGCACCGGTCGGGAACATCTCTCCGGTCGCACCAGCCAGCGTCAGGACCACGCCGTCGCAGACCGACAGGATCAGCGCCCCGATCAGCGGGGCCAGCGCCAATACCTGCCCCATGCTGCGCGCGCCCATGCTGCGCGCCAGCGCCGGTGCGGCAAGGCCGACAAAGCCGATCAGCCCCAGCTCGGCCGAGACCGCGCCGGCCAGCAGCACCGCCAGCAGGATCACCGCCAGCCGCACGCCGGCGACGTTCAGGCCAAGCGCGCTCGCCCCCGCCGCGCCCAGGGAAAGCACCCGCAAGGGCCGGGCCAGCAACGCCGCCCCGATTGCGCCGACGATCAGAACGGCGGTCAGCGACAGCACCCCGCTCCAATCCTGCTGGACCAGCGAGCCGCCGTTCCAGATCACCAGCGACAGCAGATATTCCCCGCGCGACAGCGTGATTGCGGTGGCGATGGCGGATGTCGTCAGCCCGACCAGCATCCCGGCAATGACCATGGTGACAGGGGCAAAGGCGCGCCTTGCCCCGATCGCCATGACCAGCCCGGCGGCCAGACCAGCACCGACCAGCGCCACCGGCCAACGCCCGGCCTCAAGCAGTCCGGGCGCAAAGATCGTCGCCATCACCAGCGCCAGTTGCGCCCCCGACGATATCCCCAGCGTCGTCGGATCGGCCACCGGATTGCGCAGGACCGCTTGCAACAGCGCCCCCGACAGTCCCAAAGCCGCCCCGGCGACCAGCGCGATCACACCGCGCGGCATCATACCAAAGGCGATCAGGATCTGCTGCAGGCTCATCGCGGACGCATCGAAAGGCAGGCTCGGCCAGCCCGAGGGTAGCATCTGCCGCGCCGCAAGCCCCCACAGGATGGCAGCCAGTCCAGCCGCCAAAGCCAATATCGCAGCCTTCCTCATGATCATGCCGCGCGCGGTCCCGCCTCGAAGGCTTCGGTCAGCAGGCTGGCAAAGCGCAGGGCCGAGGGCATGCCACCAAAGGCGTTGACATCGGGCAAATGCAATACCCGCCCCTCGGCCACGGCGGGCAGGTGACGCCACAGCACGCTGCGGGCAAGCCCCGAGCGGGCCTCAACCGGGATGGTGCCGACGATGACCAGATGCGCGTCGGGCATCTCGGCCAGACGCTCGACCGGCAGCGGCGCGCGGAAGCTGAATTGGGTGCGATCGGTCCAGGCGTTCTGCAGGCCCAGCAGCCCCAGCATGTCGCCAAACAGGCTGTCATAGCCAAAGGCACGTAGATGGCGGGCATCGCCGATATTGACCAGACAGACCGGACGGTCGGTGAAAGGGGCGATCCGCTTTGACAGGCCGCGGATCTGCACACCATAGCGCGTCCGGGCGGCCAGCGCGCTGTCGGGCTGACCGGTGGCAATCGCCAGCGCCGTCAGCGCCGCCAGCGCCTTGTCGACGGGTGGCTCGCCCGGAACATAGAAGGGCAGCGAGATTACCGGGGCAATGCTGCGCAGCCGGGCCTCGTGCTGGGCATAAAAGGGCGAGCTGAGGATGAAATCCGGCCGCGTCAGCTGCAGCAGTTCGTAGTTCGGTGCGCCGCGCAGCCCCAGATCGGTGACGCTGTCAGGGATGACGGGCGTTTCGGTATCGGCGCGATAGCGGATCAATTCACAGGCGGCGACGGGCATCTGGCCAAGCGCGATCGCGGTTTCCAGCATGGCCCAGTCGATGGCCGCCAGCCGAGGCGTCGGACGCTCGGCCGCAAAGGAAGACCCCGCCGCCGCGATTGCGGCGACGGAGATCAGAAAGGCACGGCGCCCAAGCTGGGCCCCGGCAGTTACCACTTGTAGGTCAGCTTGGCCAAGACTTCGCGACCGTCGCCATAGAAGCAGCCAAAGCCGCTGCAGCTGGAGATATAGGCCTCATCGGTGATGTTGAAGACGTTGATCGAGGCCACGATATTGTCGCGGGTATAGCTGGCCGCCACGTCGCCGACCGTGAAGCCATCGACCTTGGTCGGCAGCCAATCCGCGCCGACGCCATCGCGTTCGCCGACATAGCGGATACCGCCGCCAAGACGGAACCCATTGCCGAAATCGCGGTCAAGCCACAGGCTGGCGCTGTTGTAAGGGGTGTCGGGCATGCGGCGACCGTCCTCGGCACCGCCTTTCTGGCGGGCATCGGTATAGGCATAGGATGCCCGGATGTCCCAGCCCTCGGCCAGTTCGGCAGTCCCTTCCAGTTCGACGCCGCGCGAATGCACTTCGCCGATCTGAATGTTGCCGATGTCGCCGCCCATGTTGCGCGTCACATTGGTCTGCTTCAGGTCATAGACCGCCAGCGTCACCAACGCGTCAATGGCTTCCGGCTGATACTTGACCCCGGCTTCCCATTGCTTGCCTTCGGTCGGCTTCAGCGTGTCGCCCTTATTGTCCGGGCCGATTTCGGGCTCGAACGAGGTCGCGTAGCTGACATAGGGGGCCACGCCGTTATCGAACAGATAGGTCAGGCCGACGCGACCGGTCGTGGCCTCGTCCTTTTGCGAAACGTCGGTTTCGCCGCCGAAATTGTTCCAGGCCGTACCGGATTGCTGAGCCCAGTCATGGCGCAGCGCCAGCGAGGCGCGCCAGTTGTTCCAGGAAATCTCGTCCTGCGCATAGACGCCGATCTGCTCAAGGCTGATGTCATTGACCAGATTGTACCAGGTCGAGCGGGGCGCGGGCACGCTGTAATCCGGGTTGCGCCAGTTCAGCGAGGGCGCAGTGCCGAAATCGGTGGCGTTGCGGCCGCTCCAGCGGCTGACATCCAGACCGAAAAGCAGCCGGTGGGTGGCGGCTCCGGTCACGGCCTCGCCGATCAGGCGGGTGTCGACCTGAACGGTGTCGCTGGTCTCGTCCTGATAGGTCGAGCCGACGCCGATCATGTCGCCGGTCAGGCCGGTGACGTAGAAGCCGGTGTAATCCCAGTCGAATTTCTGGTAGCGGAAGCCCTGCTCAAGCCGCCAGCCATTGTCCGACTCGCGCTTGTATTCGACGCCAAGGTTGAGCATGCGACGGTCGCTGTCATCTTCGTCCGGATAACCCGCGTAAAGCTCGCGCAGGTCATCGGCGTCGCCAATGTCGGTCAGGGCATGCGGCACGCCGGTCGGCGAAAGCGGCTTGTCCTTCTGGTAAGACAGCATCACATCCAGCGTCGAGACGTCGTCCAGTTCCCAACGCAGCGCGCCCGCCAGATAGCCGCGCTGGTTTTCCAGCTCTTCGACCTGCTCCTGTTCATTCGCCAGATTGCCGGTCAGGCGCCAGGCCAGCGTGTCGCTGGGCGCGCGGTTCATGTCAAAGAAGACGCTGGCATTGCCATGCGTGCCATAGCTGACACCGGCTTCCGAGAAATCCTCGGGTTGGGCGTGCTTCTGGACCATGTTGATGATGCCGCCCGGCGAACCCGAACCATACAGCGCCGAGGACGGCCCGCGCAGCACCTCGACCCGCTCAAGTCCGTAAAGGTCCAGCGACATGGCCCCGAAATCGCGGATCAGGTGCAGCCCGTTCAGATATTGCGAGTTGCTCACGTCAAAGCCACGCATCCGCGGCTGGTCGAAGCGCGGATCGGCGCCAAAGGGCTCGGCCGTGACCCCGGCGGTATAGCGCAGGGCCTGCGTCATGTTCTGCGCGCCCTGATCCTCGATCTGCTGCCGGGTGATGACCGAAACGGATTGCTGGGTTTCCAGAACCGGGGTGTTCGTCTTGGTGGCGATCTGGGTGGTGGGAACCACATAGCCCTGCGTGGGTGCAGTCGCGTCCAGAACCACCTCGTCCAGAACCACCGTTTCGGCAGTTGGGGCGTCCTGCGCCAATGCCGGCAGGGCGAGCGCAAGCAGGCTGGTTCCGGCCAGCAAGGCAAAACGATATGAAAGCAACATGGTCAGCGCCCTTCGACTGAAATCACGCGTCCCGGCAGGCTGGGACTGGTGAGTATTCCGATTGTTTTGGTTGCTTTCGCCTTGAGACATAAACCAGACAAATGCAAGCAAATCCGTCAGGATTAGGGGCGGTTCATCGCAGGTCCGGTTTTCTGGCCACAGCTGCAAAAAAACCGGGGCCAGCAATATGCCAGCCCCGGTTCCGATCGGATGTCCTGCTTAGGCTGCGAAGATGGCGTCGAGGATCTCGGCCTCGATCGCGGCCAGTTCGGCGCTGCCGCGCTGGGTGGGGCCGACGCGCAGGATCTCGACATGGTGCAGGATGCCGCCCTGCCCCAGCACGATGACCCGGTCCGACAGCGCCACCGCCTCGGCCACGTCATGGGTGACAAGGATCGCGGTGAAGCCGGCTTTCGCATGCATGTCGCGGATCAGGTTCTGCATGGTCAGCCGCGTCAGCGCGTCCAGCGCGCCAAGCGGCTCATCCAGCACCAGCAGGCTGGGATGGCTGACCAAGGCCCGCGCCAGCGCCGCGCGCTGACGTTGACCGCCAGACAGCAGCGCGGGCCAGACCCCAGCCTTATCCGCCAGTTGCACCGAGGCAAGCGCCTCGGTCACTGCCTGCGGGTCGGGGCCTTGCCGCAGACCCACCGCGACATTGTCGGCGACATTGGCCCAAGGCAGCAGCCGCGGTTCCTGAAACATGATCCGCAGCTTGTCCCCGGCCTGTGTCGCGGAGCGGTCATCGATGCGAACCTCGCCCGAGCTGGGCTGGTCCAGCCCGGCGATCAGGCGCAGCAGCGTCGACTTGCCACAGCCGCTTTTGCCGACGATGGACAGGAACTCGCCCGGCCGCACATCCAGATCCAGATTGGACAACACGCGGTTGCCTTCGAAGCTGCGCGTCACGTTGCGGATCGACACAGCGGCGCCGCGATTGTCGCGCAGCATCGGCGGCACGGTGATGTCGCGGGGCAGTAGCTCAACGGCCTGCATAGGCGGGGCTCCATTTCAGGGCGCGGCGTTCCAGCGCACGGGTCAGGCTATCGGCCAATTTGCCAAGTGCCGCGTAAAGCAGGATCGACAGCACCACCACGTCCAGCACCATGAATTCACGCGCCTTCATCGCCATGTAGCCCAGCCCGGACGAAGCCGAGAGCGTTTCCGCCACGATCAGCGTCAGCCACATGATCCCCAGACCGTAGCGCAGGCCGACAAAGATCGAGGGCAGCGCGCCCGGCAACACGATCCGACGGAACAGCTGGCGCGAGGTCATGCCATAAGCCCGGCCCATTTCAATCAGTTGCGGGTCGATGTTGCGAATGCCGTGCAACGTGTTGAGGTAGATCGGAAAGAACACCCCCAACGCCACCAGGAACAGCTTCGCCCCTTCGCCGATGCCGAACCACAGGATGACCAGCGGGATCAGCGCCAGATGCGGGATGTTGCGCACCATTTGCAGGGTGGAATCGGTCAGCGTCTCGGACAGGCGAGAAACCCCGTTCGACACGCCAAGGATGAAGCCGATGCCGCCGCCGACCACCAGCCCGGCCAGCGCCCGCAGCGCCGAAACGCCCAGATGGGTGAACAATTCGCCCGACAGCGTCATCTGCACTGCAGTCGCCAGAATGGTCGAGGGACGCGGCATCACCGTGTCCGATATGACGCCGCTGGCCCCGGCAATCTCCCACAGGATCAGGATGGCGGCGGGGACGGCATAGGGCAGCAGCGCATCAGGCCGGGGCAGCAGGCCGCGCAAGCCGGGGCTGCGACGGCTGCGGGCGGCGATCAGGGTTTCCGTCAGGCTCATGTCATGGCTCCGTCAGGTCGCGGTTTGCGGGGTCCAGACCACCGAGGCGATTTCCAGCTGCCGGGGGATGATCCCCAGCTTGTAGAACTCGTCCGCGACGCCCTGTTCGTAGGTGATGTGCTGGGGCTCGACGAAACCAAGATGTCCCAGATCGGCCCCCTTGCGGGTCAGCGCGCGTTCCATCACCGTCTCGCTGAGGCCGGTTTCCTTCGAGAAGGTCTGGATGGTCTGGGGCAGGTTCGCCTGGCCCTCGCGACCTGCGGTCTGGATCGTTTCGATGATCTGCTTGACCAGCGCCGGGTTTTCCTTGGCGTAATCGCCATTGGCCGAATAGAAGTTGTAATCCGGATCGACGATGGCGGTGGTCTCCAGAACGCGGGTATTGGGGCGTTCCTGCGCCATGGCGAAATAGGGGTCCCAGATCGTCCATGCCCCGATCGCGCCCGCATCAAAGGCAGCGATCGCATCCGGCGGGGCCAGATCCTGCGGCTGGATATCGTCCAGCGTCAGGCCCGCGGTCTCAAGCAGCTTGATCGTCGCGTAATGCGCCGAGCTGCCGCGCTTGAAGGCGATCTTCTGGCCCTTCAGGTCGGCAAGGGTCTGGATCGGCGAATCCTTGGGCACAAGGATCGCATGCCCTTCGCGCGAACCCTGCCCGGCCCCGACAAAGACCAGATTGCCGCGCGCGGCATGGGCAAAGATCGGCGGCACGTTGCCGGTATAGCCGAAGTCCAGCGCATTGGCCGACAGCGCCTCAAGCAGCGGCGGACCCGAGGTGAACTCGGACCAGCTGACCTTGATGCCCTTGTCGGCAAAGGTCTGCTCGAACACGCCCGCGCCCTTCACCAGCCCCAGAAGGCCGCCCTTTTGCCAACCAACCCGCAGGGTGGTTGCCGGAGCCGCGCGCAGGATGGCGGGCGTGGCAAGCGCCGCCAGCCCCAGCCCCAGCGCCGCGCGGCGCGAGAAATTCATCGTCATGGCGGTCATCCTTCAGTGGGTTTTCAGCAGTTGGGCCGGTTCCGTGGCCCGTTGCGGAATGGCGAATTCGGCGAAGAAGGGGGCGAACTGTCCGACAGCGCGGCTCAGGCGGGCGCGGGCGGCCTCATCGACCAGCTTGCCGCCGACGAAATCGCGGTCCGAGACATAGACACCGGTGGACAGGGTCTGTGCCTCAAAGAAGCCCATCAGCGGGCGAAGCTGGTGTTCAATGATCAGGGCATGGCGGTCGCCGCCGCCGGTCGCGGCCAGCAGCACCGGCTTGCCATGCAGCATGCCGGGATCGAGCAGGTCGAAGACATGCTTGAACAGCCCGCTGTAGCTGCCCTTATGGACCGGGCTTGCGATCACCAGCGCATCGGCACGCACCAGCGAGGTCACCAGCTCCAGCGCCGCCGGTTCCAGATCGCCCAATTGGCGGGCCGAACCCAGCGAGGGGCCAAGGTCGGACAGGTCAAAGACATGACCCACAGCGTTGAAACGCTCGGCGGCCTGATCGACGGTCTGCTGGACCAGCGAACGGGTGCGAGAGGGTACAGAAAGGCTTCCGGCAAAACCGGCGATGGTCAGGGTCGTCATGTGAATCTCCTGTTTTCGGGGGCTTCCCGAAGGATCAATAAGGATTGGCAGCCGGGCCATGCGCGACGGCGGCCGGGCGTAGGATGGGGGCAAGCAGGGCCTGCCGGGCGATCTCGCGGGCGATGGAACTGACCTGGATCGCGCATTCCGGCGCACCGACCAGTTCCCCGATATGGCCGCGGGCCAAGGGGCCAGCGATCAGGATGCGCTGGCTGGCCGCGCCACCGGCATCGACGGCATGGCAGGTCTGGGTCGTGGCCAGTCCCAGACCCAACGGGTCGGGGGTGATCAGGCCCAGTCGCGCCAGCGCGCCAAGCGCCGGGTTCCAGTCGATACATCGCCCCTGCGCCGGCCCCGTGGTCACGATCACCGCATCAAAGCGTTCGCGCCGCTCGTGCAGGCTACCGCGCGGCCGCCAGACGATATCAAGGGCATCCTCCTGCTTTTCGGCAGAAAGCAGATGGCCCGCGACGTATTCAAGCCGCTCTTCGGCGATCAACCGGTTCAGCACCGCCTCGACCTGCGGGGCCAGACGGTAGCGGTGAACGTCCCATAGCGTGCGCAGGTGGCGCAGCAGCCGGGCGCGGTTTTCGGCGTCGAGCGTCGCCCAGATCTGCGGACCCTGCGCGCGAAGGCGAAAGAAGGTCGCGTGCCAGCTTTGCCCCTGCGCCTGATCATCGACCACGGCATGACGGACGCGGCGCAGCAGCTCAGAGGCGCTGTGGATCGGCGGATCGGTGAAATCCACCTGTGAGTCCTTGGTGATCTGCCCATGCCCGCGCGACCGCAAGCCGTGGCGCGAGATGCAGGTGATCCGCCCGCGATGGCCCAGCCGATCCAGCGTTGCCACGACATCGGCCGAGGTCAGCGCCGCCCCCATCACCAAAATACGGGCGTCGCGGTCCAGTTCGGCCAGCCGAACCGGATCATAGGGATCGGCGATCAGCCGGGGCGATCCGGTCAGCCCGGCCACCGGGCGCGGCACGGCGGGGGCCGGATGGCCCGTCGCCAGCACAAGGATATCGGCCCGGATGCGGCTTTCGTCCGACAGCATCAGCACCAGCGATCCGTCGGGCGTCCGCTCGATATCCGAAACGCGCGCCCGCACATGCCGGATGCGGCCAGTGGCCAGATGCGGGGCCAGCCGTTCGCCCACATAGCGGCCAAAAACCTCGCGCCGGGGAAAACGCTCACCAAGGGCGGTCACCGATTCCGGGTCGGGGGTCAGACTACCATCCGTCTCGGCCTCAAGCAGCCATTCAAGGAAATCCTCGCGCCGCTCGGGGTCCATGGTCATGCGATGCGCCGGGACGTTGATCCGATGCACCGCCTCGGCCGAAGAATAGGCCAGACCCCGGCCCAGCTGAGACCGCGGCTCGACCACGGTGACATTGGCATGAACCTGCAGCTCGGCAAGCTGCCAGGCCAACGAAGCACCAGAGAAACCGCCCCCGATGATCACGACGCGCAGGCGCGAGGTTTGCTGCAGGGTCATCGGATCATCCTCCGGTAACCAGAACGGGGCGCGGCTTGGCGGCGGGGCGATAGTCATTGCCGACCGTCTCGCCGAAGGGACCCATATTCGCCGATTGGCTGGCCTGCGGCAGCGGATGGTCCAGCGGCAGCAGCGGCAGGACACGTTCGCCGAAGCTGTAGGCTTCCTCCAGATGCGGGTAGCCCGACAGGATGAAGGTATCGATGCCGACGCGGCGATATTCGTCGATGCGCTCCGCCACGGTGGCGGCATCGCCGACCAGCGCGGTCCCGGCCCCACCACGGACAAGGCCGACGCCCGCCCACAGGTTCGGGCTGATTTCCAGCTTGTCGCGGCGACCGCCATGCAGTTCCGCCATCCGGCGCTGCCCGACCGAGTCCATCCGGGCGAAAGTTTCCTGCGCCTTGGCGATGGTCGCGTCATCCAGCTTGCTGATCAGGCGCTCGGCGGCCTCCCAAGCCTCGGATTGGGTTTCGCGGACGATGACATGCAGGCGGATGCCAAAGCTGACATCGCGGCCCTCGGCCTCGGCCAGACGGCGCACGCCCTCTATCTTTTCGCGAACCTGCTCCGGCGGCTCGCCCCAGGTCAGGTATTTGTCGACCTGCTTGGCCGCGACGGCATTCGCCGCCTCCGACGAGCCGCCAAAGAACAGCTGCGGGCCATTGGGTTGCAAGGGTGCAAACAGCAGCTTGCCGTCGACGATATTGAAATGCTTGCTTTCGTAATTGACCGTCTCACCAGCCAGCAGCGCTTTGTAGATGTCCAGGAATTCCTGCGTCACCTCGTAGCGCTCGGCATGGGTCAGATGGATGCCGTCGCCAGCATTCTCGGTCGGATCGCCGCCCGTGACCACGTTGATCAGCAGCCGCCCATTGGACAACCGGTCCAGCGTCGCCGTCATTCGCGCAGCCAAGGTCGGCGATTGCAGGCCAGGACGCACCGCCACAAGGAAGCGCAGCTTTTCCGTCTGCGAGGCCAGCGCCGCCGCCACGATCCAGCTATCCTCGCAGCTGCGGCCGGTGGGCAGCAGCACCCCGTAATAGCCCAGCGAATCCGCCGCCTGCGCGATCTGGCGCAGATAGGGCAGGTTCACGGCGCGGCCGCCTTCGGCAGTCCCCAGATATCTGCTGTCGCCATGGGTCGGAAGGAACCAGAGCACCTTGATCTTGTCGGGCGCGGGAATGGTCATGTCGCGATCCTTTGCTTTGCCGTGCCCTGTCTTAATGCTGTGGGTCACGGCGTTCATTCGGTTCGAGGGCAGAATACACTTAATCACTACTGAGTATATAGAGATTTAGTGTTTTTCCGAAATGAGGGAGGTGTTCCCGCCCATCCCGCAGGCCGCAGAGCATGTTTTTCCGGCAAGCCCGCGGTGCGGACCGGAGTTCGGAAATTTCACGCTTTCGCGGCACAACGTCCTGACATGGCGTCGCAATCCGTCGTTTTGGCTTCTTTTGCATGCCAAAGACTGCCCAGCTCACGGGCAGAGCCAGCGCTTGCTGGCCCGGGCGCATTGCGGCGGGGTCCGGGCTGCCCTAAATTCCACTCATGCTTTTTCGGAATCCCCATGTCCGCCCCTGCTGACACCCGCCCGTTGACCCAGCGCGAGAACGAGGTCCGTCGCTTCGTGCGCACGCGCTTCGGAGTCCGGGGCAGTCTGCGCCTGCATCGCGCGGCATTGGGGGCGGACCTGTTGCGGGCACCGGTGAATGTGATGCTGTCGCCGGTTTTCCTGCTGATCAGACTGCTGGCATGGGCCTTGCGAAGCTTTGGGGCCACGCGACCTGCGGCTTGGCTGGCATCGCGGCGGATCTTTCTGGCCTCGGATCTGGGCCGTCAGGTCGAGGCGGATCTGGACGGGCTGATGGTGCGGCTGACCGAGCGCGGTCTTGCCCCGAAAGCGCACCCCGAAACCATCCGGCGGGCGATCTCTGCCTATGTCGAGACACGCAATGCGGTGGCCGAGATCACCACCTCATTGCTTGTGTTGTCAGGCGGGCTGCTGCTGTTCTATCGCGCGACACCCGGCGTGATGTCGCTGGCCGAACCGGTGGCGCAGATGCGCGCCCAATCCCGCGCGATTGAGGAATTCGCGCTGGGGAACTGGGCCGGGCGCATGTGGTATGGGGTGTTCCCGCGCGAGATCGCGATGGGCGAGTTGATCCTGACCGGGATCGTGCTGACCGTGATTGCCTCGGTGGTAACGACATTTGCCGGGGTGATTGCGGACCCGGTGCAAAGCTGGACCGGGCTGCATCGCCGCCGCTTGATGCGCATGCTGGCGCGGCTGGACCGCCAGCAAGAGGCCGCGCCCATGGCGGGCGAACATCTGCTGGCCCGGCTGGGCGATCTGGGGGATATCGCCTCGTCGATCTGGCGGGGGCTGCGCTAGACCCCGACAGTCTGGGCAAAGGCCCGGGCCTCGGCCGGGGCCGTGCCAAGGCCACCTGCCGCGCTCAGATCAAGTTCGGGGAAATCCCGCGCGACCAGTTCCGGCAAAGACAGTTTCCCTGCCTGAGCCTCAACGCAAAGCGCCTTGATCCGCGATTGCGCTTCGGGGCGAGGCATGTGGCGGGCCAGCGCGAATGTATAAGCCTCAGCATGGATCAGGCCGGTCCTGTCATCAAGGCCACGCGCCATTGCCCGCGCGTCCGGCGCGATCCTTCCGGCCAGCTCGAGAGCCAACGCCAAGGCCCGACCGGTCGAGATGCAAAGCTGCGGCAGCGTCAGCCATTCGACAAACCACGCGGCGCCGTCGCGTTGCTGGCGGTGGATGCCCGCGCCCTGAAGTGCCGCAGCCAGAGTGACCGATTGCCGTGCCAGCGCCACCAGCACCGAAGGGCCGACCGGGTTCTGCTTTTGCGGCATGGTGGACGATCCGCCCGCCCCTTCCAGCGTGACTTCATTGATCCCGGATTGGGTCATCAGGATCAGATCCTCGCCCATCTTGGCAAGGCTGGTGGCAAGCCCCGACATCCACGCGGCAAAGGTGCCGATCCGATCGCGTTCGGCATGCCAGGAATGGCCGGGATCGGTCAGCCCAAGCGCCTGTGCCAAAGCAGCGCGGACGGCAGGACCGTCGGAACCCATGGCCGAAAGCGTTCCCGCCGCCCCGCCCAGCGAAACCGTGGCAAGGTCGCTGGCAATAGGGGTCAGGCGTTCATGGTGGCGCTGCAGCGGATGGCCCCAGCCCGCCACCGCCGCGCCGAAACTGGTCGGCGTCGCCGCCTGACCATAGGTCCGCGCAGCCATCGGCAGGTCGGCATGGGTGCGGGCAAGGGTGCCAAGCGCGGTAATGAGCTGCCCCAAGCTTTCATCCCAACTCGCTGTCACCCGGCGCAGGCGTAGGGCAAGGGCTGTCTCCATGATATCCTGACTGGTCGCGCCCCAATGCAGGTATTGCGCATATTCGGGCGCCTGCATCGCCTTGCGGAAGGCCGCGACAAGGCCGGGGATAGGGACGCCGTTGATCGCGGTTTCCGCGGCCAGCGCCGCCGGGTCGATCTGCACCTCACGCGAGGAGCGGTCGATATAGGCGGCGGCGGTTTCGGGGATCAGCCCCAGTTCCCCCTGCACGCGGGCCAGCACGCCTTCGACCAGCAGCATCGCGCGGATCTCGGCGCTGTCTGTGAACAGGGCGGCGGTCGCGTCATCGCTGAAAAGGTTGCGATAGATGGCGCTGTCGGCGGCGGATGCGGGCATGTCTGGGCTTTCTTGTGGGCAAAGACCGGAGGGCTGTCTGCCCCCCGGACCCCCCGAGGATATTTCCGCAAGAAAGAAGATGCGAGGGGGCAGGCGGGCAGCGGGAACGTCACATGTCGAAGAAGACGGTTTCGTTGTCGCCCTGAAGGATGATGTCAAAGCGATAGCTGCCGTCGCCGGTTTTCCTGGCGATCAGCGTATCCAGCCGTGCCCGATGTTCGATCCGCGCAAGGACGGGGCAGGAGGAATTGTCCTCATCCTCGAAATAGATGCGGGTCTGAAGGCCCAGATTGACGCCTCGCGCCACGATCCACAGCGCGATATGGGGCGCCATCAACCGCCTGTCCGGGAAGGGCACGCGACCGGGCTTGATGGTTTTCAGGGTCCATTCGCCGCTGTCGAAATCGGCGATGATCCGCGCCCAGCCGGTGACATTCGGGTCCGCCGCGCCACGCGGATCGTTGCCCGGATAGATGCCGTTCGCATCCGCCTGCCAGCTTTCGATCAGCGCATCGCGCAGGATCATGCCCGCGCCGTCCTGCACGGTTCCGGTGATGGTGATTTCCTGGCCCTGCGCACCGGGTCGGATTGGGCTGCTGCCCAGATCGGTCGGATAGATGCCTTCAATCCCCAGCTGGTTCGGGGTCAGGCCGATATGGACATAGGGACCAGCCGTCTGCGAGGGGGTTTCCTTGAGGTAGTCGAGCTTTTGCATCACAGCCCCTCCTTGCGGTTCTCGAAGAACGACTGGCGGCGGCCGCGCAGCACGATGTCGAACTTGTAGGCAAGGCAATCCATCGGAATCGCCCAGTTCATGTCCAGGGGCGCGACCAGTGCCTGAATGGCCCGGTCTTGACCGATGGTATTGACGATGGGGCAGCGGGCGATCAGGGGGTCGCCCTCGAAATACATCTGGGTGATCAGGCGCTGACCAAAGCCCGAGCCGAAGACCGAGATATGGATATGCATTGGCCGCCAGTCATTGACGCGGTTCGGCCAGGGATAGGCACCGGGGCGGATGGTCAGGAACTCATAGGCTCCGTCCGGCCCGCTGATCGTGCGTCCGCAGCCGCCGAAATTCGGATCGAGCGGGGCGGCATAGCTGTCCTTTTTATGGCGGTAGCGGCCTCCGGCATTGGCCTGCCAGATCTCGACCAGCACATTGGGGACGCCACGACCGGTTTCGTCCAGCACGCGGCCATGCATGATGATGCGTTCGCCAATCGCGGGCTGACCGGTGAAGTTCAGGATCAGGTTGTTGTCACGTTCGCCGATCATGGAGTGGCCAAATGCCGGGCCGGTTTCCTCGGACAGGGTTGAGCCCATCGCGACCAGCGGACGGTGCGGGGCGCGGGTCATCGAGGTCTTGTAGCCCGGC
The DNA here is from genome assembly GCF_014851995.1 of Paracoccus sp. PAR01. Lineage (NCBI taxonomy): Bacteria > Pseudomonadati > Pseudomonadota > Alphaproteobacteria > Rhodobacterales > Paracoccaceae > Paracoccus > Paracoccus sp. PAR01. Next base: position 89,366 of record NZ_JACVAW010000015.1, read on the forward strand.
GTATAGGCGGCGGGGTGCCAGTCGCGGTCGCGGAAGAACAGCGGCCCGCGATCAAGGTCGTTCCTGAGGGTCATCGCGCATGCTCCATTTCAGCGAGAGTGTCCTTGGCGATCTTGATCGCGTGATTGGCCCGGGGCACGCCGGCATAGATCGCGACATGCAGCAGCGCTTCCAGCACGTCATCCTTGCTGGCCCCGGTATTGGCGGTGGCGCGGATATGCATGGCCAGTTCATGATCATTGCCCAGCCCCGCCAGCAGCGCGATCGTCAGCATCGAACGCTCGCGCGGGCTGATCGTGTCTCGCGACCAGACCGAGCCCCATGCGGATTCCGTGATCAGCGTCTGAAAAGGCTCATCAAAGGCGGTCTTGTTCGCCTCGGCCCGGTCGACATGGGCGTCGCCCAGCACGCGGCGGCGTGTTCTCATGCCCTGATCATAGCGTGCATTCATCTGGAATGGTCCTGCAGGAAGTTGCGAAGGATCGCGGCAAAGGCCGCGGGCTGCTCGACACATGGCAGATGGCCGGCATCGGGAATGACGTGGAAGGTGGCGCCGGGGATCAGATCGGCCGTGGCCTTGACCAGTTCTGCCGGGGACGATCCATCCTGATCCCCCGCGATCACCGTGACCGGCAGGGCCAGTTTGCTGGTCGTCGCGGTCAGGTCGGCATTTGCCAGCGCGTGGCAGGCGGCGATGTAGCCATCGGCCGAGGTCCGCACGACCATGTTCCGCCACGCGGCCAGCTCGGGTCGGGCACGGAAGGTCGGCGCGAACCAGCGCTGCATGATCACATCGGCGATGCTGTCCAGCCCGGCGTCACGGACCGCGGCAATGCGCTCGGACCAGCTTTGCTGGGTGCCCATCTTGACGGCTGTATTCGACAGCACCGCAGCACGGATCAGGTCGGGGCGACGGGCCGAGATGTTCTGGGCGATCATGCCGCCGATGGACAGGCCGACAAAGGTCACGCGGCCCAGGCCCAAATGCTCGATCAAGGCAGCCGCGTCATCGGCCAGATCGTCGATGCCGTAGTCGCCGCCCTCATCCGACAGGCCATGTCCGCGCTTGTCGAAACGGACGGCGCGAATCTGGGGAAGTTCGTCCAGAAGCTGGTCCCAAAGCCGCAGGTCAGTCCCCAGCGAATTGGCGAAAACCACGACGGGACCGTCCGCCGGGCCATCAATCCGGTAATGCATCGCGCCCCAGGGGCGGGTCAGAACTTGCATGCTAATCTCCCTTATCCATAATCTGGCATGACTACTCAGGCTTGCATAATGCAAAATCGGCCAAGATGAATAACCATTCTGCTATGCATCCCGGCGTCAAGCTGCGCCACATCCGGGCATTCCTGGACATTGCCGCCGAAGGGGGGCTGTCGGCGGTTGCCCGTGCACAAGGCATCACCCAGCCCGCCTTGTCACGCACCCTGGCCGAGCTGGAAAGCCTGCTGGGCCAGCCGATGTTCCTGCGTCAGGGCCGCAGGCTGCTGCTGACCGAGGCCGGCGCGGTGTTTCGCCGCCACGCCATCGCGGCCATCCAGTCGCTTGAGGCAGGGGCAGCCGCCCTGCGTCCGGGCGGCAGCGGCACCTTGCGGATTGGCGTTTTGCCCAGCGTCGCCACACGCTTTCTGCCGCAAGTCATGCTGCGCTTTCGCGAATTGCATCCGCAGATCCTGCTGGCCGCCGAAACAGGCCCGCATTTCCACCTGATGCGGCTTTTGCGCGACGGGCATGTCGATGTGATGGTGGGCCGCCTGCCCGGCGCCTCGGAAATGGCGGGGCTGAGTTTCGACCACCTATATGAGGACGAGGTGATCCTTGTCGCCCGCGCGGATCATCCCCTGCGTGAGCATCCCGCCCCTCAGGCGCTGGCGGTTTGTCCGGTGATCCTGCCGCCAGCAACCGCCCTGATCCGCCCGGCGGTCAATGATTATCTGGCGGCGAATGGGCTGGCGGGCATGCGCCCGGCATTCGAGACCGTCTCGCTGGCGCTGGGGCGTGGGATCTGTCTTGGCTCGGACGCGCTGTGGTTCATCTCGCGCGGGGTGATCCTGCATGAACTTGAACGGGCCGAGATGACCCAATTGCCGACCGGCGCCCGCTTCCTGTCCGGCGCAGTCGGGATGACGCGCAGACAGGCGGTAACCGCGCCGGGGCTGTCGGAATTCGAGGACATTGCCCGCGAAGTTGCCCGCAATCTTGGCGGAGCCAAATGAACATCCGATGACCCGCAAACCCCCTACCGGAATCCCGCTTTACTACCTTTACGGAGATCGGGATTCCGACGTTGAGCTGGACTTCCTGCATGCCGAGCCGATCCTTGACCGGAGCGGCCCGAATGGCTGGCGCATCAAGGCCCATGCCCATCCCGACCACATGCAGGTCATGCTGATCCATAGCGGTGGTGGCACGATCCGCATCGAGGAAAAGACCCATCCGATCTCGGCGCCCTGCATCTTTGTCCTGCCCGCGGGCTGCGTCCATCAATTCGACTTCGATCCCGGCACGGACGGTCATGTCGTGACTGCGGCGCTGGGTTTTCTGGGCGCGGTGACGGCAGGCGACCCCAGACTGGCGCAGGCGGTGGCACGGCCCGCGGTGCTAGGGATCGCTGGATCTGGCGTCGATCTGCCTGCGGTGATCGATACGTTCAATTGGCTCCTGCGCGAATTCGTCTGGTCCGCACCGGGCCGCCGCTCGGCCATCACCGCGCTGTTTCTGCGCATCCTTGTCATCGTGCTGCGTCTGGGCATCACCCATGCCCGTCCCGAGCCCGCGCAGCCGGACCGCGATCTGGACCTGCTGATGCGCTACCGCGCGCTGATCGAGCGGGACTTCCGGGTGCAACGCGCACCTTCGGCCTATGCCGCGGCCTTGGCAGTAACGACCGCGCGGCTGAACGCGGCCTGCAAAGTCCGTGCAGGCCACACCGCCAGCGAGGTTCTGCATGACCGCATCCTGCTCGAAGCCAAGCGCTGCCTGCTTTACACCGAAAACAGCGTGGCGCGGATCGCCCATATGACCGGCTTCGACGACCCGGCCTATTTCAACCGCTTCTTCGCCCGCAGGGTCGGGATGTCACCGGGGGCCTATCGCCAGCGGGGTGGAACGGACTGACGATCTGTCCAAGTTTTCCGACGCCCCGTCCATTTCGGTCCATGCGCCCTTGCGCCATTTTGCCGCAGATCGGGGACGGCGCGGATCTGCCGTCCGAGGAGGTAAGATCATGCGCCATCAGGTCTCCATCATTGGCGGCGGTCCGTCGGGACTATTGCTTTCACTGCTTTTGCACCGGGCCGGCATCGACTCCGTCGTGCTTGAGCGCCGTTCGCGCGAACATGTTCTGTCGCGCATCCGGGCCGGAGTGCTGGAGCAGGGCCTGTGCGACATGCTGCGTGCGGCGGGGGTCGGCGCGCGCATGGACCGCGAAGGATTCGTCCATGACGGCACCATCATCGCCGCCCATGGCACGACGGTCCATATCGACTTCAAGAAGCTCACCGGCAAGTCGGTGATGATCTATGGCCAGACCGAGGTCACGCATGATCTGTATGACGAACTGGACCGGATCGGCGCGCCCGTCCTTCACGGGACCGAGGACGTCACCATCCACGGCGCCGATACCGACGCACCCTATGTGACCTTCACCCATGACGGGCGCAGCCAGCGCGTGGATTGCGATCAGATCGCGGGTTGCGACGGTTTTCACGGCGTCAGCCGCCGCTCGATCCCCGCATCGGTGCGCCGCGAATTCGAACATGTCTATCCCTTCGGCTGGCTTGGCATTCTGGCCCATACCCCGCCGGTCGCGCCTGAACTGGTCTATTCCGGCCACGAACGCGGCTTTGCCCTGTGCTCGATGCGCAATGCCAATCTGAGCCGCCACTATCTGCAAGTGCCGCTGACCGACCGCCCCGAGGATTGGAGCGACGCCGCCTTCTGGGCCGAGCTGCGGCGTCGCCTGCCCCCACATCTGGCGGAAACGCTGGTCGAAGGCCCCTCGATCGAGAAAAGCATCGCGCCGCTGCGCAGCTTCATCTCGGAACCGATGAGCTGGGGACGCATCCATTTGGCGGGCGACGCCGCCCATATCGTGCCGCCAACCGGTGCCAAGGGGCTGAATTTGGCAGCCTCGGATGTGCATTACCTGTCGCGCGCACTGATCGCGCATTTCGCGGGCGATGATCAGCCCCTGCGCGACTACTCGGTCACGGCGCTGGCGCGGGTCTGGAAGGCCTCGCGTTTTTCATGGTCGATGACGCGGATGCTGCATGAATTCCCGACCGAGGGCGAATTCCTAGCGCGGATGCAGGCGACCGAATTGGACTATCTGGCCCATTCGACCGCCGCTCAGACCGCGCTGGCAGAGAATTATGTCGGTCTGCCTTACTAGCGCACCCTACATGCAGGCATCGAACAGCGCGCGGGTATTTTCGCGCGTCATCTCAATGGGGTTGCCGCCGCAGGACGGATCCTCCAGCGCCATTTCGGTCAACTCGTCCAGACGCGAGGGCTCGACGCCCATGGCTGTCAGGTTGGCCGGAATGCCCAGAGTGCTGCGCAGTTCCATCACCCGGGCGCGGAAACCGTCAAAGCCGCCCTTGATGCCAAGGTAATCGGCGGCGCGAACCAGCCGGTCCTCGACCGCCGGACGGTTGAAATCCAGCACCATCGGCATGACCACAGCATTGGTGGTGCCGTGATGGGTGCCGTAGACCGCGCCGATCGGGTGGCTGAGGCTGTGGATCGCGCCCAAGCCCTTCTGGAAGGCGACCGCACCCATGGCGGCGGCGGCCATCATCTGTGGCCGCGCCTCCAGATCGTCGGGGGTAGCATAGGCCCGCGGCAGGTATTCGTTGACCAGCCGCAGCCCCTCCAGCGCGATGCCTTGGCTCATCGGGTGGAAGAACGGGCTGCAATAGGCCTCAAGGCAATGGGCAAAGGCATCCATGCCGGTGCCTGCGGTGATGAATTTCGGCATCCCCACCGTCAGTTCCGGGTCGCAGATGGTGACTGCGGGCATCAGCTTGGGATGGAAGATGATCTTTTTCTTATGCGTCTCCGAATTGGTCAGCACGCCTGCGCGCCCGACCTCGGAGCCCGTGCCCGCCGTGGTCGGCACGGCGATGATCGGCGCGATCACCGAGGCATCGGCGCGGGTCCACCAGTCGCCGATATCCTCAAGATCCCAGACCGACACCGTCTGCCCGGCCATCAGCGCGATCATCTTGCCCAGATCCAGCGCCGAGCCGCCGCCGAAACAGATCACCCCGTCATGGCCGCCCGCCTTATAGACGGCGATCCCGGCCTGCATGTTATGTTCATTGGGGTTTGGATCGACATCCGAGAACACCGCGCGGCCAAGGCCCGCAGCCTCCAGAATGTCCAGCGCAGCCGCCGTGATCGGCAGGCTGGCCAGCGCTTTATCGGTGACCAGCAGCGGGCGCTGAATGTCCACGGCCTTGCACTGCTCGGCCAGTTCCGCGATGCGTCCAGCACCGAACTTGATCGCGGTCGGATAGGACCAATTGGCGCGCAGGGTCATTTCGTCACCTTCTTCAGATGGTAGGATTTGGGCCGGGTCACGGCCAGATAGCCAAGGTTGGACAACGCCGCGCCGCGGCCGGTATCCTTGCAGCCGGTCCAGCACAAAGCCGGGTCCAGATAGTCGCAGCGGTTCATGAAGACCGTGCCGGTTTCCAACCGCGCACCGATTTCCGACGCCGCCTCGGCATCCGCCGTCCAGATCGATGCGGTCAGCCCGTAATCGCAGTCATTCATCAACGCGACCGCCTGATCGTCGCCGCTGACCGGCATGATGCCGACAACGGGGCCAAAGCTTTCCTCGCGCATGACCCGCATGTCGTGGGTCACATCGACCAGAATCTGCGGCGCTAGATAGGCGCCGCCATCGTCGGCGGGGAAGTCAGCGGGATCGATCAGCGCCTTGGCCCCCTGCGCCACGGCCTCTGCGATCTGGCCACGCACCAGCTCGGCAAAGCGGCGATGGGCCATCGGGCCCATGGTGGTTTCCGCGTCATAGGGATTGCCCAGCTTCTGCGCCTTTACCCAGGCCACCGCCTTTTCGACAAATGCGTTATAAAGGCTTTCATGGACATAGATGCGCTCGATCCCGCAGCAGCATTGGCCACTGTTGAACATCGCGCCGTCCATCAGGCTGTCCACGGCGGCATCCAGATCGGCATCGGCACGGACATAGCCCGGGTCCTTGCCGCCCAGTTCCAACCCCGTCGCGGTGAAGGTCCCCGAGGCCGCGCGCTCAATCGCCTGCCCGCCTTTGACCGAGCCGGTGAAGTTCACAAAGCCAAAGCTGCGTTCGGCAATCAACTCCTCGGTGGTCTGGTGGTCAAGAACGACGTTCTGGAACACATCCTCGGGCACACCGCCCTGATGCAGCGCCTGCGCCAGCCGATCCCCCGCCAGCAAGGTCTGGCTGGCATGTTTCAGCACCACGGCATTCCCGGCGATCAGCGCGGGAACGATGGTATTGACCGCCGTCAGGAAGGGATAGTTCCAGGGCGCGATGACAAAGACCACGCCGACCGGTTCGCGCCGGATTTCGCGGCGGAAGCGGTCGCTATCCTCGGCAACCATGGGGGCCAGCGCGGTTTCGGCGATGCTGGCCATATAGGCACTGCGTTCGTTCACACCACCAAACTCGCCGCCATAGCGGGTCGGGCGACCCATTTGCCCGGCAAGTTCCAGAACAATGTCATCCTTCATCGCATTCAGCGCGGCGATCCCGGCCTGCACCTTGGCGATACGCTCGGCCAGCGGCAGCGCGGCCCATGCGGGCTGGGCCGTCCGGGCGCGGGCGACGGCGACGCGGGCCTCGGGTCCGGTCAGAACCGGACGCTCGGCATAGACCGCGCCATCGACGGGGGAAATCAGTTTGATCGTCTTGGTCATCTTGTCCTCAAATCAGGCGCGTTCGAAGCCGCGGGACAGTTCCCAGTCGGTGACGACGCGGTTCTGTTCCTCAAGCTCCCATTCGGCGGCGCGCAGGTAGTGGTCCACCACCTCGTCGCCAAAAGCCGCGCGCAGCATGGTCGAGCCGTTCAGCGCCATCGCCGCCGTGCCAAGGGTTTTCGGGATCTGCCGGGCCTGTTCGGCGGCATAGGCATCGCCGCTGAATGCAGGCTCCAGTTCCAGCTTCTGCTCGATCCCGGCCAGTCCTGCCGCAAGCAGCGCCGCGCAGGCCAGATAGGGGTTCAGGTCGGCACCGCCGATGCGGCATTCGACGCGGACGCCACGGGTATTGTCGCCGCAGACGCGGAAACCGGCGGTGCGGTTGTCGATGGACCAGATCGCCTTGGTCGGCGCGAACAGCCCGGTCACGAAACGCTTGTAGCTGTTGACATAGGGCGCAAGGAAATAGGTCAGCTCGGCCGCATGGGCCAATTGCCCGGCCATGTAATGCCGCATCAGGTCGGACATGCCATGTTCCGCCCCCGCGTCATGAAAGACGTTCACGCCATCCCGGAACAGCGACTGATGGACGTGGCTGGAGGACCCGGCCTTGCCATGCGCATATTTCGCCATGAAGGTCGCGGACAGGCCTTGGTTCTGCGCGATTTCCTTGGTCGCGGATTTGACGATGACATGCATGTCCGCCGTATCCATCGCGTCAGAGTATTTGACGTTGACCTCGTGCTGGCCTGCCTCGGCCTCGCCCTTGGTGTTTTCGACAGGGATTCCAGCGCCATAAAGGCCATTCCTGAGAGCGCGCATGAAGGGCTCTTCGGCAAAGGTCCCGGTCAGGCCGTAATCGACGTTGAAACGTGCGGTCGGCACAAGGCCGCGATAATCCGCGTCGAAGAGTTCCTTGTAACCCTTGGTGAACAGGAAGAATTCCAGTTCGGTTGCCATCATCGGCTCAAAGCCCATTGCGCGCGCGCGCTCGATCTGGCTGCGCAGGATGTTGCGCGGCGCATGGGGCACCGGTTCATGCGTGCGGTGATCGTAAAGATCGGCCATGCACAAGACGGTTGCGGGGGCCCAAGGAATGCGCCGCAGGGTCGTCAGGTCGGGCTTCATCACATAGTCGCCATAGCCCGAAGCCCAGCTGGTCGCCCGGTAGCCTTGCACGGTCTCCATCTCAAGGTCGGTGGCCAGCAGGTAGTTGCAGCAATGCGTCTCGTCGGGGTTTTCGATGAAATGCGCGGCATGGAAGCGCTTGCCCATCAGGCGCCCCTGCATGTCGACCAGTGCGACCATCACGGTATCGATCTCACCACTGGCAACAGCGGCTTTCAACGTCTCAAAGTCCAGATTGGCAGGCATGTCTCACCTATTAGAGGGGGCGCGCCGGAAGTGGCGCACCCCGATTGTGCGGGTCAGGCGTCGCGGTAGGGCGGACCGGCCTTGGTCATGGCCTGATTGTATTCCTTGATCTTGGCGACGACCTTGGCCTTGACCTCGGATTCGGCGGCAATCTCGTCCCAGAATTCGCGGGCTGCTTCCTCTACCGTAGCCCATTCGGCGGCTGGAATGGTAGTCAGCTTCATCTTGTCGCCGGTGACGCGCAAATTGGCCTCGCCCGCCCAATACCAATGCTGACGGTAGTAGTGGGATTGGTCGAAGACGGTCTTCATCAGCTCCTTGAGGTGATCGGGCACTTCGTCCCAGCGCTTCTGATTGGCAAAGAAATGCCCGATCCACGCGCCCGAGATGCTGTTGGTCAGGAAGTGCCCGGTCGCCTCGGCCCAGCCGACTGTGTAATCCTCGGTGATGCCCGACCATGCAACGCCGTCCAGCTCACCGGTCTGCAACGCGACTTCGATATCCTCCCATGGCAGTGTCACCGGAACGACGCCGAATTTCGACAGGAAGCGGCCTGCGGTCGGGAAGGTGAAAACGCGCTTGCCCTGAAGGTCGGCAAGGCTGTTGATCGGCTGCTTGGTGGCGAAGTTGCAGGGGTCCCATGATCCGGCCGAAATATGCTGGATGCCCTGCTTGGCATATTCTTCCTTCCAGATCTCATCCAGACCATGGTGCAAAAACAGCGCGGGCACATCCAGCGAGTAGCGCAGCGCAAAGGGGAAATACCCACCAAAGACCGTGACCTCGGTCGGGCTGGCCATGCTGTCATCGTCGGATTGCACCGCATCGATGGTGCCGTTCTGCATGGCGCGGAACAGCTCTGCGGTGGGGACAAGCTGGTCGGCATAGTACAGCTCGATCTCCATCTGGCCATTGGCGATCTTGTTGAAGGAATCGATCGCGGGCTTGGCGACATGCGCGCCAAGCGTCGCCCCGGCATAGGTCTGCATCCGCCATTTCAGCGGCGCGCCTTGCGCAATGGCGGGCGCGAACAACGCGCTTGCGCCCGCAGCCAATGCCCCGGAAGTCAGGAAAGTGCGTCTGGTGGTCATTCGTCATTCTCCCTGTTGGTTATTGTCCGTAGATCGAATGGGGCAGCCACATCGCGATGCCGGGGAAGGCGATGACCAGCGCCAGAGTCAGGATCATGATCAAGACGAAGGGCAGGACCGAGCGATAGATCACGCCCAAGGTGAAATCCCGCGGCGCCATCGCCCGCATCAGGAACAGGTTGTAGCCGAAAGGCGGCGTCAGATAGGCGATCTGGCAGGTGATCGTGTAAAGGATGCCGTACCAGACCAGATCGAAGCCAAGGCTGCGCGCCATGGTCACATAGATCGGGGCGACGATGACCAGCATGGCGGTGTCGTCCAGAAACATCCCCATGATCAGGAAAGATGCCTGCATGATCAGCAGCACCTGCAGCGGCGTCAGCTCCATTTCCTGCAGGAACAGGTTCTCAATGGCCTTGCCCGCGCCCAAGCCGTCAAAAACCGCGCCAAAGGACAAAGCCGCCATGATGATCAGCATGAACATGCAGGTGATGGCCAGGGTCTGGCGAGTTGCGACCTCGAACACGTGGCGGGTAAAACGGCCCTTGATGATGGCGGCAAAGACCGCAGCCAGCGCACCGACGACGCTGCTTTCGGTCAGCGAGGTCCATCCCTTGATGAAGGGGATCATCATCGCGGCAAAGATCACCAGTGGCAGGATGCCAGCGCGCAGCAGACGGAACCGCTCGGCCCAGGTGATCCGGGCGCGTTCTTCGGGCGGCATGGGGGGCGCAAGCGCCGGATTGAGCCATGTCCGGATCAGGATATAGATGATGAACAGCGCCGCCATCAGCAGCCCCGGCCCGATCCCCGCCAGCCACAGCTGGCTGACCGGCTGGCGCGCGATCAGCGAATACAGCACCAGCACGACCGAGGGCGGGATCAAAATACCAAGGCTGGACCCGGCCTGAATCACGCCCGAAATCATCGGCTTGTCATAGCGGTGCTTGACCAGTTCCGGCAGCGCGATAGTCGCGCCGATCGCCATGCCCGCGACCGACAGTCCGTTCATCGCGGAAATCAGCACCATCAGCAGCACCGTTCCGATGGCAAGGCCGCCCGGCAGCGGGCCGAACCAGACATGGAACATCCGGTACAGATCTTCGGCCAGCCGGGATTCCGACATGACATAGCCCATGAAGACGAACATCGGCAGCGTCAGCAGCGCGTTCCATTTCATCAGCTTCATCACGGCGGAAAAGCCCATATCGGAGCCACCCGGCCCCCACAGCGCCAAGGCCGCGACCACGGCGACAAAGCCAATCGCGCCAAAGACCCGCTGCCCCGTGACCATCATCAACAGCATGGTCGAGAACATCAGGATCGCGATCCATTCATAGCTCATCGGTCGACCTCACCCCGGAACGGCATGGGGATCTCGACGCCCCGAAGAATGGCAATGTCGCGGATCAGATGCGCGAGCGCTTGCAGGATCATCAGCCCGAAGCTGACGGTGATGATGATCTTGATCGGCCATAGCGGCGGACGCCACGCGCTAGGGGCGCGCTCTCCGACACTGAGGCTGTAGACGGTGGAATCGACCGCGCCCCACAGCATCACGCCAAGATAGAAGATCAGGCAGAAGACGGTGAACATGTCCCAAAGCGCCTGCCGCCGCAGCGGCATCCGGGCATACATCAGGTCCATCCGCACATTCGCGCCCAGCTGCATCGAATAGGGCGCGCCCAGCAGGTAATAGGCGACCAGCGTGAACTGCGCCATTTCCAGCGTCCACAGCGAGGGCAGCTTGATGATCTTGGTCACCGAGGACCACAAAAGGATGCCCATGATCACGAACAGCAGATACATGGCAAAGCGCCCGATGCGGTAATTCACCGCCTCGATCCTTTGCACATAGGCAATGGCCCAGCCTGGCATCATGCCCCCCTGCCTTGGAAGCCGCAGCCCGGCCGCGCCATGTCGGGCGATCGGGGGAAATCATTGGCGTAAAACGACTCTTGATCAGACATTTTGGCGCTCCCTGCCCGGTCAGGCTGGCGCAGCCGCCTTGATCCTGTCAATAATATTTCAGGACAGGTACCATCTGTTATGATCTTTACGACCATCAGCAGGGCAATTGCCCACCGGCAGGCAGATGCATCCAGAGGACGGTTTTCCCGGCAGGATTGAGGAACGGCTCGCCGCCGGTTTCGATGCGCTGACCCCGGCCGAACGCCAGTTGGCCAGCCATTTCATGCGCCATTACCCGGTAGCGGGCCTGTCCTCGATGCCGCAACTGGCGCGCGAGGCCGGGGTGTCGACGCCGACCGTACTGCGGCTGGTCCAGAAGCTGGGCTTTCGCGGCTATCCTGAATTTCAGGCCCGGTTGCGGGCCGAGATCGAGGCGCGGCTGGAATCCCCTCTGTCCCGCCATGCCCGCTGGACCGAGGGCGTGCCGCAGAGCCATATCCTGAACCGCTTCGCCGATGCCGTGCTGAGCAACCTGACCGCGACGCTGGGGCGGATCGACCATTCCGAGTTTGACGCCTGCGCCGCGATGCTGGCCGATCCGGCGCGTCGCGTCCTTGTGTCAGGTGGCCGGATCACCCATGCGCTGGCCGATTATCTGGTGACCCAGCTTAGCATCGTCCGTCCCGGTGTCACCGCGCTACGAGCGCTGTCGAACAGCTGGCCTCCAGCGCTACTAGACCTGCAAAAGGGCGACGTGCTGATCGTCTTCGACATCCGCCGCTACGAGGGCACAATTCTGCAACTGGCGGAACTTGCTGCCGAACAGGGTGCGGAAATCGTGCTGATCACCGATCCATGGATCAGCCCGGTCGCCGCACATGCCCGTTTCCGCTTCTCGGCCCAGATCGAGGTGCCCTCGGCCTGGGACAGTTCGGTCGCGCTGCTGGTGCTGGTCGAGACCCTGCTGGCCGCCGTGCAGGAACGCACCTGGCCACAGACCCAAAGCCGGATGGAGCGGCTTGAGGAGCTTTACGACCGCGCCAATCTGTTTCGCCGCGGCCGCCCCGGAGACGGCCGCAGGGGCGGGCCTGATTAGGCCCGTTTCTTCAGCTTTGTCGCGCCTGGCAGTTCGATGTTGATTTCGAGGCTGGAGAGTTCCTCGCCGCGTTCGAGTTTGACCTCGACCTGCTCGCCGTCGATCTCCATGTGGCGGCGGACGACCTCGAGGATGTCGCGTTGCAGAGCCGGCAGGAAATCCGGGCTGCTGCCGCCGGCGCGTTCATGGGCCAGCAGGATCTGCAGCCGTTCCTTGGCGGTCTGGGCGGGGTTCGGCTTGCGGGGGCGGAAGCTGATGCCGAACATGGTCATGCCGTCCGCTTCAGCAGCCGCTGC
>NZ_JACVAW010000016.1:0-88391 GCF_014851995.1 Paracoccus sp. PAR01
GGTCCAGATCCGGGTGGCGGTCCTCAACCGCTTCACGGCCCTCGGCATCCCGGTCACCGTGGCATTGGGATAAGTGTGTCCGGGGAAAGGGGAACTGCGGTCATCAACTGATTTGTACAACAGCGCCCTCCCGAGGAGATATATGTGTCGCTCTGGGGCCACCGCAAGCTGACAAAAACAGAGTAAACAGGAGCAGTACTGGCGTAAAAAAGTTACGATCTTTGGTGCTCTTGCACGATGGATGGCCAGACGAGATTTTTGCAATCACAGGCAAATCTAAGTCCCTCAAATGAAACGCGCAAAGGTGGGCATGAATTTTCCGATAGAGAATCTTTCATCTGCAGCACTCGAACCATAAATACCCGAGCGTCGTCACGCTAGGGTATTTTATAGCCTACCGACATCCTGGCCCAATGCATGATGAACATCATGTCTTGTTTATTTGGCAAGGGCTGCCGAATTATTGCACTGCTCGGTGCGGGAAGAAAGTTGTACCGCTTGAGTTTCCGTTTTGTCCGCAATGTCGACGCTTTGGTCGCCAGAATGGCAAGTCTTGATCGCTGAGGGATAAACTGAGGGAAAACGGGCGGGCAGTCTCAAAAATTCTAATGGTGTCAAGGGACGTTGCTCGGACGGGGAGTCCGCCTTTCCAGAGATCGCCGTATCATCTCCGCCACGCAATAATGCTTGCTCAGTTAACGAGCCGAGCGACATACAATCTTCGATCCAACTTTGAGCGAAGGTATTTCTATGATTGCGAGATACTTTCCTGCCGTTGTCCTAACCCTGACTGTGTTAAGTGCTCCAGCCATCGCTGGTTTCAAGACATGGACAGCAGAAGTTGAGGACGATCCGTTCAGTGGAAATAGCCAGGTCACTGTGGAGTATGCCATGTCAGTCCGTTCTGGTGTCCTCGTCATGTGTAGCGGGTTAAGTATGCATATCAAAGTGGTACCCGGGTACGAGTATACTGGAAAACAGCCCATGCAGGGCGAGTTCAAGATTGCCGTCGATGGGAGCGTTCTAGAATTTACCGATGATCCAGTTCTCTCGGTGGGTTCGGTGGACCAAAACCTCAATGCGATAGAGGCGGTATTCGACCTCGAAAATGCTCGCTTAGTTGCAAAAGCTTTTTCCGGTGCCAAGAAGCAGATCGCTATCAAGGATGCGATGTCAGATCAGCCGATTTTGCTGAAGGCCACAGGGAGCACCGTGGCATTCAATTCAATGCTCAGCAAGTGTTTGAAGGACGGTTGAACTCGGCCGTCATCAATCCTGTTTGAACATAGGCAGGGCTCGCCTAACTTGCTCTGAAGTCTGGGAAACGCCGTGAGGGACTACGCCGCTGGACTTTACGATCAAGGTCACAGACCTCGCCATAGTGTTTGTCACCCTCGTCGGCCCAGTGCTTGCGGTGCAGGCCCAAAAATGGCTTGAGGCTGGACGCGAGAAGTAAGAGCGTCGCCGTGCCATCTTTCGTACCTTGATGGCAACAAGAGCATCTTCGCTGTCTCCACAACACGTTGAAGCACTGAATGCGGTTCCGGCATTTATGTCGCGCCTTTCGCGTGGCACCGCGGCCCATCAGGTTGGACGTTGGTGGGGAGCTGATGCCCCCACCAAGTTTTCAGTTACTCGCGCTCCTTTGCCTTGCTATGAGTTCGACCGGCAAGTTCGATCACGTAGTGGACCAAAAACGCTTCAATCAATGACAGCGCATACTCGCTGTCGATCGGCAGCATGTCTACACTCAGATGGTGGTGATTGACGTACTATGCAGCGTCCCAAAGAGCCCGCGTCTCTTCGGGATTATCAGATTCCATACTGCGAATTACACTCTCAAAGGTAGAATTTGCTAAGGCGATAGCTTCCCTTCGATATGCCGCATCAAACGGAAGGGACTTGATGAGATAGCCGGACTTGATCCTCGCCGGGCGTTTGGGCTTCATAGTCTCGGATCAACAAGCCCCAACTTGCATATCCTTCCTGCTTGGCTATGAGAGCAAGCGCCTGATTCAATGGCATGCCTTCTTCTCGGCGCAGAAGTTTAGCTTTCCGCTTCAACTCATTGATGGGAGCAGATAGGTTCACTTGAGTTTCTCCTATTGCGAGCAGTATTTCACAATCCCTCCTTATGTGAGCGCTCGAACAGAAAAAGCTCTATGTCAGACCCTGCATGCTGAATACTTTCCCGTTGGAGGGGGAGGCTGGGGCGTCAGCTCGAAACAGATCGTAGCTTCGGGCAGTTCGGCCTTCGAGTAGTTTCGGTATGTAAGGCTATGCTTTTGCAACTGCGAACGCGGCTTTGTCCGCATTTCTACTGCGGCCGAGAGTCTCTCGCTGCGCGATGATTGTCCGGCCGCTTCGGTGAATGCTGCAGCACGGCATAGTGGCGAGCCGAAAGGCTGGAATGGGCTGGAGCCAGTCATCAAAAGCCGCAACCAGCGGTGCCTTGCCGGTGCTTTGGGCCGCCTGCCGACCCCAATCTCATAAGCAGCTAAGATTGAATGAATACAGATTTGTTCTCCAGAATATCAAACAGTGTTTGTATCCCGATTGAGGCAGAATCGAAGACGAGGGCCACGCTACCTGCCGTCGTGCTGAGGGAGTAGCCCTCAATATTGGTGCTCCAGATCAGTCGCGCCTGCACGTCAGCAGATCCATCCATCTGTCGCAAATCTAATAGCAGCCGGTCCGAGGACACGCGCGCCGCATCAAAGTTCTCGCGGATCGCGAGGGAATGCGAAACCGCGACTTCAATGCCTTCGCGGGCGAAGTTCGCTGCGATCCGGTTGGTTTCGGCGCAGTCGCCTTGCGCAAGCAATGCGATGCGTGTCACGCCGTGGCGCTTCAGCGTGTCGAGTGTCGCCAGCGCCGTCGTCGTCACCGGCACGCCGGTCAGGTCCTGCAATTCGGCACAAAGCCTGCGGTCGGGGTCAAAGCCCAGAAGCGCGCCGCGGGTGGCGTTCCAGCAGATCCCTTCGACCCGCGCTTCGGCCAGCATGCGCGCGGCAGCGCGGAAGACCGGCAGATCGTAGCCATCGGCGGGGTGACCGGCATAGGGCACGCGGGCGAAGCACAGATCGATATCGTCGCGCCCTGCGATCATGCGATGGGCGACGCGCTCGACCACGCGGTTGGAAGACGGCAGGATCAGGCCGATGGCTCGGCGGGGAGGGGCAAGGTCGGTCGTCATCGGCTCAGCCCTGCACCACCAGCGTGCGTGCAGCCGGCCAGCTCGCGGTCCACCGCGCGCCGATCTGGGGCATCTCGACCAGCTGGCCGGTCGGGATCGCCGCGACGATCTCGCCGCCCTGATGTTGCAGCCAGACCGACAGCGCCTGCCCGCGGAACGCGGTGCGCGCGACGGTCCCGGTGACGTGGTTCGGCTGGGGCATGCTCTCGCCCATCTGCATCGCGATGCTTTCGGGGCGGATGGCGATGGTCGCCTTGGTACCCTTCGGCAGATCGGGGGCGACCGTGCTGAGGCAGATCACTCCCGCCGCTTCCAGTGCCAGCCCCTCGGTGGAACTGCCCGTCACAGTGACCGGAAGAAGGTTGGTCACCCCCATGAAATCGGCCACGAACTGGGTGGCGGGGCGGTCATAGATGTCTTGTGCTGGGGCGACCTGCCGGAGGCGCCCGCCCTCCATCACCGCCACGCGATCGGCGAGGATCAGGGCTTCCTCCTGATCATGGGTGACGATGATCGTGGTCAGGCCCAGTTCGGCGCAGAGCGTACGCAGTTCGACCTGCATCTCTTCGCGCAGCTTGCGGTCGAGCGCGCCGAAGGGTTCGTCGAGCAGCAGCACGCGCGGCTGATAGACGATGGCGCGGGCCATCGCGACGCGCTGGCGCTGGCCGCCGGACAGTTGCGCCGGCATGCGGGCTTCAAAACCCGCCAGACGGACCTTGCGCAGGGCCTCGTCAGCACGGGCTGCGATTTCAGCCTTGGGCACACCGCGCATCTCCAGCCCGAAGGCCACGTTTTCGCGCACGGATAGATGCGGGAACAGCGCGTAGTCCTGGAACAGCATGCCGAGGTTGCGCTTATGGACCGGCAGATCAATCACCGACCGACCATCGATGATGACGTCGCCCTCGGTCGGTTCGATCAGGCCGGCGATCATCCGCAGGGTCGTGGTCTTGCCGCAGCCCGAGGGTCCGAGAAGGGCGAGGATCTCGCCCCCCTTGATCGTCAGATCGACGTTTTGGACGACGCGGTTGTCGCCGTAGCTGCGTCCCAGTCCGGTCAGGCGCACTTCCGCGCCGCGGGACTGATTGGTGATCGGTGCCATGCTGCTCTCAGACCGCGAAGATGCCGTTCATCCGCTCGGTCCAGGCCGAGCGGCGGGTGTTGATGAAATTCCAATCCGGGTTGAACAAACCGCGGCTGTCCATTTGGGTTTCCGGATAGGCGATGTATTTCAACGTCGCCTCCTCGAACGCGATCCCCGATACCGGCGGCGCAGTCAGCGCGAATTCCGAGAAGCTCTTTTGGACCTGCGCCTCAAGCATCCGGTTCATGAAGGCCACGGCAAGATCGCGGTTCGGGCCGCCTTTGACCAGCACCTGACAGTTGTTGCCGCCGAAGCTGCCCTCGGCTGGGAAGGCCATGGTGATCGGCGCACCCTTGGCGGCATAGGGATAGACGTATTTCGACAGCTCCATCAGACCGATGTCGGCCTGCCCCTGCGCGACCTCGTTCGCGGCCTGCGGACCATTGTCGAAGAGGTTCATGATATTGGGCTTCAGCGCCTCGACCTGATCGAAGCTGTCATCGATCAGGTATTGCGCTTCCGCGAAGGGCTTGCCCGATTTCACCGCAGCCGCGACAATCAGGAAGAAGACCGACGGCGTGTTTTTCGGGCTGACCAGCTTCAGCTTGCCGCGATAGGCGTCGCCCCAAAGCTCGGCATAGGTCTTCGGCGCTTCGATGCTGGTGTTGTGAAAGAGCCCCGCGACCGAGATCGCGACACCGGTGCCCCAGCCGTCATAGGCGAAACGCGGCATCAGATGCGCAGCAGCGGGCATGTCGGCCACCGGCAATTCCTCGATAAGTCCTTCGGCACGGCAGGTCGGGATCGCCACGTCGTCGATGAACATGACCGAGAATTTCGGGTTCGCCTTGGTGGCCTGCATCTTGCCGACATTGGCGAGGGTGAAGCCTTCCTCGGCGATGACGGTACAGCCGAAATCGGCCTCGAACTGCGGGATGATGTTCTTGCGCACGAACTCGCCCTGCGAGCCGCCCCAGATCCCGATCTGGATTTCCTTGCCCTGCGCCCAGGCGCCTTTGGACAGGATCATCGGGGCAGCAAGGGTGAAAAGCGAGAGGGCGGCGAAGCGGCGACGGGACAGAAGGGTCATGTCGGAACCTTTCGGATGACGGGTTGAGGATCAGGAAATCAGGCGGGCGAGGCTGATGCCGAAGGCCTTCTCGATCACCAGCACGAGGAGGAGGGCAAAGAAGATCATCAGCGCGGCCATGGCGGCGATGGAGGGATCGAAGGAACGTTCGATCATCGAATGCAGAAACAGCGGCACCGGGAAGTTGCGGCCATCGGCCAGCCACATCGAGATCGGGTAATCGTCGAACGAGACGATGAAAGCGAAAATGCCACCAGCGCAGATGCCGGGTCGCACCTGAGGCCAGACCACCCGGCGCGCCACGGTAAGGGGCGAGGCACCCATGACCGAGGCCGCATCTTCCAGCGAGCGGTTCACCAACACGAAGCTGCCCGAGACAGTGCGGATCACGTAAGGCAGGCAGACGACGGTGTGACCGATGACCAGTTGCGCGAAGGTGGCGCGAGAGCCAAGCAACGCGAAGGTCTGCAAGAGCGCAACCCCGATCACGATCAGCGGCACGATCAGCGGCGACAGGATCAGGCCGAGGATCAACCCTTGCCCCGGCAGGTCGTAACGCACCAGACCGGCGGCGCAGGGAACCCCGAGGATCAGCGAGATCAGGGTGACAACGCCGGCGAGCTTCAGCGAGAACAGGAAGGTTCCCTGCGCCTCGGCATCAGTCAGTACCTTGCCATACCACTCGGTCGTGAAGCCCTGCGGCGGAAAGGTGATGAACGGCGTGTCCGAGACCGACATCAGCACCGGCACCACCAGCGGGGCGACGACCAGCGCCAGCAAGACCCAGACGCAGATTTTCAGGGCGGGGCTGATATCGTCGTTCATTTCGACCCTCCGGTCCATTTGGCGAAGCGGCGGTTGACCAGCCGCAGGAAGACAATGTTCGACCCCAGCACCAGAACGATCAGCAGGGTCGAGATGGCGGCACCGAAAGGCCAGTCGTTCAGCGTAAGGATCTGCTGCTCGATCAGCGTGCCCAAAAGCGGCGAGAAGTTTCCGCCAAGGATCTGCGGGGTGACGTAGGCGGCGGCGGCCAGCGAGAAGACCAGCGAACTGCCGACTGCGAGGCCCGGAAGACTAAGCGGCAGGATGACCCGGACGAACACCCGGAACCGCGACGCCCCGGCGACGCGGGCGGCTTCTTCGACCGACCGCTCGATCCGCCTGATGGCCGATGCCAGCGGCATCACCATGAACGGCAGGTAGACATGGACACAGGCGATCAGCACCGCCCATTCGGTGTAAAGAAGCGAAGGTGTCCCGGTGATGCCAACCTGTTTCAAAGCCCAGGCCAAGGCCCCGCTCTTGTTCAGGATCGTTTGCCAGCCATAGGAGCGCACGACCACATTCACCAGCAGCGGCGCGAGGATGGTCAGCGTCACGATCCGCGCCAGACCGGGCTTGCCGCGGGCGATGGCGATGGCCAGCGGATAGGCGAGCACCGCAGCGACGAGGCAGGTCAGCGCCGCCACCCGCGCCGTGCGCGCGAGGATGCGCAGATAAAGGTCGGTCTGGAACAGCCGCAGGTAGTTGTCGGCAGTCAGCCCCGGCACCGTCACCCCCTCGACCACCTTGGCCGAGACGCTAAGCCAGACCATCGACAGGACCGGCCAGGCGAACCAGACCATAAGGAACAGGATCGTCGGCGCGACCATCAGCCAGCCGACATGCTGGCCGCTCTGGAACGGCGGGGCGGCGCTTTTCGCCGCAAGGGGCGCAAGGGTGCCCGGCGCTTCGGCGGTGGCCGAAGGCGTTGCGATCAGTCCGGTCATTGGGTGTGTCCGAGGTGATCCGCATCCGGCTTTGGCCCGTCGCGGCGTGGTTATCTGACCCGACATTCCCGCAAGAAACCGTTGCCGTCCATCTCAGTTTAAGCAAAGTTCCATTCTAGAAATTAGAACGGATTTTCCCGATGCGCGGATCGCTTCTGCCTGCCGCCTTGCGTTATGCCGATCAGGTCGCCCGCTCCGGTTCCGTCCAGCGCGCGTCGAAGGAGCTGAACGTCGCCGCCTCTGCCGTCATCCGCCAGATCGCGCTTCTGGAGGAAAACATCGGCACCGCGCTCTTCGAACGCGTCCCGCGCGGTATGCGCCTGACCCCCGCAGGCGATGCGCTGATCGCGCTTGTGCGGCGCTGGAAGGCCGATGAACGCCGGGTTGTCACGGAAATCCAGCAGTTGCAGGGCGTCAATCAGGGCCATGTGCGGCTGGCGGTGATGGACAGCCATGTGAACGGTTTCCTGCCCAGCTTCATCGCTGATCTGGCGGTCAGCCATCCGCGCATCTCGCTAGATGTCACCGTCGCGAGTCCCGACGACGTGATTCAGTCGCTTGCCGTCGGCCAGGCCGATCTGGCAGCCGTCTTCAACCTGCCCCCCCGCCGCGACCTGCATATCCTGTGGAGCGCCGAGCTGCCTTTCGGCTGCGTCGTCGCCCCCGGCCACGACCTTGCCCGCCGCGGCACCACCAGTCTGCAGGAAGCCGTCGCCTATCCGATCGTGCTGCAAAGCCGGGCACTGGTAATCCGCCGCTTCCTCGATGCGCATTACAACTGGGCGCTTGAGGGCAGCCGCAAGCTGATCGAGACCAACTCGCTGCAACTCGTCAAGCAGTTGGCCCGCAGCGGGCGGTATATCGCCTTTACCTCGGAGCTTGACGCGGCACCCGAACTGGAGGCGGGCGAATTGATTTTCCTGCCCGTCCGCGACAAGGCAGCAGAACCGCAAAGCGTCAGCGTGGCGATCAATGCCAGCGCGCCGTTCTCTCGCGTCACGCGCATCGTCGCGGACGGCTTGACCGCTCGCGTGCAGCGGGCTCTTGAGGATGCGCGCGCGGCTGGCACCCGCTGAGGACCCGAGCCCGGCCCACCGCACGGAGGTTTTGCACATCCTCTGCCCCGCTACCCTGCGCCGCAGCGACCTACCGCGATCAGAATACGGGCTGAGCCCTCATCGGCTGGCAGGTGAAAAGACATGCGGTCTTGCCGAGCACCTACAGGGTAAAGGGATGTAGCACGATATCGGGCAGCGCCGAACTGATGCTGGGCAGGGCCTCGGCCCGCCCCCTAAAGCCGGAACAGCAGTTGGAACGCCCGGCTCTGTGGGCAGCCCAGTTCGCCTCATTCCCTCCATAAGTGAAGGTTTCTTTCACAGGCCTCATCGGGACGGGATATACCAGATCGGCGAGGTGAATGCCCTTTCGGTGATGGTCATGCGCACGTCCTGACCGGGTGTCAGGCCGTAAAATTTCGCATCACGGGCTGTCCAGCGCGGCGTCGGGATTTCGATGACGCGGGCGTAGTAAAAGGCCTTCAGCGCCGGATCGAAATCGGGATCTGTCCAGACGGCGATCAACTCGGGATCTCCGATCGTATTGGTATAGCTGGCATCCGCGATATCGACGGTGGTGCCGACCGAGGGAAGCTTGCCCGCGGCATCGGGCTTGCGCGTTGTGGCGTCGCCCCAAGCCACGTCATGGACGCTTTCCTGTGTATTTCCCTCGGCATCGATCCAGCCCTTGATGATCTGGACCCGATCCAGATTGGCGCCGATCGGGTCCTTCAGCGCCGCGACAAGGAAGCTGGGGGACTTGCCAGCGGGTACGTTTACCAGATCGCCGCCCATCGGCACGCCCTTGCTGTAGCCTACCTGAGCCGGGCGGCGGGTTTCGGCATCCCCGGGACCAAAGTCCCAGCCGCCAAAGAACCGCACCGTGATCCGCGTGCCGGTGGTGGCATAGGTTTCCTTGCGCTCCATTGCGTCGAAGATGGAAGCGCGCGTGTTTTCGACCGCCCAGACCCCGGCCAATCCCGCCGCTCCTACCTCCCATTCACTGACCGTGCCGATGTCGGTCTTGACGAATGGTTTGGCAATGCGCTCGGGGCTTGGCTCCATCGAGACGGTCTTGCCAAAGAAATTATCCTCTTCGAAGGACGAGAACCCAAGGTGGCTGTCGGTCGATCCCACCAGACCGAACTTGTAGGGGTTGGTGCCGAACTGGGCCTCAAGCTTCATCCCATTCAGCAGTGCCGTGCGGGCGTATTCGTGCTGAAGCATCTCGGGCTTCTTGGCCACCGTCATGGTCAGGTTGCCCTTGTCCCAGATCTCGAAATCCGCGAACTCGTCGTTCGGCGACAGATTGGGGTGCGTCTCGCCCGTACCCTTGGTCTGGGTCACCTCATAGAGCTTCTCCCATCTGGCGCGCTCGGCGACATAATCGGCGTCGACGGGCTTTCCGAACTGCTCGATGGTGGGAAACATCAACCCGTTGGACAGGTTGCCGTTATGCGCGATCGCAAGGACATGCCCGCCGGTCTTCTGCTCATAGGCGCCCATCCATTTCCACAGGTCGACCGGGTCCTGACTGCCATGCGGCGGCAGCGTGACCATAGGGTCCATCTGCACCGCAAGATCGCCGCCATCGCGGTAAATCACGTTGCGATGCAGATTGTCGCCCGTGCCTACCTGTGAGGTCCATTCATAGGCGATCAGCGCGGTGAACTTGCCGGGATCGTTGGCTTCCTCGGCGGCGGCGATGATGTCCTTCCAGGTGTCCTGATACAGTTTCGTGCCGGGCTGCGACATGATTTCGATGGGAAAGCTGCCATTCGAGAATGCGGTGATGATCTGGATGGCCGCCTCGGCCCCCTTGCCGGACTGCATCAGATCATACCAGCCCTTTGCCTGCGCATTGGCTAGGATGTCGGGATTGCCTGCGGCGAACTCGTTGAAAAAGCCCATATTGTCGGAATGGTCGGTGACGGCGGTGAAATCCAGTGGCCGCGAGATGCGGACGGGCTGGCCGGTATTCGACACGATCTCCTGGCCCTTGGCGAAGCGATAGGCGTCACGGGGGCCAAGGCGTGCCCCGAATGTGCCTGCATCGAAGGAAAGGGTCGTATGCAGATGGGTTTCGCCAAAGAGCGGGCGGTCTGGAAAGTTGCGCCCGGCATTGGGGGAGTATGGCGGTGCCTTGTTCAGGGTGGTGAGCGCTGCCGGGTCATGGCCATGCGGATCGGCGATATCCTGCTGTGCCAAGGCAGGCGTCGCGGAAGGGCTGGCAGCGATCGCGGCAAGGACGATTGTCCTTAGTCTGTCCGGTTTCATCTTCGCCTCCTTGCATGGGATTGTCGGATGGGGTCAGGCTGTCATCAGTCGCTCCAAGGTCCAGAACGCGGCGACAGCGCCGATGGCATAGGCCGGAACCTGCCCGAGCCATTTCGGTGGCGCAGGAAATACGGACCGTCGCAGCAGCCAGAACAGCCCGAGGATCACCGCGACAAAGGCCAGTTGTCCCGCCTCGACGCCCAGATTGAAGGCCAGCAGTGCTGCTGGAACATCGCCTTGCGGCAGGCCGATCTCGCGCAGCGCACCGGCAAATCCCAGCCCGTGCAGCAGGCCAAAGACAAAGGCCACAATCCAAGGCGCGCGTGCGGTCGACCCCGGTCGCCCCTGCCGCATCAGCAGCAATTCGCGGGCGAGAAACACGATGCTCAGCGCAATCACCGCCTCGACCGGGACCTGCGAGACCCGCACAACGCCCAAGCTTGACAGGGCCAGCGTGATGCTATGGGCCAGCGTGAAGGCGGTGATCGTCTTGACCAGCTGCCAGTTCGCACCAACGATCAGGGTCAGGGCCAGCACGAACAGCAAGTGGTCGGTTCCCGACAGGATATGGTCAAAGCCCAGCACGGCATATTCCGCCCCCACCGACAGCGCGCTGCGTGGTCCCCTGACCATCATCACCGCCGAGGACGGGCGCAGCAGATCTGTCTGGGTGGTGCCATCGGCTAATTCTATACGGGCGATGACCTCGGCGCTGGTTTTGGGCAGGCGGGCGATCGCGATCTGTCGCCCGATCAGCCCGGACTTGCCGCAGTCCAAGAGCATCCGCTGGACCGAGGCACCGGGAACCTGATACTCGTGCTTGGTGGAGGCGCTGCAGCCCTCGGGCCAATCAATGGCAAAGCCGATCACATAGTCGCCGCGCATCGGACGCTTCCACAACACGTCATACTGTCCCGGACCGAATTCGCGAATATCCAGATAGGCCGGGCG
Source organism: Paracoccus sp. PAR01 (assembly GCF_014851995.1). Lineage (NCBI taxonomy): Bacteria > Pseudomonadati > Pseudomonadota > Alphaproteobacteria > Rhodobacterales > Paracoccaceae > Paracoccus > Paracoccus sp. PAR01. The sequence goes on from NZ_JACVAW010000016.1 coordinate 11,426, forward strand.
GGATTCATGCGCCGCCAGCGGCTGGAGCAGGCCAAGCAGCACAAATATTGCGACAAGCAGCCAGCGCATCACGAGCCGCCCCCGCCTGCTTGAACGGGGGCAGGGGGCGGCAGCACCACCTCGTAACGGGCCAGCAGCTGGCGATAGACCGCCTCATTGGCCGCGCGGCGCTGGTCATAGCGCCAGTCTTCCTCGACGCGCTGTCTGACCTTCTCGAACGGCAGGACGGCGCGCGGAGCCTTGTCTGAAACCCAGACCAGATGCAGGCCGTATCCCGAAGCGATCGGACCGGCCCAGCGTCCGGGCGGGGTCTGCAACACGGACGCGGTGAAGTCCGGGCCGAACATGGCGGTGACCTCGGCATCGTCGATTCTGTCGAAACTGGTGGGCAGAGATGTGGCATCGCCAAGCGTATCGGCTGCTTGCGGCCCCGTTGCCCCTTGCAGCGCGGCAAGCGACTTGGCCGCCGCCATTTCCGCAGGCAGACCCGGTCGCTCAAGGTCGAAACGGATCTGGCTGAAGCTCAGCCGGGCCGGCTGGGTGTAGCGGTCGGTCCGCGCGTCGTAATAGGCGCGCAGCACCGCCTGATCCGGGTTCGCGTCATAGGCCAGATCCTGCGTCAGGAATTCGTATTTCTGGCGCAGATGGCGACGGATCACCACGTCGTCGCGGTCCAGCCCCAAAGCCAATGCCTCCTGATACAGCACCTGTTCCCTGACCGCCTCGCGGATCAGCCCGTCTAGTTCGGCGGCGGTCGGCGGGCGCTGCCATCGCTGCGCCCAGGCGGTCGCCATCCTTTCAACCTCGTTTCCGGTTATGACGATCCGATGATCCTCGGCGGCGGGTTTGGTCGTCTTCGCCTCGCTCAAAAACGCAAAGATCAACCCGCCAAGGATCGCGAAATGCAAAAGCGGCTCACGCAGGAGACGGGCGGGAAGCTTGGGTCGCTTGGCCATTTCATCCTCGCTGGAAGCGGCGTGGAGCGTCGGACTGCGGTCAGAAATTATAGGTCAGCGCCAGAACCGGGCCGCCCATCCCGATCGACATGTCGGGACCGTCGAGTTCCCTGCTGATTTCCATGTGCCGGTAGCCGAACTGGGTCGACCACTTCTCGTCAAAGGCATAGCCGACGCCAGCATAGATCTGCCATGTCTCGTCATCGCCACCCGAGCCGCCCCAATCGGCGAAACCGGACAGGAACCAGTTGTCGTTGATGGGCACGGACAGGCGCGCGGCGATCAGCGGATCGGTCCAGCTGCCATTGAAGCTTTGCGAGGCGGCGGGGCGGCGGCCCGGACTCAGCGCAACATCGACATCAACGTCGAAGTGGCGAAAGCCCGCGCCCAGATCAAGCAGCATCTGCGGATTTTCCACAACGCGGTAAAGTACATAGCCGCTGATCGCCGTCGTCTTTACGTCGACCGTGCCGTCACCGTAAAGCGCAAAGGGCGTGTCCTGCGACGATGACAGGTCGGAATAAAGAAGATCACCGATAAAAGCCCAGCGGCCGTACTGCGCCGAAAAGCTGCCCATGAACGCCATGTCCAGATCCGACAGGGCGTCACTGGAGCTTGAATCCGCCTCGACCGTTCCGAACCTTGTGTCCACCGAGGAGGACATGCCCGGAAACCAGCCATAGATCGTCGCCTTGTAGGTCCAGTCTGCGTCCTGCGCCGCAGCGCCATTCGCGCTGATCAGGCCAAGCAGCAGAATTGCAAATTTGGTCATCCTCATCCTCCATCGGCTACCCAGACGCTGGCCCATCTCAAGGTATTGGCATTGCGGGCGCACCAGCAGCCTGACTGATCGGGCCTATGTCCCTGCATCGGTCCGCCGCCTTTGTCTGAAATTTATCGCAAGCCCCGCGGTCAGGACAGCATGCAAGGCCACGGCGGGCCACAGCAGCGGACCTGTTGCCGTCTGCGTCGCCCCAAGCCACGCCAGATAGATCGTGATGAATGCGCCATAGACCAACATTCCAAGCAATGCCGGGCCGGGAAGACAGGCCAGGGCCAGCCCTATCAGCGCCATTCCCGTGATGCGGGCAAGGACCACGCCCGATCCGGTCACGTCGCTGCCGAGCAGATAGGCGCAGACGAGGCCGGGGATGAGCAGCAGCAACAAGCCGGTCATCGCTTCGCCGATGGCGGCAAGGGTCAGAACCCTGTCCATTGATCGGTCCTATGCTGCCAAGTCGCCATGCCATCACCAGATATTGGCGCGGGGGAACCGTAACTTGCTGGCAACCGACCCAGCCGGACGGCAAGACCGTCGGTGCCGTTCAGGTCGGCAGTTCTGTCAAAGCCATCATACAGCGCTTTGCCCTTGGCAAACAGTCTGGATCTGCGGTCTTACGGGCTTCTGACCGCGCTGCGGCGCATGACGGTTTTCGGCTGCTAGTTCGCCCACCGGGTCCGGGCCAATATCGGTCGTACGGGTAACCTTTCTCACACGAAGCTGCACCGTCCCGTTGCCGATCAGACCAAGCGCCGCCTCGTTCTCATCCGCTCGGACCTCAAGACGGCTGACCAGCGCAAAGATTGCGGTTCCGCCAACAATATTGCCCAAAGTCACCGGGATCAGGAATGTGAACAGCGCTTCGGGGGCGCGGGCCTCAGCCATGAACAACAGGTAAGCAACCTTGATGCTGCCGACGACGACATGCGGGAAGTCCCCGATCCCCCCGAGATAGGTCGCAAGGAAAACCAGCGAGAGCTTGGACGTTTCCAGTTCGTGGATCGTCCAGACCATGGTCGCGATCAGCCAGCCAGAGACGATGCCACCCGCTGCGAGCATTTGGATGGGCGTCTTTTCCATCAGATTCGTCAGTCTCGGGGGCTAAAGAGCAGCATCCAGACAAAGACCGCCGCCGCAATCGCGCCACCGATGATATTGCCGCCAGAACCGTAACCCATAGCCGCAGGAGGCGGGCAATATTGCCAATGCTCGGCTGGCGCAGCACCGGGAGGATCGGGGTTACGGTGTTTTCAGTAAAAGGCTGTTGGCCCGCCGTGATCGAGAAGATGAAGCCGAATGTGTAGCCCATGGCCTCGATCAGGAAGCCCAGCTCAATCTGGGCGGATTAGCCTGAAAAATGCCGCGCGCGACCAGCGACAGGCTCATGGCGATGCCCCGCAAGCGCCCTCACAATTGCGGAGCTGAGCTTACTTACAATCCGGTGATCTAAGTGAATTAGGGTGGCGGCTATCCACAAAGATATGCTGATTTGCGATATCTGAAAGATAGCCAGACAATCTAGTGATAGGCCGATCGACCCGGTAGCTTTCCTTATGAAGGCGGCTGAGGCGCCGCCAGACGGAGAGGTTCGACACGAAGTTCGAGACTGACCGATTGAGCCGGTCTTCGTGTGCGATCCGCATCGTATTCCGACAGAAGGGAATGAGAGGAATGACCAAGAAGGGTGAGTGGCGTGTCGCGCTGGCTGGGGAGTGCATGGTTTGTCGTCCCTTCGCCATGCATGACGAACCCGAGTTTACGGGCGTCTGGGAGTTGCTGCGGGATGCAGACGTAACCTACGGCCATCTGGAAATGAACTTCGCCGATTACGACGAATTGCAATGGCCCGCGCGAGGGCAGGGCATCGGCAGCTTCATGATGGCGGACCCGACGATTGCAAAGGATCTCAAGTGGGCGGGCTTCGACATCATGTCGACTGCGCATAACCACAGCTTTGACTTCGGGGCCGAAGGGCTGTTGGCGACGAAGCGGCATATGAAAGAGGCAGGGATCGTCACTGCCGGGACGGGCGCGGATCTCGAACTGGCTTCCGAGCCGGGCTATGTCGAGAAGAAGCGCGGTCGGGTCGCCCTTGTCTCGACCTCGTCGGGCAACCAGCACTTCATGTGGGCCGGGCTGGCCAAGGGGGCGCTGAAAGGCAGGCCGGGGGTGAACCCTCAGCGGCTTCAGGTCGAATTTCAGGTCGATCAACAGACCGCAGACAACCTCAAGGCCTTTGCCAGCTCGCTCAATATCACCCGCGCACCGAAGCATGGGCGCGAGGGCTCCTTCGGCTTCCTGATCCCGGGCGCGCAACAATGGGGCGATCCGGAATCCTTCTTCGTCGGAGAAAAAAACGAAATCATCTCCTCCTGCAACAAGCGTGATCTGGCGCGCAACCTGCGCTCGGTTGATGAGGCGAGGTCCATGGCTGATCTTGTCATCGTCGCCCATCACTTCAGCGTCGCAGATGGTCCGCGCCTTGACACACCACCGAGCTTTGTCAAGGAATTCGCCCGCGCCGTGATCGATGGTGGTGCCGATATCTATGTCGGTCATGGCTGGCACAAGACGATGGGCATCGAGATCTACAAGGGCAAACCCATCATCTATGGGATCGGCAATTTCTTCGCCCAGTCCGAGTTCATTCAGCGCGTACCCTATGACAGCTATGATGCCTGGGGCCATGATGTTGATCGGCTTCCGACGCTGACGCCGGCGGCACATCCCTTGCATCCCGGTCTGGACAGTCCGGTGCCGACATGGTGGGGCAGCTGCGTCATCAAGCTCGACATGAAGGACGGTGAGTTGCAGCGCATATATCTTCATCCGGTCGAGATGGGACGGGACTCGACGGCGGACGCACCGATCCGGCGGCAGACCGGCGAGGCTGATCATCCCTTTACAGAAGGGCGTCCGATGCTGGCCGAGGGCGATGATGCTGTTCGTATCCTTGAGCGGTTCAAGCGCCTGTCGGAACCCTTTGGTACACCGGTCGAGATCCGCGACGGTGTCGGGGTTATCGATCTCGTGCGCAAGGGCACCGGTAAGATAGAGCTCGTCGGCTAAGGCCTGCGTCGAAATGGCTGGGCTCCGGTGGAGGAACCGGGGCCAATGAGGGAGGAGGGAATGGGTTTGAACCTTTCCATCGATACCGCGGTCCCAGCATCGTCGGCTTTTGGGTCGGGTGGAGCTGCTAAGGTTCAGCGGCCCGGGAACCAAGCGCTGCTTGAAGTGCGCGAACTTACAGTGTCCTTCCCGGGAGAGGGAGGCAGCCGCAGCAACGTCGTCTCGGGGCTCAACTACCGGATTGAAGCTGGCGAAACCCTTGGCGTGGTCGGTGAAAGCGGCTGCGGCAAGACCATGACCTCACTGGCGTTGATGGGCCTTGTGCCGACCGCAGGAAACGTGAGTGGTCAGATCATGTTCGGCGGTCGCAATCTTGCAGATCAGAAAGATCGCGAATGGCGTCGCATGAGGGGTCGCGACGTGGCCATGATCTTTCAAGAGCCGATGACCGCAATGAACCCGGTGATGACTGTCGGCCGTCAGATCGCCGAGGTATTGATCCGCCATGAGGGTCTATCGCGTCGTGACGCGGCAGACCGGTCCGTAGGTCTGCTTGAAGCCGTCGGCATTCCGTCGGCCCGGCGTCGGGCAGACGACTATCCTCATCAGCTCTCGGGAGGCATGAGGCAAAGGGCGATGATCGCCATGGCGCTGGCCTGCAAACCGCGGCTGTTGGTGGCAGACGAACCGACGACAGCTCTGGATGTGACCATTCAGGCGCAAATCCTGGATCTGATCCTGGAGTTGCAGGAAGACACGGGCATGGCGGTTCAGTTCATCACGCACAACCTGGCGGTCGTGTCGGAGCTCGCGCACCATATTCTTGTCATGTATGCGGGGCGCGGCGTGGAATATGCGCCTGCCGAAAAGCTGTTCGAGCGCCCGCTGCACCCCTATACCCGCGGCCTGATCGCGACACTGCCTGACCCCGACCGCAAGGTCGCCAAGCTTCCTGTCATCCCGGGTGGACTCCGTTCGTCTCGGAGTCCGGGCTGTCCGTTTGCGGGCCGTTGTTCGCTTGCCTCGGATATCTGCCGAGCCGCTATTCCACCCATGATCGAGGTGGAGCCCGGCCATCATGTCGCTTGCCTGAAGGTATCCCAATGAGCAATCCGCTACTGGAAATCGACCGGCTATCGGTTCACATCCCGATGCGCGGCAAGGGGTTGCTGTCCTCCGGTATCAAGCTTCGTGCGGTCGATGAGGTCTCGTTGACCATGCAGCGCGGAGAAACGCTGGCCATTGTCGGGGAAAGCGGCAGCGGCAAGAGCACGCTGGGCTATGTCGTCGCCGGGTTGCGCCAGCAGACAGGTGGCAGCCTGAAGATCACGCCCTCGCGTCCTCACCAGAACGGGCGCAAGCCGGTGCAGATCATCTTTCAGGACCCGTTTTCAGCGCTCGATCCTCGCATGACCGTCGAGGACATCATCGGCGAACCACTCCGTCTTACGGGACAGGACCGGGGAACACGGCGCGGGCGTGTGCTTGAAGTGCTTGAGCAGGTTGGAATGCCGGCCGAAGCGGCGCAGCGCTATCCGCATCAATTCTCGGGCGGGCAGCGTCAGCGTCTTGCCATCGCACGCGCTCTGATCGGAGATCCGGAACTGATCGTGGCAGATGAGCCGCTTTCGGCGCTGGACGTCTCGATCCAGTCCAAGATCCTCAACTTGATGAGCGATATCAAGGAACGGCACGGGATCAGCTATTTCTTTATCAGCCACGACTTCGGCGTCGTGCGTCACCTCGCCGATCGTGTCGCGGTGCTTTATCTGGGGCGTCTGATGGAGCTTGCCCCGGCAGACGAGATTTTCGCCAATCCAGCACATCCCTACACGCGCGCCTTGATGGAGGCCGTTCCGCGCATCGGACGCGGGCGTCGCAAGCGGGGACAGGTGCTCAAGGGTGAGATCCCGACACCCCTGAATCCACCCTCGGGCTGCGTGTTCCACACCCGCTGTCCGCGCGCTACGGCGATTTGCTCGACCGAACGACCGCTGTTGCTGCCGCTGGTCAGCCGGCCCGCGCAACTCGCTGCCTGCCATCACAAGGAATGACCGGATGTTACGCTATACCTTGTCCCGCTTGTCGCAGGCCATCTTGGTGACCTTTGTGATGTCCTTTCTGCTGTTCATGCTGATCGGGCTGATGCCGGGCGATCCGCTTGAAAACATGCTTGAAGGCAACCCGTCGCTGACACCGGAACTGATGGCGCAGATGCGCGAACTTTACGGGTTGGATCAGTCGGTCTTTGCCCGCTACTGGAACTGGCTCATGGCCGCGCTGAGTGGCGACCTAGGTTACTCCAGCCTGTATTTCCGCCCGGTGACCGATGTCCTTGTCCCGGCAATGCTGCAGACCGTCAAACTGATGGGCCTGACGCTGCTGGTTTCGGTCCCGTTGGCGTTGCTGCTGGGATCGCTTGCTGCCCGCAAACCCAACGGGCTGATCGACTCGGTCGTGGGTGTGTTTTCCTTTGCCTCGATCTCGTTGCCGAACTTCTGGGTCTCGCTGCTGCTGATCATCCTTTTCTCGGTCAAGCTGGGATGGCTGCCGGCGTCGGGGACGCCGCTATCGGCCGCGCCGTCTGCCTTGGAACAAATGCGCCACATGGTGCTGCCGGTGGCAGTTCTTGCCATGTTTCATGTCGGACCGCTGGTGCGATATGTCCGGGCCTCGATGATCGAAACGCTTTCGGCGGATTTTGTCCGGACCGCCCGCGCCAAGGGGCTGGGCGAAGGCAGCGTGATGGTCCGCCACGCGCTTCGAAATGCGCTCATTCCGATGGTCACGGTGCTTGCACTCTCTTTCGGTTCGCTGTTCTCGGGTGCGCTCGTGGTCGAGACGATCTTTGGCATGCTCGGGATGGGAAAGATGATCTACGACGCCATCGGCAATATCGATTTCAACCTCGCCCTTGTCGGCTTGCTGCTTGCCACGATCGTGACGCTGCTGGCCAACCTGCTTGCCGACCTTGCATACGCCCTGCTTGACCCGAGGATCACGCTATGACCGATGTGACCGTCGCGGCTTTGCCCGCCCCCCGTTCAATCTGGTCGCTCCGCTTCGAGAAGTTCCGCGGCCATCGGCTGGCGATGTATTCGCTGGTTTTTCTGGCAGTGTTGACCGCGATCTGCCTGATGGCCTGGCCGCTGAGCCAGTATCTGGGGATCGATCCCAACAAGACCAACCTGCTTGCGCGGTTCAAGGCGCCTAACGCACAGCACTGGCTTGGCACCGACGATCTTGGCCGCGATGTGCTGATCCGCCTGATGTATGGGGGGCAGGTTTCAATTGCGGTCGGGCTGCTGGCCACCTTTTTGATGACTGTCCTTGGGGTCGCGGTCGGGGTGACCGCGGGTTTTCTGGGCGGACGCACCGATGCGGTTCTGATGCGGCTCACCGATTGCATGATCGCGCTGCCGCTGATCCCCCTGCTGATTGTCTTGGGAGCCGTCGATCTGACCAAACTGGGTCTCAGCGCCGCTTCCGCCGGTTCACCCCTGTTCATCTTCCTGCGCATCGTCATCATCATTGCACTGGTCGATTGGACGACCATGGCCCGAATTGCGCGGGCGGGGGCGATCCAGGTGCGCGATCGGGATTACGTCCGGGCCGCCACCGTGGCCGGGGCCAAGCGGCGATACAATGTTCTGGTGCATGTGCTGCCGAACATTTCGACCCCGCTGATTGTCGCGGCAACCCTGACGGTAGGGCGCGTGATCCTGCTTGAGTCGACGCTCAGTTTCCTTGGGTTCGGCATCGTCCCGCCGACTCCGACCTGGGGGAACATGCTGACCAATGCGCAGCAGCTGATCATCTCGGCACCGCATCTTGCAGTTTATCCGGGCCTGCTGATCTTCGCGACGGTCATGGCAGTGAATTTTGTCGGCGATGGCGTGCGCTATGCCTTTGATCCGCAGGCCGAAAACGAGGGCCGGTCGCACTGACCGGAGAATAATGACGCTCATGGGAGGAGAGAGCGAATGAAGATGAAAAAGGCCCTTGCCGGCGCCCTGCTGGCAGCGACCGTGCTTGCCTCGGGTGGCGTTCAGGCCCAGCCAGACAAGAGCACGCTTGTGGTTGGCCAACTGCAGTTCCTGACCAACTTCCACCCGCTGATTCAGGTCAACAATACCAAGCGGCTGGTGGTGAATTATGGCCTGCGGCCGATCACCGCCTATGATGAGAATGTGGTCAATCAATGCGTGCTTTGCGACCAGATCCCGTCGCTGCAAAACGGCCTGGCCGAAGTGGTGGACAATCCCGACGGCACGAAAGGCATGCGCGTCAGGTTCACCCTGAAACAGGGGCTGAGCTGGGGCGATGGCACACCGGTGACAACCAAGGATGTGGTATTCACCCACAAGATGGGTTCGGACGAGAAGATCGGCTTCTCGAACTACAATCCATGGAGCCGCGCCAGTTCGGTCGAGGTCGTCGATGACCGCACCTTCGTGCTGCTCCTGCCAGAGGTGGTTTCCAGCTTTGCGTCATGGGATCAGATTCTTCCTGCCCATCTGGAGGAACCGATCTATGCCGCCAATCCCGATGCTGAAAGCTACACCAAGCAATCGCTCTACAACACCAAGCCGACAACGCCCGGCCTGTGGAACGGCTCATTCATGCTTACCGATTACCAGATCGGAACGCGACTGATCTGGGAACCTAACCCGCATTGGCCGGGGGCAAAACCGGGCCTGAGCCGCGTGGTGCTCAGCTATCGCGACAACTCCTCTGCACTGATGCAGAATCTTTTGTCGGGTGAGATTGATGCGGTTCCGGTCAGCCCCGGCGGCATCAGCTTCAGCCAGATGTTGGATATCCAGGGGCAGAATCCGGACAAGTTTAGCTATCATATCGCGGACGGCACCAACCTCGAACGCATCGCGATGAATCTGGACAACCCGATCCTTTCGGACGTCAAGGTTCGTGAGGCGCTGCTGCTGTCCATCGACCGCAACGCCATCACCGAGGCCCTTTTCCAGGGCAAGCAGATGGTGGCAAATGGCCTACTTTCGAACACCAGCCCATACTACAACAACGGGATGGAGACCTATTCCTACGATCTGGAAAAGGCCAAGGCGCTGCTGTCCGAGGCGGGCTGGACGCCGGGTGCGGACGGCATCTGCGTCGATGCCAAGGGCGACCGGCTGAGGCTGGAGCTGGCGACCACAGCAGGCAATCAGACGCGCGAGCAGATCGCGCAGGTGATCCAGAGCCAGCTTTCGGAAGCCTGCGTCGAGATTTCCACGAAATTCGTGCCGCTACAGGAATACAATGGCGAACTCGCGCGCAAGCGCCAGTTCACTGGGCTGATCATGTCCTCGATCGATTTCTCGCCCTCGACCTCGCCGCGGATCGCGCTTGGGTCCAACCGGGTTCCGAATTCCGAGAACAAGTTCACGGGCAACAACTTCTCGGGCTATAAAAGCACGGCGATGGATGCCGCACTCGACAAGTTTGATACGGCACTGAGCGCGGATGAGACCAAGGCGGCGTGGACCGAGATCCAATCGACCTTCGCGCAAGATCTGCCGATGCTGCCCTTGTACTTCTATGCCAGGGCCTATGTCTCGGTACCGGATTTGACCGACTTCCGACAGTCGACCTATGACCCGCTGCAGAACTTTGCCGAGGAATGGCACCGCCATTGACGGTGTCCCGGCGGCGGTCCGCTTGGCCCGCCGCCCATCCGGAGAAAGCATCAATGAAAATTGCCGTACTGGACGATTACCTCGGCCTGTCGCAGCAGGTCGCGGATTGGCGGCCCTTGGCCAATCGCGCCGAAATCAGCGTGATCGACCGACCGCTGCCGACCGTTTCCGCAGCCGCGGAGGCGCTGGCAGAGTTCGATATCATCTGTACCCTGCGCGAGCGGACGCCATTTCCGGCGGAGTTGATCAGGGCACTGCCAAAGCTGCGTTATCTATGTGTAACCGGCAAGCGCTACGACACGGTCGATATTGCGGCAGCCGCCGAACAGCAGATTACAGTGTCAAACACCCCGGTGACGGGTGCCGGATCGGGCGCGGTGGTTGAGCTGACTTGGGGTCTGATCCTTGCGCTTGCCCGCAATATCGCGGTCGAGGATCGATTGATGCGAGAGGGTGGTTGGCAGCATTTTGCGGGCATGACATTGCGGGGCAAGACACTGGGTGTTCTTGGCCTTGGTGCATTGGGAAGCGGGGTGGCACGGATCGGTGCAGCCTTTGGTATGGAGACGATTGCCTGGAGTCCCAATCTGACATCTGATCGGGCCGTGGCGGCGGGTGTCGGACTGGTCAGCAAGACCGAATTGTTCGAAAAATCCGATGTTCTCAGCCTGCATCTGGCGCTGGCCCCATCGACCGCGGGAATTGTCGGGGCAGGGGATCTGGCGCTGATGAAGCCGTCCGCCTATCTGGTCAACACCGCGCGTGCAGTACTGCTGGATGAGGGTGCCTTGATCACCGCGCTGCGCGAGCGGCGGATCGCCGGGGCGGGACTTGATGTCTTTTCCATTGAGCCTCTGCCCGCGGATCATGAGATCCGGCAGCTTCCGAACGTCGTCCTGACCCCGCATCTGGGCTACTTCACCCACGAGATGCTGGCCAGCTATTATCGCGATGCGATCGAGAATATCGGTGCCTTCCTCGACGGGAGACCAATCCGAGTGGTGTCGGGGAATGCGTGACGGCAACCCGCCGGAACGCCGTGCTGCCACTGTCTTTCGGTTGCTGACCCAAGGCCAGTTCGCCCTGTTTTTCACCTTCAACGGGCTTTCGCTGATCGGCTCGTGGATGCAGCGGATTGCCAGCGCTTGGCTGATCTGGGAATGGACGGGGTCTGCCTTCTGGGTCGGCGTGCTGGCCGCTTGCGACCTGCTTCCAGTTGTCTTGACCGGGCCCTTTGCCGGCGTGGCTGCGGATCGATGGGATCGCCTGTGGCAGAACCGTATCGCGCAAATCGCATCAGCAATTCTTGCGCTGATCAATGCGGTCCTGCTGATGGCCGGTATGCTCGGTCTTTACGGGCTGCTCACTCTTATCGCGCTGCAAGGCACATTGATCGCAATGGTTCAGCCTGCGCGGCTTGCGATGGTGCCCCAACTTGTCGCGCGCGAAGACATGCCGACAGCCGTGGCACTTGCTTCGGTCAACGTGAACCTGGCCCGGCTGATCGGACCCGCAATCGCGGGTGCGATGATCCTTCGCTTTCCCATTGAATGGATATTCATCGCGAATTTTGTCGTCACGGCGTTGTTCGTCGTGGCGCTTGGACGAATACGTCTTGCGCCACGTGCGGAGTCCGCAGGGCAAGGTGGAATCTGGCAACAGATGGCAGAAGGGTTTTCCTATGTCGCGCGTATGCCGACTGTCCGGCTGATCATGCTGTTCATGCTGGTCGGTGGCATGATGGTGCGCGCCATTCAGGAACTGACGCCCGCGCTCGCGGCCCAGACTTTCGCCGTTTCGGCAACCGGACTTGCGGTTCTGTCGTCAGCAACGGCGGCAGGGGCGGTCATATCCGGTCTGACCATGGCGCGGACAGGGGCGAGGCGGCTATTTCTGGGCGTAATCGGGTTCTGGGCCGTCGGCGCAATATCGGCCTTGGTGCTTGCGTGGACGCATCATCCTCTGGTCGCAAGTGTGGCGGCGGCGGCTCTTGGATTTTCGGTGTCGCGCAGCCTGATCTCGACCCAGACATTCGTTCAGCTTGAAACCCCTGACGAATTGCGGGGGCGTGCGCTCAGCACACATGGCCTGATCGCCCGGGCAAGCCCTGCGCTTGGAGCGCTTATCATCGGCTATCTTGCCGATCGTCTTGGCCTGGCAATCGGCGTCGCTGCGGCGTCGATCACCATGCTGGCCTTTGCCGTGGTCCTCTTTCCTTATGCGAGGTCAGTGGCCGACCGGACCCTGTGATCACTTCAACAGCTTCAGGGAAAGGTCTTTCAGGATCCTGAAGGCGGCCTCATGCAGCCGGTTATTCAGTCGGCGGGACCGCTGCACAAGCTGCACCTTCAACGCAAGTTCCGGCTCGACGATGCGCCGTACGCGCAGGCTTCGGGCGGGCCCGATCATTCGACGCGAGCGCAGCGACGCAACGGTGACCCCGATCTGGTCATGGACCATGTCGAAGGTCGCGTCGAGCGAATCGAGTTCGCTGGCAACCTGCAGCTTGAAGCCGGAGCGGGCGAATTCGTTCTCGAGTATCTCGCGAATTCGGTTGGGGCGGCTCGTGATGATCAGGGGCATTTCCGCCAGATCGGAAAGGGTAATGGTCGGCCCATCAATCTCGGTTTCGCCTTTGGGCATCGGCTCGAAAAGGTGCAGCCGTTCCTCGACAAGGTCGGTAATTTCCAGCATCGGACTATTCGGGGCGTCGAACATCACGGCCATGTCCAGCCTCCCCGACAGGATCCATTCCTGCACCTGTGTCGAGCGACCGTTGAGGATATGAACCTTGGCATCGGGTAGCTCGGCGCGGAGGCGACGGATCAGGGCCGAGCTGATCGCATTCGACAACGAATTCGGCATCCCGATCGCCACCGAGCCCGTGCGACCCAGACGGGCGTTCTCCATATCCTCATGGGTGCGGTTGAACAGGTCGAGAATGGAATGCGCGTGTCCCAGAAGTCTTTCGCCCGCTTCCGTCGGCGTGACGCCGCGGCCGTTTCGGATCAGAAGCCGTTCCTTGAGTTCCGTCTCGAGGCTGGCGATCTGGCGGCTGAGCGCGGGCTGGGCAATATGCAGGTAGGCTGCGGCGCGGCTGAAGCTGCCAAGTTCCACGACCCGGACGAAATAGGACAGCTGCCGGATATCCATGTGTTCTTCCCATATTTCCATGCCGAAACAGTATAGCTGATAATCAGTTAGCACGAATAGTCATCGGTCGGTCAATATTTTAGGGTCAGTTGTGACGCGATTTGCTTTGGAGTGGGAAAATGACGGAACCGGTAGGAGGGCCTTGGCGCGTCTGGGAATGCATCCTTTGCGGCTGGATCTATGACGAGGCCGAGGGTGATCCGGATGGAGGCGTCGTACCCGGAACCCGCTGGGAGGATGTTCCGGCGGATTGGCTCTGTCCGGAATGCGGCGCGAAAAAGGCCGATTTCGACATGAGGCTTGTGGCATGAGTGCTGGGCTGATCATCGTCGGCGCATCCCATGCCGGGGTTGCTGTCGCGGCAGAGTTGAGGGCCGCTGGTTTTCAACCCGCAATCACCTTGGTTTCCGACGAGACCTCCGAGCCCTATCACCGCCCGCATCTCAGCAAGGAATGCCTCGCGACCGACGCGGAACCGGGCATGCTGAAACCGACGACCTTCTATGAGGAGAAGGGGATCGAGCGCCTCAATGCAAGGGTCGATGCGATTGATCCGGACGGGCGCAGGATCGTGACGAGCGACGGAAATTCATTCGGGTACGCAACCCTCATTCTTGCAACGGGTGCCAAGCCCAGAGGGCTGCCCGCTGGGCTTCCAGGTGCAGAACTGGCGCTGACATTGCGTGACCGGGCTGATCTGGGCGTATTGCGCGCGCGATTGGCGACGTCACGGCAACTTGCCATTATTGGCGGCGGCTTGATTGGACTGGAAATCGCGGCTGCCGCACGGTCCAAGGGGATGTCGGTTGACGTGGTTGAATGCGCAGATCGTCTCATGTCGCGCTGTATCTCGCCGGAACTGGCGAACCTTGTCAGAGAGCGCCACGTCGCTGCAGGCATCACCTTCCATATGTCCTGCAATGTCCAAGCCGTGACGCCGCAAGGCGTTGAATTGACCGACGGTGTTTTCATTCCTGCCGATCTGGTCATCGCATCGGTCGGCAGTCAGCCACGCACCGAACTGGCGGCCCGTGCCGGGCTGGCCTGTGACGATGGCATCCTTGTCGGCGTCGACGGATCCAGCTCGGTTACTGGGATATTTGCTTTGGGTGATTGTGCCCGTTGGCCCGATCCGGGACTGACGCGAGGAATAAGGCATGAGAGTATCGCTGCAACTCTTTGGCAAGCCAAGGCGGTTGCAGCGGCACTGACCGGTCGACCGCTGCCGGCATACGCGCCACTGCGTCTTTGGTCGCAACAGGGTGCTATGCGGATCCAGATGGCAGGCCCGATCGAAGCGGCAACCCATCGCCACATTGCTGCGGCTGAGGGCGGTCATATCCTTTATGGCTTCTCGACTGGTCGGCTGTCTTCGGTACAGGCGATGGACGCCCCGAGGGCCTTCAATACGGCAGTTGCCCGGATCGGAAGTTGCGAAGCCGATTTCCGGGCCGAAGCTGCCACATCCTGAACGAATTACGACTCCTGGGAGGATAACATGGTCGACACCGTTTCATATGCGATGAAGGAACCCGACCGCTTTAAGCGCGGCAATGGCTGGAAGGTCAATCTGTTCGGCAAGAACTCGGATGTGCCCAAGGCCGATCTGCAGGCCTTCCGGATCGATATGAATGCAGGACAGGTACTGGATTCGCATTTCCACATCGTTGACCAGTTCCAGATCTTCATTGCCGGCTCGGGTACGATCGGAAGGGACAGCACGGACATCGTGACCGCCCACTATGCCGATCACCACACAGGTTATGGCCCCCTGGTGGCGGGGCCGCAGGGCATGTCCTATCTGACGCTTCGGTCGAAAACGGATGCCGGACTCGTCAAATTGTCCACACCGAATGTGCGCGAACAGCTTAAGCCGACGAAGCGGCGGCATGGCGTGTCGAAACCCGTGACGCTCTCGATCCCCCCGGTGATGCAGCATCGCGCCGCCCCGGAAATCGAGACGGTGATGGAGGAGCGGCCAGACAGTGACGGCATGACCGTCAAGGTCTACCGGCTTGGTGCCTCGCAGGAAATCTCGGCGCCGGAGACGACTGGAACGGGCGGTTACTACATCATCGTCATGAACGGTGCGCTGATCCACGACGGTGAGACGCTCAAGCCTTGGTCGCTGCTTTTCGTACGTCATGACGAGCCCGCCCCGGTGCTGCGCGCCGATATCGAGGGTGCCGAGGTCATGGTGGCAGTGTTTCCGTTGCAGGATGATTGGATGCGTCAAGTCGGCGAGGAAGCGGCGTGATATATCCTGCGGCGACGCTGCAGGACTATGCCCCCGGTGGAAGGCTGCGCGTTGCGATCAATCATGGCAATGTCATTCTTGCGGGTCGTGACGCTGCGGGCGCACCGAAAGGGATCAGCGTCGATCTGGCCCGAGCGCTTGCCGCGGAACTGGGCTGTGAGGCTGAGTTCGTCGAGTTCGACCGGGCCGTAGATGTCTCGTCCCGCGCCGAGGCGGATGTCTGGGATCTGTGTTTCCTGGCGGTTGATCAGACCCGTGCGCAGGTCATTGGCTTTTCCCAACCCTATATCCGTATCGATGGCAATTATATTGTCGCCGAGGCTTCAGGCGCGACAACCCCGGAGGATGTCGTAGGTCTAGACTTGCGGATAGGGATCGTGGAGGGCAGCGCTTATGCGCTGCATCTTGCGCGCGTGCCCGGGGCTGCCCGTCTTGTGAGTTTTGCCAATATCGCCGAGGCAAGGGCGGCGCTCGCAGGCGGTAATATAGATGGCCTTGCCGGGATCAGGCAGGCCATGGAGGGGATTGCGGCCGCGCTTCCCGGAATGCATGTGGTTGAAAAACCCTTCATGGAGATCCGTCAAGCCATGGGTGTTCCGGCAGGGCGGGACCGTGCGCTTTCGCATTTGTCGGCGTTTCTCGCAGTGCGGGCGCGGGACGGAACCGTGGCGCGGATACTGGAGGCACATGGCGTCGATCGCGACTGTGCGGTCATGCCGGACATGTGAGCGTATCCAAAGGGCGGGTTCGCCCCGCCCTTTCCGGTTCAGTGGATGAGCGAGGCGCGTGCCGCCATTTGCGGTGCCGTGACCCGATCCGAAATCGGGTCGTCCCAGTTCTCGGGACCAGACCCGGCGGCAAACGCGTCGATGAAACCGGGAAGTTGCTCAAATCGTCCAGCCGCGCGGAGGGCAGTCCGAAACCCCGCACAATCGCCGCAAGGACTCGCGGATGGTCGGGAAGCAGTCCTGCGGGCGGCCGAAGATTTGCGTGGTGAAGAAACTGACATGGCCGGAAGTACATCAGCAGATGCCAGTCCTTCGGAATGGGGCCATCCAATGCGACAATGACAGTTCGCGGATCGTGAACTCAGTTTGCGCTCTCTGGCGTGTGGTCAAAGACGGGGCCGTGCAGTCGTTCGGCAAGCTCGTCCGAACGCCAATCGGCAAAATGAGTCGGAACCGCCTCTGCAAGCGCTGCAGGGTCAGCGCAGCCTCTGCACGGAGGGTCATCTCCGCTGTTACTCGTCCTTGGCTAGGCGTGGCGGGTGCATCGTCTATCCGGAGCGTCTTGGCATTGGAGCAAAGCTTACCGCCCATTGACGTATGATGGGCCATCAAGGCTCCGGCGGCGATCAACAGATCGGCCTCGCGTAGCGCCGCAGCCTGAGGCCGTCGCCGGCCCCCCGGCAATGCTGATCGAATACGGATCGTCGCGTGGGCAGCGTGGTTGCCAGCAAGCCATCGGTCTTTCCGGCCAGCATGCGTGCAGCCATAACCGCCGCAGCAGAGGTTGCACCCAAGCCGCCAAGGACCACGATCCGCCTTGCCGCAGAGATCCGTTCAAGCGCCATCGCAAGATCGCCGGGATGAGGGGCATGGTGCTGATGCGCGCCATGATCCGGGATGCCGGGACGGATAGGCACCAAACGCGGCGAAGGCCAAGCGTTCATCGTAGATTGCAACTTGCTCAGACAGCCTGTCCAAGAGGGTGCGGTTCTCTTTGTCCGCGGCGAGTGTAGTTTCGATCTGCGTTTCAAGCAAGGACAGCTTGGAACGCAAACGGGCTGCCTCTGCCTCGGCGGAAAGGATCGCTTCGAGCCGCATGCGGAACCCGGTGTTCTCGTCGGTCAAGCGCTTGATCTCGGCATCGAAGTTTGCAGGTTTTTTCGGGACACGCGGCAAAGGATGAAGAAAACCCGGCTCGTTAACGTCGTCGCGAGCATCATCCCGGCAACAGCGTTCATCGATCAATCGCTTCACAGTTTCCCCAGTCCAAGTGCCCCTGCGGATTGCGGCGGGACAAGAATTTTTGCGTTGGCAGATGGCTGAATTGAGCGGCGGGTTTGGGCCGTCCAAGTTGTAGGGCAAACGGGACCTGCTTGACATTACCGATCAGTCTAGCGCCTCCGCTCGGAATCCAGATGCATCATTCGGGAAAGTCAGAACTGCCGCCGGTATGCGGATGGTGGGAAGCTGGTCGGGATGCGTAAGTGGTGGCGCAATACATGCGTCGGGCCGAATTCGACGGCTATCGCAAACGGAAAATGCCGGCATGAGGTGATTAGCGAAACAGCGCCGGTCGAGTTAAATAATCGCCCTTTCCAAAAGCCATGAGACATCTGCACGCATTGATCGGGAATGACTTCACCTTCCCGGACTGGTCAGCCGGTTCTCTATCCGGCGGATGGCGAAGATCAGAGCGGCATTGATCAGCAGATAGAAGATACCGGCGATGGTAAAAACCTCGAAAATGGCATAGGTCTGGCTCATCAATCGCTTGGCGTAACCGGTGATTTCCAAAACCGTGATGGTCGAGGCGAGGCTGGTGCCCTTGATAACCAGTACCATCTCGTTGCCATAGGCGGGCAAGGCCTGCCGGATTGCCAGCGGAAATTCGATCCGGCGAAAGCGCAGGGCACGCGACATGCCCGCGGCCTTCGCCGCCTCGATCAGGCCGACCGGGACCGACATCAGGCCGCCGCGCAGGATCTCCGAGGTATAGGCGGCCGTGTTCAGCGCCAGCGCCATGATCGCGCAATGCATGCCGCCGCCGATCACCCACCACAGGATGGGATTGTCGCGGACGAAATCGAACTGCCCCAGGCCGTAATAAAACAGGAACAATTGCACCAGCAGCGGCGTGCCCCGGAATACGGCGCTGTAATATTCGGCAAAGCCCGACAGCAGGCGATTGCCGGAGATGCGCATGACCGCCAGTCCCAGCCCCAGACAAAAGCCAAGCGCCAGAGAGACCGAGGCTAGCGTCAGTGTCGTTCCGACCCCCTTGCCGATTGTGGTGACGGCGCGGTGAAGCAGATCCCAATCCATCTCAGGTCGTTCCCTTCAGAACCAAAGCGCGCTCGGCGCGCTTGAAACCGGATTGGCTGACAAAGGTGATGGCAAGATAGACCACTCCGGCGACAAGATAGAAGATGAAGGGATTGCGGGTCGAACCGGCACCGACAAAAGCGGTGCGCATCAGTTCCTGCAGACCGACGACCGAAATCAGCGCGGTGTCCTTCATCGTCGCCTGCCAGGCGTTGTTGACCCCTGGCGCAGCGATGCGCAGCATCTGCGGCAGGATAATGCGGCGAAATATTCGCGTCCGTGGCATGCCGAGCGCGCGGGCGGCCTCAATATGACCATTGGGGATCGCCGCAAGCGCACCGCGCACCACCTCGGTCGCATAGGATCCGGAGATCGCACCGATGGCAATGATGCCGATCAGGAACGGATAACCGGTTTCCGCCAGTCCGGCCCAGCCAAAGGCCGTGCCGATCCGGGCCACGAATTCGACCGACGAGAAGAACAGCAGATAGATGATCAGCAATTCGGGTACACCGCGCACGACCGTCGTATAGATGTCGACCAGCCAGTTCAGCGGCACCACCCGTGCCCATTTGATCAGGCCACAGGCGATCCCGATCGTCAGACCCAGCAGCATCGCGCCGATCCCGACCAGAATGGTGACCAAGGCACCGCGCAGGATCGCGCCGACCCAGCCACCTTCCCAGAGTTGCATTAGCCCGAAGTGCATTGATTCCGCCTGCCTGAATGGGTGGGGGCGGGAGGGCGGTTTTTGCCCTCCCGGTCGGAAAGGCTCACTTGCAGGTCTGCGAGATGTCCATCTTGAACCATTTCTCGGATGCGGCCTTCATGCTGCCATCCGCGCCCAGATCGCACAGCGCCTGGTTGATCCTCTCCTTCAGCTCGGCCTCATCCTTGCGGATGCCGATGCCAAGGCCGGTGCCAAGTGTCGCGTCCGAGCTGGAGTCGATCACGACATCGACCAGCTGGAAATCCGCGCCGTCGGGCTTGGCGAGAAAATCGTTCTGTGCCGTGACATCCGCGAACGAGGTGTCCAGCCGTCCGCTGGCCAGGTCGATCTGCATCTGGTCCAGCGTATCATAGGTCATCAGCTGAGCGTCCGGCAGGTTCTTTTCGACATAGGCGGCGTGGGTGGTCCCGGCCTGCACCCCGACGCGCATGCCGCCAAGATCCTTCTTCAGCGTGTCCAGATCCTTCGCCCCGGCAAGCTCGGAATCCTTCTTGGCGATGAAGTGGTTCGGGAATTCGCCATAGCTGCGCGAGAAGTCGATCTGCTTCTGGCGCTCATCGGTGATCGACATACCCGAGATGATGATGTCGAAGCGCTTGGCATTCAGCGCCGGGATCAGACCGTCAAAGGCCTGCACGACGAAGCGGCATTTCAGCTGCAGTTTCGCGCAGACCGCGTTGCCAACATCGGCGTCGAAGCCGGTGACGTTGCCATTGGCATCGGCCATCGAGAAGGGTGGATACGCGCCTTCGGTGCCGATGACCAACTCGCCTTCGGCGGCATGGGCGACCGGTCCCAGACCGCAGGCAAGAATGGCAGCAAAAGACAGCAATTTCAGTTTCATTTGTGGTTCCCTTGGTTGGATGACGTCACATTCTTTTCCGTGTGATCGTGCGGTTGCCGCGCAGGACGCGCCGGGCTAGTTGCATCTGGCGAGGAACTGGCTCAGTCGTTCGGAGCGGGGATTGGTGAAGATCTGGTCCGGGCTGCCCTCTTCCTCGACGCGGCCCTGATGCAGGAACTTGATGTGATGCGAGACCTCGCGCGCGAACTGCATCTCATGCGTGACGAGGATCATGGTGTTCCCTTCGTCGGCAAGCTGGCGGATGACGCGCAGGACTTCACCGACAAGCTCGGGGTCCAGCGCCGAGGTCGGTTCGTCCAGCAGGATGACCTTGGGTCGCATGGCCAGCGTCCGGGCGATGGCGGCGCGCTGCTGCTGGCCGCCGGACAGCTGGCCGGGGAACTGCGCATGCTTGTCGCCAAGGCCGACTTTCCTCAGCAACTCATGGGCGCGTTCGCTGGCCTCGGCCTTGCTTTCCTTCAGGACGTGGATCGGGGCTTCGATGATATTGTCCAGCACGGACAGATGCGGCCATAGGTTGAAGCTTTGGAAGACCATGCCGACGCGGGCGCGGATGCGTTCGACTTGCTTCTGATCGGCCGGGACCGCGCCGCCGCCCTTGCCGGGCTTCAGCCGGATTTCCTCGCCATCGATCAGGATGCGGCCGCTTTTGGGCTGCTCAAGCAGGTTGATGCAGCGCAGGAAAGTGGATTTGCCAGACCCTGACGAGCCGATCATCGACACGACCTCGCCCGGCTGCGCGATAAGGCCGACCCCCTTCAGCACCTCCAAGGTGCCATAGCTTTTGTGCAGGTCATGGACCTCGACGGCCGGACGGCCGGATTGCGGCGTGCTGGCCGCGGGCCTTGCCGCGATGGCACGTTTCGGCGTGCTGCCGCCCTTGGCCTCAAGATCGGCCAGCGCGCGGTCGAAATAGGACAGACTGACCGCCAGCACCTGTGTCTGCCATTCCGGGTCCGCAGGAATGAAGGCGTGGCGCAGCCGGTCCTTGATCTGCTGCCCCTGCACTGAGGCGACATCGCCGTGCAGATGCAACCAGTTGTCGGCGCGAACCGCGTCATTTACCTCTTCGCCGGGCAGGGTGCCGCATTCGATCACCAGCGGCAGGACGCGCGCCTGTGGCATCCCCTTGCGCACCGCGTCCGAGACATAGCCCGTCGCGGTCGCCGCGATGCCGGTATCGGTGGTCCTGCCCGCGCCGGTCATTACGGTGGAAATAGCGGGACCGAACAGCGCCTTGCCCCAGTCCAGCCCGGCATGGGCCTCGACCGCGACCGATAGCAGTGCCGGATAGCCATAGGGACCCGCGCCAGTATGCAGGTCGAAGACGACCACGTCATCGGCTCCAAGGGCGAAATCCGTCAGAATGCGGTTCAGCGTCAGGTTCGACCAGACAGAGCCTGTTCCCCCAAAGAACAGCCCGTCGGGATGGGTGTATTGGCCGGCCTCGATGGTCGATGCGAGCCCGGCATAGCCGCCCGCCTGCCGCAAGGCCTGCGAGTAGGCCTGATGCGCGCGGGCCCGGTCAGGGCCGTCCAGATCGGTGAAGGTCAGCGCCGGATACAGCGCGGGATAACCCGGATTTTCGGGCGCTGGCCGCGACCAGTCGATGAAGTTTCGGTTCAGGTCGACATTGTCCTCATTCACGCGACGCGACCATGCCGCGCCCCATGGGTTGATCAGGTGGATCATCAGGACCGCGACATTCTCGGGCAGGTGCCAGGGCGTGTGGCGACGCATCCATGCGACCTGCGCGGCCGAGCCATAGGCGCCCTCGACCCCATGCGTGCCGGAATTGACGACAAGCAGCTTCGTCGCGTTCCGGCTGCCGATCAGAGCCACATCGGTGGCAAGGGCTTCGCCATGCGGGCCGGGCAGGGGGTGGCGGTATTCGGTGATTTCCGCGCCCGCCGCTTTGGCGGCATCAAGGAACTCGGCGCGCATCGTCGCATAATCAAGCGGCATGAAGGCCATGGAGTGGCTCCTTCTTTGGCTGGGCGTCAGAATGGCCTTGCGACATTTCACCTGCTGTTTCGCAGGCTTTCAGGTCGGCGCGGCAATCAGAAAGAGGGTGCAAACGCGCCATCGGCCCTAAAGGTCCAGAACGACGCGTCCGGCGGGACGCGAACAGCAGATCAGCACCTGACCGGGCCGGGGCGGGTCCAGCGGGTCCGAAAAATAATCGACCGAACCTTCGTCTATCCTGCAACTGCAGGTGCTGCAGATCCCCTCGCGACAACTAAAGGCCGGAGCAAGCCCTGCGCCTTCGGCCAATTCAAGGATCGAGGTCGCGGCGTCGCTCCACGGAACCGTCACGCCGGATCGGGCGAATACCACTTCGCTTGCTCCGTCTGCGGGGGCCAAACCCTGCTGGGCCGGTCGTTCAGGCAGGGCACGGGCATCCGGGTCGGTGATGAAGTCCAGCTTCGACAGCGATTGCGGCGCGCGGGTGGGCATTCGGCGATCTGCCTGCACCAGTGGCGCGGGCGTGGCCGCAAGCGCCGCCAGCGATCCGCCCTTGCCGAAGAATTCATAGGCGATCCGCGCCGGCGCGATCCCCAACCCGGTCAGGACCCGCCAAATGGCAACCATGAAGGGCGTCGGCCCGCACAGATAGACCTCATAATCGTCGAGCGGCAAAGTCGATTGCAGCAGGGCGCGATCGATAATCCCCTCAGCATCGAAACGGGCCGCCGCGCGGTCCTGCTCGCTGGGCGCGCGATAGACGTTCAGTGCAGTGATAAGCCCGCCCGAGACGTCGGCAAGTGCCGCAACCTCGTCCCGCAGGGCCTGAACCTCGCCGTTTTCGACGGCATGGATGAACCAGACACGGCGCGAGGTCCGCGCAAGGGAATGCAGCATCGCCAGCAAGGGAGTCAGCCCGACACCGCCCGCCAGCAGCAGGACGGGGCGTTCGCTGGTCTCGTCCAGACAGAAGCTGCCGCGCGGGGCTGCGATCTCGATGACATCGCCTTCGGAAACCCGGTCATGCAGCCAGCCGGAACCCGCGCCCTGCGGCTCGCGCTTGACGCTGATCCGGTGATGATCCCGCCTCTCGGTCGGGCAGGACAGCGAATAGGTGCGCAGCACCGGGCCTTCGGCAAGGGGAATGCGCAGGGTCAGATATTGACCGGGGCGCATGTCCCAAAGCGGGCCGCCATCCGCAGGCGTCAGGTGAAACGAGGTGATGACGCTGCTTTCCGGCAATTTCCGGGCCACCCGGAACCGGCGAAATGCCCCGCCCATGGTCACGCCCGCATCTTTTCGTCGACCATGCGTTCCTCGGCGATCATTGCCTCGAGCTGGCGGCGGAAGCGCAGTTGGCCCGCATCAATGGATAGGTCGATATGGGGAGAGGTCTTGGTGGTCATGCCGACCTGCACCTCGTTCAGCACGGCGCGGTCCTCTTCGAAGGCATGGCGGACGTCCTCGGACATCATCCGCGACAGATCCTCGTCATCGGGGCGGATATTGCGCAGCTGGAACCAGTAATAGCGGGTCTCGGTTTCGGTCGTTGGCGTCATGAAGTTGTAGCTGTCCATGACGAAGGTCTTTTCATCCAGCGTCCCGTCCGGCCCGCCCGTACCCGCGGGGGTGAAGACAGCGCGGATCAGCGCGTGGCTGGGATAGCGCACCTCATAGTGCTGCAACCGGTCGCAGTTTCCATCGAACTCGACAATCTTCTTGTAGAAGGGCGCAGGTTCGACATCCATCATCCAGCGGTGGACAATGACGCCATTGTCGGTGCGCGTCACCTTCAGCGGCGCATCCTTGGTCGCGGCCTGCGCGAAGCTGCTTTCATGCACCCAGGCGACATGGGTCGGGTCCAGAAGATTGTCGCACATCAGCAGGTAGTTGCAATGCAGCTCCATCGCGGCGCCACGATTGATGCCCCAGTCCGGGCTGTCGAAATTCGGGATGTCGATGATGTCATCAGCATCGGCGATGGCCGCGTTGCCCATCCAGATCCAGACAAGGCCGTATTTCTCATGCACCGGATAGGGCCGCACCTTGGCCGCCGAGGGGATGCGCCCGCCACCCGGTGCCCAGACGCATTGACCGGCGCAATCGAATGTCAGGCCATGATAGCCGCATTCGACATTGTCGCCCTTGATCCGGCCCTTGGACAGCGGCAGCTTGCGATGAGGACAGGCATCTTCCAGCGCGATGACTTCGTTCTGGCTGTTGCGATAGACGCAGATCTTTTCACCCAGAACGACGATCTGTTGCAGGCTGTGGGTGACCTCGTGACTCCAGGCCGCAACGTACCAGGCGTTCTTCAGAAACATGGCTGCATCCTTCGTAGCTGTGTTCGGTGAAGCTTAGCGCCGCAGCCGCACAGGATAAGCGCAGAAGGAGTCGACAATCGTTTAGTTTTACTGTTGCGTCTGGTCCCGCAGCGGTTTGGTCACCTGCATCAACCAGTTCAGGAACTGGCGCGCGACGGGCTGATTCAGCGTCGTCTGGCCCCAGCAGACGAAATAGGGATCAGGCAGATAGAGCCGGTCGGGGGATAGCCGCACCAGTCGCCCGGCCATCAGATCATCCTTGGCGAAGGACCACTGCGCCAGCACCGCACCTTGTCCCGCGGTCGCCGCTTCCAGCCCCATCCCCGAGGCGGAATAGACCGCGACATGGCGCAGGGGCGGCGGATCGATCGCAAGCTGCGTCTTGAACCAGTCGCGCCAATGCGGCTCGGTCGTGTATTGGGCACCCCAGTCGATGCCGACCAACGGCAGTCGCGACAACCCTTCGGCAGTGCGGGCTTCGGGGTGGCGGGAGAGGAACTCTGGCGAGGCGGCGGGGAAGCAGTAATCGGTGAAAAGCACACGGGAATGCGTATAACGGCGTCCCACCTCGCCATAAGTCAGACGGAATGTGTGTTCCAGCATATGTGAATCGGGTTCGAGATCCTGCGCGATCAGCCGCAGCGTCGAATCCTGGGCCTCGGCCTGAAAGGCGGGCAACAATGGGTTCAGCCAGCGCTGGAGCAGAGTGGGCAGGCAGGATATGGTCAGTTCCTGTGCCAGACGTTGTTCGGCGATGTAGTCCTGCGCCAGCGCGAAGCGTCCAAATCCCTGCGAAATCAGTTCGTGATAGCCGCGCGCGGCAGGGGTCAGGGCGGCGCGACGGCCGTCCTTGACCAGCAGCACCATGTCCAGGTGCTCCTCAAGCAGGCGCAGTTGCTGGCTGACAGCGCCCGGTGTCACATTCAGTTCCTGCGCCGTCGCGGTGATCGTGCCGAGGCGTCCGAAGACCTCGAAGATCTGCATCGCGCGCAATGGGGGAAGCTGCGCCATGGGACCCCGCTTGCTGGTCATTAGTTTAGCTGGCCTGTCGCACCGGCAAGGCGAACTGATTTGCCCGCCCCGAAGGCCTGCCTATAGCATCGGCGAAGGCTTAGGCAACACGGCGCGACCAGTGGAGGGTCACGCTGTCACCAAGGGGGACGGGCAATGAAGCAGGTCGTCATCATCGGGGCAGGGATCATCGGCGGGGCGATCGCCTATGAAATGGCGAAGGCAGGTTGGGCGGTCACGGTTGTCGACAAGGCCCCCGAGGCTGGCTATGGCTCCACCTCGAGTTCCTCGGCCGTGATCCGCATCAACTATTCGGTCATGGAGACCTGCGCCATGGCCCTGGAGGGCTGGACCTATTGGCGCGACTGGGCCGACTATGTCGATCTACCCGACGAACGCCCGCTCGCGGTCTACAAAGAGACCGGATCGCTGGTGATCTATTCCGGCGAGGGCACCGCAATGACCAAGGTCACCGAGATCATGGACCGGATCGGCGGGGTCTATGATCGCGTCGCGCCCGAGGGCGTCCGCAACTATCTGCCCAAGGCCGACCTGCAATCATATGCTCCGGCCAAGCGCCTTGATCACCCCGACTTCGGGGAGCCGAACCCGGAACAGGTCGGCGGCGCGGTCTTCTTTCATCAGGCGGGCTATGTGAGCGATCCGAAACTGGCCGCACAGAATCTGCAATGGGCGGCCGAGCGCGAGGGCGCGGCGTTCCGCTTTCGCACCAAGGTGCAGGGGATCGAGACAGGGAACGGTCGCATTTCGGGCGTCCGGCTGGAGGACGGGACGGTGTTGCCCGCCGATGTCGTGGTCAATGCGGCTGGGCCATGGTCGGCAGGACTTAACCTTATGGCAGGTATCACCGGCGACATGACCATCCGCAACCGCCCGAACCGTCAGGAGGTCGCCTATATTCCCGGTCCCGCAAATATGGATTATCGCCACGACGGCATCATAATCGCTGATCTGGATGCCGAGTTCTACGCCCGCCCCGACCCGGTCGGCATCTGTGTCGGCTCGACCGATCCGGCCTGCGACGAACATGATTGGATCGAGGACCCGGACGCGCTGGACACCCGCTTCACCGACCAGTGGACGACCATCGTGATGCGTGGGGCGATGCGTTTGCCTGAGATGCGCATTCCCGGTCAGGCAAGCGGGCTGGTGGCGCTTTACGACACTTCGGACGACTGGCTTCCGATCTATGACAGGACCAGCCTGCCCGGCTTCTACGTCGCCTGCGGGACATCCGGGAACCAGTTCAAGATGGCACCCGTCGTGGGAAAATTGATGACTCATCTGATAACGGAATCCGAGGCGGGGCATGATCACGATGCCGAGCCTTTTAGTTTTCAGCTGGAGCGGACCGGCCGCGAGATCAACCTTGGCACCTATAGCCGAAAGCGCAAAATCAACGCCGAGTCGAGTTTCTCGGTCATGGGGTAGTGAGTATTGGAAGCGATCAAATCGGGGGAACTGCGGCACTCAATGGCGGAGCAGCGGGTCAGGCGATATAAGGCTGCGCGTACCCCGCCCATCGTGTCGATCTTGGGTTAATTTCCACCGAGACGTGATCCGGGTTTTCCACCGCGAGGCTCTGAACCACTTTTGCTGTTGTTGAGGGTAAGCTCTCTCCGTTTCATTGGGAGGGACGCGCCATGCCGGGGCGATTTCTACCTGCGAGTCTTGCACCAGAGTTAGTGCCCGAGTTGATGGTGTAATTTCCTCGGCTCTACCAGTGTGATCTGGGGTGGCCATCGCGGCGTAGGATCGAGGTGAAGCTTCAACGCTTCAACCACGGGCCATACGGAGCCCCCGATGACGAAGACCAGCATGGATCTGTCCGAGCTTCTGGCAAAGCACGATCAGGGAGAACTTCTACGCAGCATCGCCGAGGCGGTGTTGCAGTTGATCATGGAAGCCGATGTTGACGGCCTGCTTGGCGCCGGTCGGCACGAACGTAGCGGCGAGCGCACGACCCGTTTGGGGACGTTGAACTTGAAGGTGCCGAAGCTGCGGCAGGGCAGCTATTTCCCCGGTTTTCTTGAAGCCCGCAAAACCTCCGAGCCGGCGCTGGTGGCGGTGATCCAAGAGACCTGGCTCGGCGGAGTATCGACACGCCGCGTCGACGACCTCATCCAGGCCATGGGCCGGGAAATCATCGGCCTTGGCATAGGCCCTTCAGAGGCGGAAATCTTCTGGACTGTTTTCCTGCGTTCTTTGCGCAGCCGAGGTCTCGATGGCGCCAGGCTGGTCATCAGCGACGCCCATGCAGGCCTCAGGGCTGGCATTGCCCATGTGTTAGAAGCGACTTGGCAGCGTCGCAGGGTGCATTGGATGCGCAATGCCTTGACGCATGTCTCCAAGGGTCAGCATACGGTTGTGGCTGCGGTAATCCGCCAGGTTTGCGATCAGCCCGATCGCGTTCATGCCTCCGAGATCTGGGGCAAGGTCGCCAAACAGGTTCGTCCGCGCCGGCCCAAGCTCGCGGACCTGATGGACGAGAGCGAGGATGATATCTTGGCCTACATGACCTTCCCTCGACGGCACCGCACCCCAAATCCCATCGAGCGTCTGAACAAAGGGGTGAAACGACGCGCCGATGTGGTCGGGATCTTTCCGAACGAGGCTTCAATCCTGCACCTCATTGGAGCCGTGCTGTTCGAACAGAACGACGAATGGCAAACGGCCAGCCGCTACATTATGGTCGAGGCCTTCACGCAGATCGAAAAAGAGGAGATCGACCCCATCCTCAGCATCACCACGAAAGGCGCCTGATCATGACCTCCGGCCACCCCGAAATTTACACCGCCTTGACGGACGTGCCTTGCCCCAGAAGGTTTTGCAGTCGTTTTGGTGTAGAGCCAGGAGAGCACGGTCGAGATCTCTCTGCATTCACGGTGGGTTATTGGCTGCTGCCCCGATTGTGGCCAGCCAAGCCGCCGGGTTCAAAGCCGGTATTCTCGCCGCCCATCGGACTTGCCCCTACGAGGCGACGAGATAACGCGGCGGTTGATGGCAATGCCCGGCATCGGTGTGGTGACAGCCTAGATTTTCCAGCACACGATCGATGATCCGTCCCGCTTCCGAAGTGCGGCGACGGTGGGCGCATATTTGGGCCTGACACCGAAGCGAAATAAATCAGGTGAAAAGGACACCACTGGCCATGTTTTCCGACGGGTGACGTCCCTTTGTGCGCCTATCTCTTCGAGGCTGCCAGCGTGTTGCTGCATCGGACAAAAGGCTGGTGCGCGCTGAAGGCCTTGGGGACTTCGATTGGCCAAACGCAATGGCTAAGGTGCAGGTCGCGGTGGCGCGAAAGCTCGCTGTCATCTTGCACTGCATCTGGATCGACGGCACCTCATTCGAATGGGGCAAGGAATCCTGACCCTCAACGCGACTTCGAGATCGCTGGCCTGACGCCAGACCTGTGATGTTCCATCGGGACGGTGGTTGCGGTGACCTCGTTCAATCGGCTGCGGTCTGAAGAACCGTGCTGCGCATGTTGAGGCGTGCGGCCCGAACATCATCATGAGGCCATGACCTCGAATAGGACCATGACCCGGGTAAGGGCTGAAAACAGGATTGACTTGGACCCGCAACTAAAGGGTCGATTGACATGAGATATTTAATGGGATGCTCCAGTGAACTTCACGGGGATTGGATGCGACCAGACGATCAGTCGGCCAGAAGATCGCCCTCGGTCATGCCGATGCCGTCCAGAATGCGGGTTCGCATATAGCGGTCTCGGCTTGGGTATAGGGTTTCGGTGCGCATCTCTGCCTCACCATCATGTAGGCGAAGAAACTGTCCGCCGGCGCCGGGTGTGACCTGCCCCCAATGCGGCACGGTGTTTCCGTTCGGGTCGCCCGTCTTGATGAAATTGGCCAGATAGGTCACGGCCAATTCCTTCATCCGCAGGTCCGGGTCGGTCCAAGGACGCTGGTTGGCGTCATTCTGCCTGACAGAGCCATTGAAATACCAGTTATCGGCGCTGTGATAGGCCCGCCGAAACCCCTGATCCTTCCCGGGTGGCCAATGATCGAAATAGTACAGGTAGACATTGGCATCGGAATGCGCCTTGGCGTGTTCTGCCCCCAGTTTGACATACTGGAACATGTAGTCGTTGAGCATGCGCAACGAGAGGCGGTAAGCTTCGCGCGGATCATCCGTGGCATAGAGCGGGAACACAGCCTCATCGACATTGCCCGCCTGATGCGGGCGGACGGCAGCAAGCATGGCCTTGTGCTGGTTCTCGGTGCTGAGGTCCAGATCATTCGGGCGCAGTCCAGTATATTCGTCCGCCGTCTGTCCGATCATGATATCAAGCCCGTCGAAGTCTCCGGGTTGCAGCAAGTTCACGGAATCCTCGGTGAAGGTATAGCCATCGACCGTGTAGAATTGGTTCGTGGCTACAGCCCCGGCGAGAGCCGAGTAAAGCGATGCCTTGCCATCCTTCCAGGGTGCCAGCCAGGTCTCGGCCGGGATGGCGCGCAGATCCGTCAGGCTCATCTCTTTGTCGAAGGTCTTTGCAATGGCATCACGGTTCTGAGCGGATTTTTCTTCGTATGAGACGACCTTGCCTGGCAGAAAGCCCGTGAAGCTGGACTGGATGAAGGCCCGCTTGAACAATCCCTTTGCCAGCGGGCTGCGCAGCAGCGCAACGGTATTCTCTCCGCCGGCGGATTGTCCGCCGATGGTTACACTGGCGGGGTCACCGCCGAACTGCTCGATATTGCCGCGAATCCATTTCAGCGCATCGACAAGATCCAGAATGCCGAAATTGCCTTTCGGCCCGTCAGGGTTCTCGGCAGCCATGTCCGGCAGTGACAGCCACGCAGGCGCTCCGAGGCGGTATTGGACGGAAACCACGACCACGCCGCGCGCCGCAAGTTCGGCGGGGTAGAGGTCCTGCATTGCACTTGCCCCGACGCGGTTCGCACCGCCATGGATCAGCATATAGACCGGAAGCCTTTGCCCGGTGGTCTCGGCTGGGGTCCAGATCGAAAGGTTCAGTCCGTCATCGGTTGCCGGAGCCGCGCTGAATTCGTTCGGTTGGTCCTGCAGTATCTGGTCACCCCAGTGATCGGCGACCAAAACGTTTGGCCAGGGTGTTACAGGTGGGGCAGGCTTCCAGCGATTTTCTCCGCCGACATTGCCGGCATAGGGAATGCCGAGAAATTGGTTCACGCCAGGAATGTCGCTGCGAACACCTCTGACGGAGCCGCCAGTGACCTGCGCTTCGGCAATAGGCAGTGCCTGAGCAGTGGATGCTGCAAGGATGAATGCGGCAGAAAATACGCCACGACGAGGCCATGCGCCAAGCTGACCGAGCAAGCTTTTGGGGTTCAATTGGGGCTCCTTCGCTGGATGGGCGCTAAGTTTGGTCGATGCCTTGGAAAGGGCAGTTGCCATGAGAATATTGAATGTGAGGGTTTCAGTTATGCTGATTGGGTATGTGATTGCCTGCCGCTGAATTGCATGGGCGGCAGGCGTTTCGGCTTATTGGTAAAGCGCGCAGTTATGGGCCTGCGCATAGGCCGCATCGTCCTGAAGTTCAGTCTTTCCGCTTTCGAGGAAACGAATGCGTTGTGCCGAGCCTTCGGCATAGGCGGGCCAACCGGTCATCGGGGATCCGTCCCCCAATGCGGTCCAATAGCCGGTCATCACGTCGGCGGTCTTGCGTTGGTCGTCCGAGAGTTGGCCAGATATCAGCGTCTCCCAGACATAGGGCAGTTCCGCGCTATGGCCCGTGCCGATGGGGAAGGATTTCGGGATCGTCATATAGGGGCGGTCGGGGGCGGTCTCGTCGCCAAATTCATAGAGGTAGAGCGGCACATGACGGCCAAGGTCACCGATGAACGGAGCGATCGCACATGCACCGGAATCGGTGTCGATATCGGCCTTGGCCTTGCCCGGCGCGATATCCGCCGACGCCGAATACGCCGCCAGCAATTTGTCGGCGCGGTCCGGGTATTGTTTGCGGACATAGGATTCGTAACTGTCCCGCGAGATCGGCTGCAGCAGAAGGTCGTTGCCCTCATAGGTCGCCGCCGCTCGTTCGTTGCGTGTGTGACCAAAGATCACCGGCACCTTGTTGAACTGACCGGAAGCAATGGCCTCCTTGACCGGAACGGGCATTGCGCTGCCGCCCCAGGTCTGAGGCCAGCCGACGCCCGAGGTTTTCTGGGCAGCGATAATCTCGGCCGGCGTTGCTTCGCGAAGGCAGGCAAGGCGGTTTTCAGCCTTGTCGCAGCCAAGGGCCGCCACGAATTTCCCGCTATTGGCGATGGCCTCGTCCTTTGGCGTCATCGGACAGTCGCGTCCGCTTTGGACGATGGCCGCCGAGAAAAGTCCCGCCGCGGTTGGTGAGCCCAGAAGCCAGCAGACACCTCGGGCGCCTGCTGATTGCCCCGCGATGGTCACTCGTTTCGGATCGCCACCGAAGGCCGAGATGTTCTTTTGGACCCAGCGCAGGGCTTCGGCCCGGTCCAGATCGCCATAGTCCCCACTGCTTTTGCCGTCGCTGGATTCCGCCTCCAGTTCGGGCAGAGCAAGAAAGCCGAGAGCGCCCAACCGATAGTTCACGGTGACAACGACATGCCCGGAACGCGCCAATCCTTTGGGGTCCCAGTCCACCTTGGAGCCATTGACCGAACCGCCGCCGTGAAAGCCCACGATCACTGGCAGGTTTTTCGGGTCCGATTGTGGGGCATAGACGCTAAGGGAAAGGCAATCCTCGTTCCAGCTGGCCGGATATCCGGGGCGCCAGAAGACCGCCGCCTGAACGCATTCCGCGCCGGGATCACTGGCCTGAAAGGGGGTATTGAATGGTTTTCGCGCGACCGGAGGCGCCCACCGAAGATCGCCGACAGGAGCCTCGGCATAGGGAATGCCTTGAAACAGCGACAACCCGTCAACTTCTGTCCCGATGATCGAACCCGCCGGACTCTCGACCTCCGCAGCAAAAAGGGGCGTCGCGCAAACAAGCATGCAGAGGCCAGCTGCCTTGGGCAGGTATTTGAACTTATCCATGATTTCCCCTGAATGAGTCGGGCGAAGTGCAATGTCACTCCGCCCGGATGCCGGGATTAGCCGCCTGTCGAGGCGGTCAGGATTTCCAGCAGGCCTTTGTCATGCTGCAATCCGACCGTGCTGTAATTGTCGAACAGCATGGTCGCACCGTTTTCCGCAGTATAGGCAGGCCATTCAGGCAGACCGGCGTGGTTGGGATTGCCGGACCGCGCGAAGTTGATGAAGGCGCGCGACACGTCATAGGACATCGCTCGGGCATCCATGCCGCCGCCAAAGGCCTGCGGCACCAGATCGACCGTATACATGGCAAGCGGCACGTCGGCGACATGCCAAGTACCGGCGATCCCGTCGAGAACAGGTGAATCCCACGTGACAAGGTAATTGTAGACCGGGGCGCTGCCGCTTGCCGCTTTCACTTCCGCAGCCTTCAGCGAGGAGGCCCGCTGGGCCGGCGTGAAGAAGGCCAGCCGGGACAAGGGTTCCTTGGGATAGGCGCGCTTCCACGCCTCGGCAGCGGGTGAGGCCCTGTCGCCATAAAGCTCGGTCAGCTTGGCCATCGTCTTGTCGTCGGGCCACTTGGTCCAGTTATCCGCGAACAGACTGCTATTGTCGTTGCGGATGATCGTGCTGGATTCGTCCATGACATTGCCGACCATCAGCGGCTTGTCGGCTGCATATTTGGCCCAACCCTCGCTGACGGGATCGGCGGGCATGAAGCTGCCATCGACATTGGGGCGCCAGTTCACCCCCGTCGCCAACCCGGATTCGTTGATCTGTTTGATGGCAAGATTTCCCGCTGCAAGCAGATCCTCATAGGGGACTTCAGCGACTTTCGAGATCGTCTCGGGGGTAAGGCCCAGATTGACGATTGTCTTTTCACCGACAGCGCTGGCCACTTCGCGGGGAAGGGCGGCGATATTGCCCGCGCCGCTCATCACGATTGCCTTGTCGAACAGGTCCTTCGCATCCGGTGCGCCCATCAGGAAGCGCACCTTGCCGCCCCCTCCGGACTGACCCATGATCGTCACGTTATCGGGGTCGCCCCCGAAAGCCGAGATGTTGGACTGTACCCATTGCAGCGCCGCCACGATGTCCCGCATGCCGGTATTGGCCGAAGCGGCATAGCTGTCGCCAAAGGCCGAAAGGTCAAGCGCACCCAAGACATTCAGGCGATGGTTCAGAGTAACCACCACCATATCGCCAAGTCGCGCCATATTGGCACCCTCGTAGGATGCACCCTCGATCGAAGAGCCGTTGGTGAATCCGCCTCCATGAAGGAAGACGAGTACAGGACGCTTGGCATCGTCGTTGATGCCCGGACTCCAGACGTTCAGGAACTGGCATTTTTCGCTTTGCGGAAAGTAGCGATGCGGATTGAACTGCTCATCCGTCGCGACCTTATCCATTGCGGGGATCGGGCAGATTTCTCCATAATTCATCGCCAGACGCACGCCGTCCCAATTGTCTGGGGGTTGTGGCGCCATGAAGCGTTCGGCCTTGGCGTAAGGCACGCCACGGTAGGAATAGATCCCATTTTCGATGGCACCTTGAAGCTCACCTTGCGCGACCTTGACCACAGCCTGGCCTGCGGATGCCACGAAGCTGTCCTGTGCAAGAACAGGTTGGCCAGCAAGTACGGCCAATCCCAACGCTAAAGAAATTATGCCGGAATTCACTTTCATTCTCCTCCCGAGTTGAAAGTCAGAT
Source organism: Paracoccus sp. PAR01 (assembly GCF_014851995.1). Taxonomy (NCBI): domain Bacteria; kingdom Pseudomonadati; phylum Pseudomonadota; class Alphaproteobacteria; order Rhodobacterales; family Paracoccaceae; genus Paracoccus; species Paracoccus sp. PAR01. Next base: position 45,989 of record NZ_JACVAW010000016.1, read on the forward strand.
GAACGATAAAGGCTGCAAGGCGGGCTGATTGCGAACGAGCCGCCGAGTTAAGAATAATGGAGGTCGCTCTGGGTAAACCTTCATCCCAAGCCCAACGATGAGAGCGCCGTGCAAAAGAGTAACGCACTCGGAAGTCGTCACAGAATAGTCAGGTATTGAGTTTCAGTTATGCCAGATCGGCATGGAAAATCCGGAAACCCCGACTTGTGGCTCTGTCAATCGTGCGAACACGCCGATGCCGTCCTCGGTGGCGGTCACATCTTTTGGCGGGCTATCGCCGCAGCCGGTATCATACGGCGGGTACTATCGAATGCGTCCATGTGTAGGACCTTTTCTCGGGACGCTTCGCCCTTGGCCGGTACGAGACCCGCGGGTTGTGGTCAAACCATCAGCTCAAAGTTAAGGCTCACCATATAACATTTCATACAAACTTCAGCTTCTCACGTATTTCCGAGGTCACCGCATTGGTACCCTCAGGGTGCCGATAGCGGACCTCCTGGAAACTTCTGTCCTTCAAGATCATGGCCGCCAGCCCTCTGGGCTTGCTGGCGAGGATCCTCGCCAGTCAGGTGTTCTCGGTCGGCGGTCGGATCTTGGTCTCCGAGATCACGGCCATCGCGCCGACGATAAGCGGACGCCGGATGTCTCGCTGGCCTGACGCGCTCTTGCGGCTGAATCGCTACTTGCCGCCGCAGGAACGCCGCCGCGGAATGAGGCTCAGTCATGCCGAGAAGCCTCGTCCTCGGCGGATTTTTCCATAGGAAGAGCAACAATCGGCGGTGCCATCGAGGTGATGGGTCCAATGCACGGCATTATTTGCAAACGCCTAGAATAACTTCGAACCACGGCTGGCTGCTTCGATCCCCGCATCCAGTCGGGCAATCCGTCCGCTTCCATCTGATCCGGTTCCAAAACCGCGCGATCAAGTCCGCAGCTGAGGCGCTTCAGCTCCACGACGGTAACGTCAAAATTGCCAGCAGCCTTCGGACGCAGACTGCATTGCTCGCGATAGATCAGCTCATGATCCAGCTAGTTCCGTCAGGCAACGACCGACAGGTGATCCATCTGTCGCCGCCGCTGCGCCTCGAACTGCTGGCAACTTGATCAGGTTCGCGGCGATTGCTGCGACGCAGTCAGTTTGCTTTGGTATCGGTCGCATGCTCGAAGCCATTGGGTGGCGACTTGCGGCAACAGCATTCGCTGCGACGCGGACGAATTTCGGCGGCAGGTTCAGCTGCCCGTCCTTCCCATCCGCCACGGTGAACATGATGGCCGGGGGTAGTGCGGACAAAACCGCCGTTTGCCGCGCCGGTACGATGAGTCACCATTGATGGTCCACGGACATGTTACCTATGCGCGTTGCGCAGGCCAATTTGTGACAAACCCAAGCTATGCGCCGGAGCAGAAAATTGGCGGACCGCAACATCGTACGGGCGTCCAGAGGTCTGCACTTGTGTGCATGGATCTGCTACAATCAGCGCCTTGCCAGTAGATATTCGTCATCCGGAACTGGGTGGCCATGCGGTCGCGGCATCGCAAAAGATGGATTGCTTAGGTGCGGCCAGCTGGTTTTACGCCGGAAACTTACTTTCCCTAGCTCAGATCGACCAAGTCATCGCTACTCGCCACAGGGGCGAACGCAAATCGCCATCGCTGCGGGTACCTACCTCTCATTTATGCACACCTGTGCATTTTGTGTTGACAGCCTCCCTCTGTCAGGGAATCCTAAAGGCAGGGAGAGACGGTGGCGAGGGGGATCGCGACCGGCGGCGGACCCGCGAGGGACCGCAAAACATCTGGGAGGAGAGTGACCTTGCAAGCCATTGCAATTGGTGTCGCCTTGACACATGCGCTGCTGAGGTCCGGCTATGGCCTTGGCTGATCAGGACATAACCGGCCCCGTATCCGGGCGCGCCCGGTTGCGCTACAGGCTGCGGCTGATGCTGCGCGAGCCGACCACCCTGATCGGCATCCTGATGGCGGCGCTGTTTCTGTATCTGATCGTGGTGCCGATCCTGTCGATCCTGACGGATGCCGCCAGCGTCCAGTTCGGAGATGAGCGGCGGACCGGGGCCGGGTTGGGCAGCTTCACCCTTTACTATCTGCGCCGCGCCTTCACCTCGCCGGTGGCCTATGGTCTGTTCTGGCTGCCCTTGCTGAACACGCTGAAAGTCGGGTTCGGGGCCATTGCGATCTCGGTCGTGGTGGGGGGCATTCTGGCTTGGCTGATTGCGCGGACCGACATGTTCGGGCGGCGCTGGTTCGCCACCGCGCTGATCGTGCCCTATATGCTGCCGGCATGGACCTTTGCTCTGGCCTGGACCACGCTGTTCAAGAACCGCACCATCGGCGGGCAGCCCGGCTGGCTGGAGAGCATGGGTTTCTCGCCGCCCGATTGGCTGGCCTATGGGCAGTTTCCGATCACCATCATTCTGGCGCTGCATTACACCCCATTCGTGATCCTGCTGTTCGGCTCGGCGCTGCGGCGCTTTGACAGCCAGCTTGAGGATTCGGCCCGCATCCTTGGCGCCTCCAGCCGGACCGTAGCGTGGCAGGTGATCCTGCCGCTGATGCGCCCTGCCCTGATGTCGGCGGTGGTGCTGATCTTTGCAAAATGCCTAGGCGAGTTCGGCGTGCCCTATGTTCTGGGTCTGCCGGTGAAATTCGATGTGCTGGCGACCTCGCTTTACCGATCGATCGGGTCGCGGCAGACCGGCGTTGCCGGGGTGCTGGCCGGGGCCATCATGCTGATCGGCATGATCGCCATTCTGGTCGATGCCTATCTGGCACGCGAGGCCCGGCGCTTTGTCACTGTCGGATCAAAGGGGTCGATGAACCGTGCCTCACGGCTGAACCGCCTGCGCCTGCCCGCCACCGGCTTTGCCAGCACGATCTTTGTGATCAGCGTCTGCCTGCCGATCCTGACGCTGGCCCTGTCGACGGTGATGCGGCGGCCCGGCAGCTTTGCCCTGTCGAATTTCACGCTGGATTTCTGGATCGGGCAGGACCTGCCGACCGTCGCCATGCGCACCGGCATCCTGCTCAGCCCGGATCTGTGGCAGGCGGCGTGGAACACGATCTGGATCGTCGGCATCGCCTCGGTCTGTTCGGGGGTGCTGGGCATCCTGACCGGCTATGTCGTGGTGCGCACGTCTTCACGACCGCTGTCGGTCTTTATGCGACAAGTCACCTTCATGCCCTATCTGGTCCCAGGCATCGCCTTTGCCGCCGCCTATCTGTCGCTTTTCGCGGTGGCGCGGGGGCCGGTTCCGGCGCTTTACGGCACGACGATGATCCTGATCTTGGCTTTGATGGCCGATCAGATGCCCTATGCGTCGCGCGCCGGGATCTCGGCGATGATGCAGCTGGGCAAGGACCCCGAGGAAGCAGCCCAGGTCGTCGGCGCGGGATGGTTGCGCCGCATGACCTCGGTGGTGATCCCGATCCAGAAAGGGTCGCTGGTCACCGGGGTGCTGCTGCCCTTCATCTCGGGGATCAAGGGCCTGTCGCTTTTCGTCATCCTTGCGGTGCCAGCGACCGATGTGCTGACCACCTTCTCGCTGCGTCTGGTCGATTACAACTACACCCAAGCCGCGAATGCGGTGGTGCTGATCATTGCGGGCATTGCCTACGGCGGAACGCTGCTGGCGCAAAAGCTGACCCGCACCAATCTTGCTGAAGGACTTGGAAGCTGATGCCCGACATCATTCTCAGCAATGTGCAGAAATCCTATGGTGGCAGCGGACCCAACGCCGTCAGCGATCTGAACCTGCATATCGGCAATGGCGAATTCATGTGCCTGCTTGGCCCGTCCGGCTGCGGCAAGACGACGACCCTGCGCATGATCGCCGGGCTGGAAAACCTGACCGATGGCGAGATCCGCGTCGGCGATCAGGTGATCGACAGCCCCGCGAAGGGCAAGTTCGTCGGCCCGGAAAAGCGCGGCATGGGGCTGGTCTTTCAGTCCTATGCCCTGTGGCCGCATCTGACCATCGAGCGCAATATCGACTTCGGCCTGCGCCTGCGCAAACTTCCCAAGCCCGAACGCGAGGCACGGGTGGCCAAGGTCATGGCGGCGCTGGGGATCGAGAAATATCGCGGTCGCTATCCCAGCCAGCTGTCAGGCGGACAGCAGCAGCGGGTGGCGCTAGCCCGGATGCTGGCGGTCAATCCCGGCGTGCTGCTGCTGGACGAGCCGCTGTCAAACCTTGACGCCCGGCTGCGGCTGGAAATGCGGGCCGAGCTGAAACGCATCCATGCCGAGTTCCACACCACCATCATCTTCGTCACCCATGACCAATGGGAGGCGATGACGCTGGCCACCTCGATTGCGGTGATGAATGAGGGCAGCTTGCAGCAGATCGGCTCTCCGAATGACATCTACGAACGCCCGGCGAACCGTTTCGTCGCGGAATTCGTCGGCAGCCCGCCGATCAACGTCATCGAGATGGGCAAGGGTCACGCTTTGGACCGCGCCGCGCAGGATTGGCTGCGCCCGCGTCTGGGCGATGCGGCACGCGTCGGCTCGGTCGGGCTGCGGCCCGAGGCGCTGCAGCTGGCATCCACTGAGGCGGGCGTTCCGGCGGGCAGTTTCGCCCATCCTGCCACCGTGACCGGCATCCTGCCCACCGGCGGAAGCTGGATCATTGAGCTGAATGTCGAAGGGCGCGTGATCTTTCTGACCACGACCAGCTGTCCGACCCTGACCGGTGGCGAGGCGGTCTGGCTATATGCCCGACCGACCGCGATCCATGCCTTCGATGCCGGCGGTCAGCGCCTAGCGGGCGCGGATGAGGCCTTGGCCCGCGCCGAAGGCGGCGTCCAGATCGTCCGCAAGGCCTGACATCTTGAATGGAGAAGAAGATGAAATTTATCAGCGGGTTCGCCTTGGTTCTGGGCATGGCCTCGGCCGTTCAGGCCCAGGATCTTGATCTGGACGCCTTGATCGCTGCCGCCAAGGCCGAGCCGCCGACCACGGCCTATGCGGTGACCGGCAAGATCGTGGATACGGCGGCGGCGTTCAACGCGAAATACGGGCTGAACCTGACCGGCAAGAAGGTGAATGAGGCCGGGCAGGTTGATCTGCTGATCCGCGAAAATCAGGCGGGCAATGTGACGGGCTCGGTCTCGCTGGCCTCGGATGCGGCGGTGATCGTCACCGATCTGATCGCGAAGGGGGTGGTGGAAAGCTGGGTGCCTGCGGATATCGCGCCGCATCTTGCCCCCGACGCGCGTGATCCGCTGGTTGTGGTCAGCGATCCCCATGTCTGGGCCTATAATGCCGAACTGGGCGAGACCTGCCCGGTCACCAATATCTGGCAGCTGACCGAACCCGAATGGAACCGGCGCGTGGCGATGATGGACCCGCTGGAAAAGCCCGCTTATGCCGATTGGTTCAATCAGCTGGCCGAGCATCACGACGCGGAAATGGCGGCGGCCTATGCGGCGCATTTCGGCAAGCCGTTTGAGGGGGGCAGTGCCACCGAAGCTTGGGTCAAGGCCTTTGCCGCGAACGGCCCCTTGGTTGCCGACAGCTCGGGCGTGTCGGATGCGATCGGCGCGCCGGGGCAGGAAAAGCCGTTCTTCGGCATGCTGTCCACGGCCAAGTTCCGCGACAATCATGACAAGGGCTACAAGCTGGCGATTTGCGGGGGCATGCAGCCCTTTGCCGGCTGGCTGTATCCGGGCCTTGGGGTGATCGCCAAGGCGACGCCTGCACCGAATACCGCAAAGCTTTTCCTGCATTACCTGCTGACCGAAGAAGGCATCGCGTCGCAAAGCGTCGATGGCAAATTGCCCGCCGATCCCCGCATCGGCCTGCCCGCCGAGGAAGCCTCGGGCATAGCTGCCCATCTGCAGCAACTGATGGTCTGGAACACCGCGGCCTCGCCCTCGGATCTGGGGCGCAGGCAGGATTGGCAGGATCTGTGGATGACCGAATTGAAGCGCTGACACCAACGGACCCGTCGTCGAGGAGGGCGCGGATCCGTTCAAACGAGGGAGGGGAATGATGAAGACATACCTGATTTCGGCTCTGGCACTGACGATGGGGCTGGGCGCGGTACATGCCGAAGATTTCGATCTGAACGCGCTGATCGAGGCGGCGAAATCCGAACCGCCGCTGACGGTTTACGACTCGACCGGCAAGATCACCGACATGGCCGAGGGTTTCGCGGCCAAATACGGGTTGCAGGCGACGGGCACCAAGACCAAGGCCACCGCCCAGCTGGAGACCATCATCCGCGAGGTGCAGGCCGGCAATGTGCAGACCGATGTGTCCTTCATCTCGGATGTACCGGCGACCATCGGTCAGCTTTTGCCCGGCGGTTTCGCCGAAAGCTGGGTGCCGCCGGATCTGGCCAATGACATCGCCGCCGAGGCACGCGATCCGCTGCTGGTGGTGTCCAGCCCGAACGTCCTGACCTTCAACACCACGCTGTCAAAGACCTGCCCGATCACCAATATCTGGCAACTGACCGAGCCGGAATGGAAGGGCAAGGTCGCGATGCAGGACCCGCTGGGCAAGCCGTCTTATACCGACTGGTTCAACCAGATGCGCAGCCATGCCGACGAAAAAATCGCCGCCGCCTATGAAAAGCAATATGGCAAGCCGCTGGGCAAGGAATTCCCCAGCGCGACCGAAGCCTTCGTCGCCGCCTTGGCCAAGAACGGTCCGCTGCTGACCGATTCCGACAGCGCCGCCGCCGAGGCGGTGGCAGCACCGGGCCAGACCCAGCCCTTTGTCGGCCTGGTCTCGGCCGCGAAGTTCCGCGACAATGCCGGAGCTGGCTTCACGCTGGGCCTGTGCCATGGCGTCGATCCGATCATCGGCTTTTCGAATGCCACTGTCGCGGTGATCGTGAAAGGCACGGACAGCCCGAATGCCGCCAAGCTGTTCATCCATTACGCCATGACCGCCGAGGGGATCGCGCCGCAGGCCGAGGATGGCAAGGTCTCGTCGAACCGCACCGTCGGCCTGCCGCAGAACGAACCCTCGGGCATTGGCGCGCATATGGACGAAGTGCTGGCCTATATCCCGTCCTCGGGTTTGCAGGATTGGGACACCCGGCAGGATTGGCAGGATTTCTGGCGGCTGAACTATGTGCGCTGACCGATGCCTTGGGGACATGTTCATGAAAAAACTGCAGTTATCCGCCCTGTCGCTGCTTTTGGTCACCAGCCCCGCCTTGGCCGAGCCGTTCGACCTGAACGCCTTGATCACGGCGGCGAAGTCTGAGCCGCCGATCACCATCTATGACAGCACCGGCAAGATCGTCGACATGGCCGAAGCCTTCAGCGCGAAATACGGGTTGAAGGCGACCGGCCAGAAGGTCAGCGCCAACAGCCAGCTGGAAATGCTGATCCGAGAGGCGCAGGCCGGCAATATTCAGGGCGATGTGGCGCTGCTGACCGACACACCCGCCGCCATCGCCCAGCTTTTGCCGACCAATGTCCTGCACAGCTGGGTGCCCGCTGACCTGGAACCCGACATCCCGGAATCCTATCGCAGCCCGCTGGCGATTTCGACCAATGCCAATGTCTGGGCCTATAACACCGAAAAATACGACAAATGCCCGATCACCAATATCTGGCAGCTGACCGAGCCGGAATGGAAGGGCAAGGTCGTGCTGATCGATCCGCTGACCAAGGGCACCTATACCGACTGGTTCAACCAGATGGCGCTGCATGGCGAAGATGCGCTAAAGGCGGCCTATCAGGCGCAATATGGCAAGGCGCTGGTCAGCGACCAGCCCTCGGCGGCGGCAGCTTGGCTGGGGGCGATGGGGGCCAATGCGCCGCTGATGGCCGATGGCGACGACCGCGTTTCCGAGGCCGTCGGCGCCCCCGGCCAGCCCGAGCCGTTCATAGGCCTGCTGAGTTCGGCCAAGTTTCGCGACAATGCCGACAAGGGCTATCGGCTGGGGCTTTGCACCGGCATGAACCCGTGGGTCGGCTGGTCCTATAGCAAGCTGGGGCTGATCGCTTCGGGGACCGACAGTCCGAATGCGGCCAAGCTGTTCATCCATTACGTGCTGACCGAGGAAGGGATCATGCCGCAGATGATGGACGGCAAGATGCCGACCAGCGCCAAAATCGCCCTGCCGCAGGACGAGCCCTCGGGGCTGGCCCAGCATCTGGCCGATCTGTTCCCCTATGATGCCAAGACCGGGATGGAGGATTGGGACAGCCGGCAGGATTGGCAGGATTTCTGGCGCGTCCACCACACGCGTTAACCACAATTGACCGGCGGGCCGGGACGGTCCCGGCCCCCAGATCCAAACAATGGGCAGATGATGAACGACCATATCCTGCAGGCTGCCATCTCGGCCAGTCGCCTTGCGGCACCCGATCTGCTTGCGGCTTTCCGAGGCCGGATCGAAGTGGATTTCAAGGTGGACCGCCATGATCCGGTGACCATCCATGACCGCCGCGCCGAGGCGATGATCCGCGACAGCATTTTTCGCGCGGTCCCCGATTCCACCTTCATGGGCGAGGAAGGCGGCACCACCGGCGATGGTGAGGTGAAATGGTTCGTCGATCCGATCGACGGCACTTCGAATTTCGTCAGCGGCATTGCCTTCTGGTGCATCTCGGTCGGGGCGGTGGTCGATGGCAAGGTGGTCGCGGGCGCGATCTATGATCCGGTCGCCGACAACCTGTTCACCGCCTCCAGCGCCGGGGCTTGGCTGAACGGCAAGCCGCTGCGAAGCATGGATGCCCCGGCCGAGGAAAATGCCACCCTGATCTGCGGCTATCCGGTGACCCGCGATTTCCGGCTGGATGGGACTGATCTGTCCTTGCAGCGCTTCGGGCGCATGGTCCAGACCGTCGCCACCCTGCGCCGCCCCGGCAGCGCGGCATTGTCGCTGGCCCATGTCGCTGCCGGCTGGGTCGATGCGGCGGCAGGCTTTGGTGCCAATCCTTGGGATGTCACGGCGGGCATCCTGATCGTTCAACGGGCTGGCGGACGCTACCTGCCGTTCTCGATGGGAAAATGCCGCGACGATGCCCCGGCCTATGACCATCCCGGCTATCTGGCCCTTCGCGGCGGGGCCGATTATCCGACACTGAAGTCCATCGCGACCGAGATCTCGGGGCATCGGGCCACCACCCGGCCCATGGCCATGCAGGACTGAACAGACATGGCGCAAATAGGGTTGCACTGCTGTGCAAATCCAGCGAAGACGATGTCAGAAAAGGGCGAATGCATGACACTTGACACCGAAGCCATCGACCGCCGCGAAGCCTTTCTGCTTGAGCTGCTGAAATCGGCAGCGCTGCTGGCCAAGGACGGCTTTTCGCGGCAGGTCGGGCAGCCCGTCGGCATGAAGGGCCCACAGGATTACCTGACCGAGACCGATGGCATGGTCGAGGCGCATATCCGCGCCCGCATCGCCGAGACCTTCCCCGAAGACGGGTTTCTGGGCGAGGAAACCGGCGGTCGTCCCGGCAGCCAGGCTTGGGTGGTCGATCCCATCGACGGCACTGCGAATTTCGCCCGCGTCATCCCGCATTTCTGCATCTCGATCGCCTTCGTGGCGAATAGCGAGGTGCAGCTGGGCGCGATCGTGAACCCGATCCTCGATGAGGTCTATCTGGCCCGCAAGGACCGGGGCGCGCGGATGAACGGCAAGCCGATCCATGTGTCGGCAACGGCGGATGTGACGGCGACCTCATTTGAAATGGGATGGTCGAACCGCCGCCCGACGCTGGATTATATCACCGCCGTTTCCACCCTGTTCGAGGCGGGCAGCAATGTGCGGCGGGGGGCCTGCGGCGCGCTTGGCCTGGCCTATGTCGCCGATGGCCGCAGCGACGGTTATGCGGAATTGCACATGAATTCATGGGATTGCCTTGCCGGGCTGCTGCTGGTGCGCGAGGCGGGCGGGGTCACCGGCCCCTTCCTGTCGCTGGGCGGGCTGACCGAGGGCGCGCCGGTTCTGGCAGCCAATCCGCATGTGGCGCAGCTGCTGTCGCGATCAACCGGGATTGCGCTGCTGGCCGGACCAGACCTGCTTGTGCAAGACGAAGAAGGATTGTTGAGGACCGCATGACCGACAAACCCACACGGCATCACGACCGCCCGTTGATCAGCCCCGTCTATGAAAACCTGCCCGGCTACGGGATTGACCTGTATGTCGGCGGGCGCGAGGGGGCCTCGGATGTGGCCCTGCTGCGCACCAATGGCATCAGCACGGTGCTGAACTGCGCGGTGAACCTTGATTTCAACTATGTCCCGGTCCCCGATGAGGTCTCGCATGACAGCCGGGTCGATTATGGCCCGGCGCTGATCCGCTATTACAAGCTGGGCATCGTCGACGGGCCGGGCAATCCCGATACGATGATGCTGGCCGGTTACTATCAGCTGCGCGGCGCGCTGGATCAGGTGATGCCGGACAAGCCCAGCTACCCGCTGCGCGACCGTGGCAATGTCTTGGTGAATTGCCGGGCCGGACGCTCGCGTTCGGTCATTCTGGTGGCGCTGTTCCTGCATCTGCATTTGCCCAAGGAATTCCCGACCCTGTCATCGGCCATCGACCATGTCCGCGTTAAGCGCGAGCTGCACCCCGACGAATGGCATGAAACGCCGAAACCCATGCTGATCGCCGCCGCCGAGCGCACGGCACGCTGGGTCCATCTGATCGAGGCCGCGCGGGCCGGAGACGAGGCCGCCGCGTGATCCGCATTGCCGTGATCGCCGATCCGCATGTCCATGACTGCGGCTGGCGGCCTGCGGGGTCCGGCCTTGATGCGGCGATCCGCAGCTTTGGCGATACGCTGGCCTCGACGCGGGTGTTCAATGAAAGCATTCCGGCCTTTCGCGCGGCGCTGGACCACGCGGTGGCGGAAGGGGCCAAGCTGGTGCTGCTGGTCGGCGATCTGACCGATGATGGGCAGGCACCGAATATCGCGGCCGCTGTGGCGCTGATCGGCGAATACCGGGATCGGCATGGGCTGCGGGTTCTGGCAACGCCCGGCAATCACGACTTTTTCGCCTTGCACGGACGGCCGCAGAAAAAGACCTTTCTGACCGCCGAGGGCACGCCGCAAACCCTATGCAGCAGCACTTGCTACGAGGCGGCGACGCTGGGCATGGATGCGGCTTTGCGTCGGATGCAGCATCTGGGCTATCGGCCCGAGCCGGACGATCTGCATTGGGAAAGCCCCTTCGGCACAGACCCCGATTTCGCGGCGCGAACCTATCCTGTGCCCAGCCCGGATGGTGGCACGACTTGTCCGATGATCGACGCCTCGTATCTGGTTGAGCCGGTCGAGGGGCTTTGGGTCCTGTCCATTGACAGCAATGTCAGCGTGCCGCGCGACGATGCGCAGGACTTCACCGACCCCGCCGAATTTCACGATGCGACCGATGGTGGTTGGCCAGCGGTTTTGCGTCACCGGGCACATCTGTTGCCATGGATGCGCGATGTGGCGGCGCGGGCCAAGGCCGGTGGCAAACAGTTGGTGGCGTTCTCGCATTATCCGGTGCTTGACGTGCTGGCGGGCACCGGCACTGATGAGCTGCGGGTCTTCGGCGCGACCGGATTGGCCCGCCGCACCCCGCCGTCAGTGGTGGCCGAGGCGGTTGCCGCGACTGGCGTGCCGCTTCATTTCTCGGGCCATCTGCATGTGAATGACACGGCTTTTCACCCCCATGTGGGCGGGGGGCTGTTCAATATCGCGGTCCCCTCTCCGGTCGGTTTCTGCCCGGCGATGAAGATCGTCGATCTGGACGGTGACCTTGTGGCGATCCGCAGCCTGCCGCTGGCGCAAGTGCCCGGCCATGATCTGGCATTCGCCGCCTATCGGGCTGAGGCCGGGACCTCAATCGGGCCCGCGATGGATGCTGCGGATCATGGCGCGTTTCTGGACCACCATCTGGTCGAGCTGGTCCGTGGCCGCTACGTCCCGCGCGAATGGCCCGCGGATATGGCAGAATTTGTCGACAGCGCCCGCATCGACGACCTTCTGGCACTGCTGGGCGTGACGCTGACCGATGCCCCGGATCTGACCATGTGGCAGCTGGTCGAGGATTGGTATCGCCTGCGAAAAGCCGGGGCGCTGGCCGAAGGCTATGTCGCACCCGAGCGGCTGGATTTCTATCAGCGGCTTTGCGACAGGCTTCCGCAGGGGGGCAAGGACAGCCTTGCGGGCCGCTTCTTGGCGCTGCTGCGGATTCTGCGCGGCTATCTGGGCAGGCTGCCGAATGGTGATTTCACCTTGGATCTGCGCGACCTGTCGGTCAGGGGCAGCTGATCCTCAGGGCCGGACGGTCTTGCGCCAGACGACATGAACCGGGAAGCGGACTTTGGCCGGGCCGCCCTCGTCCTCATCCAGCATTTCGGCGATGTAATCGGCGATTTCGGCGATGGGCTGGCGGAAGGTGGTCAGGTCATAGCCCAGCCAGGACGCCGCCGAGATGTCGTCAAAGCCGATGACGCAGATATCCTCGGGGACGCGCAGTCGAAACTCGATCCGGGTCGCGTCCAGAAAGCCAAGCGCCAGCAGATCGGTGACGCAGAACACCCCGTCCGGTCGGTTCGATCCGGCCAGCAACTGCCGCGCGCTTTCCGCACCCGAGGCATAGCCCGTCGGGCCGGCGCGGCTGACCGCGACCTCGATCCCGGCGCTTTTTGCCGCGGCCACGAAGGCGGTTTCGCGGGCGACAATGCTGGGCGTTCCGGCGGTCGAGCTGACCACGGCCAGCCGCGTGCATCCGGCACGGCGCAGCATGAAACAGGCCTCGGTCGCGGCGGCTTCGTTCTCGATCATCAGGAATTGCGGGCCTTCAATCGCGTCGTCGCGGTTGATCAGGATGACCCGCTGCCCGTTCTCGATGCAGGTTTCGACCAAGGATAGCGGCGGCGCACCTGACACCACAACCGTCGCCTCGGCCCGGTAATTCAGCGTCTGGCGCAAGGCGGCCTCGACATTCGCAGGCTGACCGGCGGTATTCAGCACCATCACCACCTTGCCCTTATCCTGCAGGCGGCGGGTCGCGGCCTCGACAAAGCTGGCTTGGAACGGGGTCTGCATCTCGGCCACGATCAGGCAGACGATCCCCGAGCGGTGATGGATCAGCCCGCGCGCCAGATGGTTGACGTGGTAGCCCAGCTTTTCCGCAGCGGCGAGCACCTTGGCACGCGTCTCGGGCGAGACGCTGGCCCCATCGGTAAAGGTGCGCGACACCGCCGAGCGGGAAACCCCCGCAACTTCCGCCACCCTGCTGGCGCTGACCGAGGCCTTCCGGGGTTTAAGCTTCGACTTGGCCACCGCTACCTCATGCCGGGACTGCACGATATGGGTCCAATCTCGCACGCGAGGTCAGTATCCTGCTTTCCTCCTTTGTTCAGGAAACTTGGCCGAATTGCAAGTCATGCCGTCAGGTTCGACGCAGTTCAGGTGCCATTTGTGCAAAGATATTGCACTGCTGTGCAGATAGATGCACTGTAACCTGATCCGACCGCCGTCGGAGAGGAGAGCGGCATCGTGCATTCTACCATCCAGCTGATCGACCTTCTGGGCGCTGCGGCGCTGCTGCTATGGGGTCTGCGCCTGATCAAGACCGGGGTGCTGCGCGCTTATGGCGTGGTCTTGCGGCAATGGCTGGCGCGCGGCGCGGGCAACCGGACGGCCGCCGCCTTTTGGGGGTTCGTGGCCACGCTTGGCCTGCAATCCAGCACGGCGACGGCGGTCATCATCGCCTCATTCACGGCCCGCGATATTCTGCGGCCGCGGATGGCGCAGGCGATGATGCTGGGGGCCAATCTGGGCACGGCGATCGTGACCCTGATCCTGTCCGCCGATCTGCATTGGATGGCGAGTGCGGCGATCTTTCTGGGGGTACTGGTCCAAAATACCACGCGCTCGAACCGCAACAGGAACATGGGCCGCGCGGTGCTGGGGCTGGGATTCATGCTGCTGGCCCTGCAACTGCTGGGCGCGGTGACCGAGCCGCTGCGCGGATCGCAAACCACCGTCGCCATTTTGTCCGGCCTTGGCAATGCCCCGGTCTTCGCCCTGCTAATCGCGGCGGGGCTGGCCATTCTGGGCTCGTCCAGTCTGGCGGTGGTCGTGCTGGTCATGCTGCTGGCCGGGGCCGGAGTCGTCGGGCCGGAACTGGCATTGTGGCTGGTAGCCGGGGCCAATCTGGGCGGCGCCGTGCCGCCTTGGCTGGCCGTCCGCGCGGAAGGCGTGGCAGCGCAGCGGTTGACCTTGGCAAATCTTCTGGTCCGCGCGATCGGCGCATTGGCCGTGCTGGTTCTGGCAGGTCCGATTGCGCGGGGACTGGGCCAAATCCTGACCCAACCCGATCATTTCGTGGTCGGGGCGCATGTCGCCTTCAATCTGGCGCTGCTGATCGTTTTCCTGCCGCTGCTGACGCCGATCTCGCGTCTGGCTGAACGGCTGACGCCCGCACCCTCAGGCACTCCGGCATCCCGCAGTCATCTGGATGACAGCCTGCTGTCGATGCCGGAAATGGCCTTGGCCCAGGCCGCGCGTGAAACACTGCGCGTCGGCGATCTGGTCGGTGAAATGCTGGAGCGCACCGTCATGTCGTTGCGCGATTCCGATGAAGCCCCCTTCACCGACATCGCCCGGCTGGAGGAGCAGGTCGATCAGCAGCATGAAGCGATCAAGCTGTATGTCGCCCGCCTGTGTCGTGGCGCGCTGGACGAGGATGATGCCCGTCGCGCCGGTGAGATCGTGTCCTATGCCATCAATCTGGAGCATATAGGCGATATCGTCGAAGGTGGCCTTGCCGAGATCGCGGTGAAGAAGGCGCGCAAGAAACTGGCCTTCTCGACCGAGGGTCAGGCCGAGATCGCGGCTTTCTTCCAGCATACCCAAGAAAATCTGCGCATGGCGCAGGCGATTTTCCTGTCGCGCGATGCGACGCTGGCCCGGCGTCTGGTGGCGCGAAAAGTCGAAAGCCGCCGGATCGAGGCCGAATCCGCCGAGCACCATCTGCAGCGGATGCGCATTGGCCGGGCCGAGACGTTGGAGACCAGCACCATCCATCTGGATATCCTGCGCGACCTGAAGCGCGTGAACGCCCATATCGCCTCGGTCGCCTATCCCATCCTCGAAGGACTAGGGATGCTGGAGGAAAGTCGGTTGAAAAGTGACGCCATTCTCAAAGCGCGTATTGATGGCCCTGCGGGAAATGCGTGATCCTTACTGTCCTCCGTGGTTGCCGTCCCCGAAGCAAGAGGATTTTGACTTCTGGTCAAGATCGAGAGCGGTCTTCTGTCAGGCCTTTTTGGCGGCATGTCTGAAGGCCGCGGGCCGATATGGGGATCGGCGTGATCGGGTCCAAATCTTTTCAGCGAGCTGAAGGCTCGTAGCCCCTAGCTGGCTTTCCCTATCCTGATCTGTTCGATCATTTTCCATATAGTCAGCGTCTTCTCGCTCCCGTCTTACTGGCCTTCAGCGGCGGGGCATAACATCTACACGACCATCACCTTGACCGGATCTCGATAATCTTCGTTGTTCGTAAGCATCGCTCAGATTTGGCGGGTCATTTTGTTTGGCCAGAGCGATCGCCGCGAGCATCTTGGGCTTGCGATGCATGGTTCGCCCCAACCAATTGTCGTGGGCAACGTTCCTCACGCCGCGCCCGATCACCCTCGCCTTAGCGCCGATGATCAAAAGTCTTCGGATATCTGTCTGTCCCGCCTTCGAGACGCGCCCAAACCGCTCCTTGCCGCCTGACGAGTATTGGCGCGGCACAAGTCCAATGCCGATCAGGAAAATAACGCCATATTCGTAGAGGATCGCTCGGCCGGCTCCGGAAGATCGCAGCACGGGCTTGCTACTCCTCGCTCTTCGGTGACACGAAGCGCATCGCCGGCTGGCGGGCGGCGCTTACAATCGCTTCGGCATCGGCAGCATCATTTTTCTGCCGTTTCACAAACGACTGAACGTATTGAGTGCTATGAGGCGAGCCTCATGCCCCATCGCTTCAACCTCGCGCACTCAGTAGCTAGAGCTGCCGCAAGCTTCGAAGACCACGAGACAGGGCTGAAGGCCCGACATAAATCCACGAAACTGTTCTCGCGCAAGCTTCTTTCGAAAGAGGAGTTCTCCAGATTTTCTGGCACCGTGAACCTGGGAAACGCGTTTCGCCAAGTCCATACCGATCACAACATCCTTCATAGACCGTCCTCCCCATGAGCGTGTCGCAGGACCTAGCATGCCATAGCTGCCTCCTGCGGATAGGGACGGACGGACCCCCAGCTATTCGGTCCGTCCGTGGTGGATGACGACCAGCTTCTTGGCGACGTTATGTCCGGTTCCGCTTGACGGGGCGCGGATGGGGCCGCAGGTCACGCCCCATCAAGCAGTTCGATGCGGCGCAACACGGGAAACGCGTTCATCCAGATCGCGACGACCGTCAGTGTTCCTATCCCGCTCAACACGTGCCGGTCATCGATGCGGGACCGCCATTGCGCATGGGAAGGAGCGGCTCCGATGCGTCATCTGCATGTTAGTCAGAAAGGCACGCTCAACGACGATCTCCTTGCGGAGCCTAAATCACGCCAGCCGACTAAAATCAGTTGATCCTGAGCCCCGTGAACAAGCTCATGATGCGGGGCTATTGGGGGTAGCTCATAGGCCGGAACTCACGCCACGCTGGCAGACGCACTCATCCGAAACATGACCCAAAATACACCTTCAGGGTGTGAGGATAATTTTCCATACACCAACTTAAATTTGTTGCATTTTTATTAAAGAGGTCTGGGATATGAAGTGGCTCATCATCATTAACCTGAGCGTGTCTATTTTCCTCGTATCCCGCTCGCTTCCAGACTGGATGACAGAGGAAGCAATGAGCAGGACAACGGAATCCCTTTACTTTATCGACTACATAGGTCGAACCACTGACCGTACGGATGCTGAAGCCCACAAATAAGGCCAGCTTACCCCCTCATTCTTCAAGGCATGTGCAGGTCAAATCCAGAAATCTTAGGGATATCATAGACCTGGCGTGCATGCTCTGCGCAAGCGGCCAACAGACTTGGCCTCAAAAGCCTCCCGATGCGCATTGCAGGCGGTCAGG
This sequence comes from Paracoccus sp. PAR01, assembly GCF_014851995.1. Taxonomy (NCBI): domain Bacteria; kingdom Pseudomonadati; phylum Pseudomonadota; class Alphaproteobacteria; order Rhodobacterales; family Paracoccaceae; genus Paracoccus; species Paracoccus sp. PAR01. The sequence continues at coordinate 63,054 of NZ_JACVAW010000016.1, forward strand.
CCGACGCCGCACCAGAAGGCAACCGCTTAGGCTGGATGATAGACGATATTGACGGCGCTTCGGCCATCGCCTCGTGAAAGGCCATCCAGTGTTTTTCTGCGCCATGAACAAGGCCCCCAAACGAACGGCATAAAAATGGGCGCGGAACGGATAAGACCGGAATGGCAGATGATGATCGGCATTGCCTTTTCGGGGTTCGAAAGACACATGCTCAGGGCGGTGCCGTAGCAGGACAAAAAGGTATGCCAGCCTTTGCCATTGGACAGGGTGCCGTCCCGATGTGGCAGTTCGGTGTTCAGATTATTCTCGAAATCGCCCCCAGTGCCGTTTGCGCAGACCGGTCACGATGGTCCGCGCGTGCTCAGGAAATGCCAAGCGGGTGGTTTCCAAAGCGCGGTCTTATGGGATGACGAAAAGACGCAGCGAGGTCGGCCATGGCAAATGCGCCGATCTGCGCGCTGAGTTTCGACCCACATCGGTCAACTGCGTCTCGGTGAAAGCCGAGAACCAGCCGTCACGGTTCGCATCGGTCCAACCGTGACGGATCAGGCAGAAACGACGAACCGGGGTCAGAGGAACATTCTTCCGCCTAGGACAACCTCTGCCCCAAGATTGGGCTGAAGCAGGTAATCCTTGGGGGGCGCAGAACAACGGTACCATCCTTTGCGCGCCAAGGTAGGGTGAGTATTGCGCGCTGGTCTGGTAGTATTTGCACGCCATGTCAGACCATCCCGGCATGGCGTTCGGCGTGCCCGCGGATCAGGAAGCGGGCCCTAAGATCTAAAGGTCGGTCAAGAAGGCCCGCCAGCCAGGCATCGTTCCTTAACCTCCCAACTCCAGCATGGTCGCGCAAGCGATGCGGCAGGCCTCGTCAAGGCTGAAGCCGCCGCGAGGCAGCAGATGCAGCACCGGCTCACCGGCTCGGTCAGAAGGAGGCGTGGGGAGCAGCGCCTAAACACCGCCGGGCAGGGCGTTAAGCTCTCGGTCAAGTGCAATGTGTGGGGGTCGCGGCGAGCTGGTAGGAGGCGTCAAGCAGCGCCGTACCGGCTGCTGGGGGCGTATTGTGAAGGCGAAACACCCCGACTGCTCGGACCAGTCACCGGAATAGAACAATCCAGACCTGCTCAGAGCGACATGCGGGCAGCAGCAGCCGAGTTGCAACGGGCGGAAGCGACCGTGCGGTCTACGCTGTAGCGTGAATCGGAGTGTCCGGCGTCAGGGCCTATGGGACAGATTTGGTTGATTGATGACGGGAGGGTTTCTGGCTCATCGTAGCTTTCAAGGAGCGAAGATGAGCAAGACACCCGTTGATCAGAAAGCTGCTGCCGATCGTGCGGTAAGAGATATCCGCCGCGCGACAAGAAAGGTTCATTCGGCCGAGGAAAAGATCCGGATCGCCCTGGCCGGCTTGCGCGGCGAGGACAGCATTGCCGAACTATGTCGGCGAGAGGGAATCGCCCAGAGCGTCTATTTCAGCTGGTCGAAGGAGTTCCTTGAGGCTGGGAAGAGGCGTCTGGCGGGCGACACCGCCCGCCAAGCCAACAGTGCCGAAGTAAAGGATCTTCGTGCCGAGGCCGCAGCCCTGAAAGAGGTCGTCGCGGATCTCACTCTTGATAACCGATTGCTAAAAAAAAGCATGAGCGGGGCTGGGGGCGACGACGCATGAGATATCCCGCCTCTGAAAAGCTCGAGATCATTCGCTTGGTCGAAGGCTCGCACCTTTCGGTGCGGCGCACCCTGACAAAGCTGGGGATCGCACCTACCACCTTCTACCGCTGGTATGATCGATACATGACAGGTGGTCCTGAAGGGCTTGAGGACCGGCCGAGCCGACCGAGCCGACCGAGCCGGGTCTGGAACCGCATCCCCGATGAGATGCGTGGCCAGATCATCGAGATGGCCTTGGATGAACCGGAACTGTCGCCCAGAGAGTTGGCCGTGCAGTTCACTGATACCAAAAGCTATTTCGTGTCAGAAGCTTCCGTGTATCGGTTCCTGAAATCGCATGACCTGATCACCCGGCCCATATCATGATCAAGGCTGGCGAGGAGTTCAGAGACAAGACCACGGCGCCGAACCAGATGTGGCAGACCGACTTCACCTATCTCAAGGTCATTGGTTGGGGCTGGTTCTATCTCTCGACCATTCTCGACGACTATTCCCGCTACATCGTCAGTTGGAAGCTCTGCACCGACATGAAGGTGGCCGATGTGACCAGCACCGTAGGCAAGGCACTGGATGCGTCGGGCAACAGTGCCGTGCCCCGTCATAAGCTGCGCCTGCTCGGACAACGGCGGGGCCTATATCGCGGGGGATCTGGCCGACTGGCTTGAAGAAAGGGGCGTCGAACAGGTCCATGGCGCGCCCGGACATCCTCAGACCCAGGGCAAGATCGAGCGCTGGCACCAAACCCTGAAGAACCGGATCCTGCTGAAGAACTATTACCTTCCGGGTCAGCTCGAAGAGGCGATCGCCGCCTTTGTCGAGTATTACAACAACCACCGCTATCACGAGAGCCTCGGCAACTTGACCCCGGCAGATGTCTATTTCGGGCGCGGCTCCAAAATCCTGGCAGAAAGGGAGAAGATCAGAAAAGCGACCATCCAGAACCGCCGCTTGAACCATCAGCGTCAGGCGGCATAATCAGAAACCGGTGCGCCAGAACTCTCTCGTCCAAAACCAGGCCGCCTGTTCCAAATCATTCGATGACGGACACCGGTCGGCAATGTCTTTGACTGGGACGGCAGCTATCCGCGTCCGCGCTTCTCGGAGAAGGCGACGAACGAATGGACCAGCGATGCCACGCAATACGCGCTGTACGGCACGGTGCAGTTCCGCGCGAGCGACGCGCTGGCCATCCTCGCGGGCACGCGGATCAACTGGCGGGAGGGCAAGGAGACCAGCGCCGGCGCACCGACCTTCGAATGCAAGTATTCCGGCGAGATGACGCCATATCTTGGCTTCACCTATGACATCGACCCGACCTGGACCGCCTATGGCAGCTGGACCAGCATCTACAAGCCGCAGCTGGTGCAGGATGCCGACGGCAATTATCTCGACCCGACCTATGGCTACAACTATGAGCTGGGCGTCAAGGCCGGGCTGCTGGACGATGTGATGTATACCTCGGCGGCGATCTTCCAGACCAACCAGAAGGACGTGGCTGAATATTTGGACTGGGACCCGGTCCAGAACCGCAGCATCGGCGGCAACGAGACCCGCGGCTTCGAGCGTGAGACCGCTGACGCGCTCAATGATCGCTGGAACGTCTCGGCGGGCTATACTTCCGCCTTTCCAAGGATAACAACGGTCACGAGCTTTACGCCGACCAGCCCGCCATACCCTGAAGCTTGCCACCGACTACCGGCTGGCTGGCGTTCTGGAGGGCAAGCTGACGCTGGGCGGCGCGATGCGCTGGCAAGCGGCACGGACAGCATAGACTTTGCCTCCGAGGTCGAGCAGCCGAACGTTCATCAGGGCTCCTATGCGGTCTTTTATTTCACCGCCGCTTATGAAGTGACCGAGAAGACCGAGCTGTCGCTGACGGTGAACAACATCCTGAACAAGAAGTATTTCGCCACCACCGGCTTCTACGACACCGTCGTCTATGGTGATGAGCGTAGTGCCGAACTGACCCTGCGCGCGCGTTTCTGACGCCCTGCCAGACCTGCCGGACCTTGGATCAAGGCCCGGCAGGAAGACATGCTTGTAAGAAGATGCAGGAGCGGGCGGCGCTGTCGGTGCCGCCTAATCGTCCTGCTCGCAGAAGCGGATGCGGTTTCCGAATGGGTCATGGACCTGTAGCTGCAGCCCCCATGGCAGCTGCTCAAGCCCCGGCCGACCGTAGGAATACTGCTTCTCGGTCAGTTCGCGATGAAACTCGCGGATATTGGCGGTCGTCACGAAGATGTTCGAGCCGGGGCTGGCATCGCCGTGATGCTCGGACAGATGCAGGCTAAGCCCCGCCCGCTCGATCCCCATGTAAAGCGGCATGTCGGGCGCGAAGCGATGCTCAAAGACAACCCCGAAGCCAAGGAAATCACAGTAGAACTCGCGCGCCTTGCTTTCGTCGAATATCCGCAGGATCGGGCTGCAGGTCTTGAACCGGAAACCATCGGTTGTCCTGTCCTCGCGCCCGAAAGCCCCAGCCGCCGTGTTCCAGTCCGCGTATCCCATCGCTTTGGACACGAGTTCCAGCGCCCGCGAATGGGAAACCTCGGTCCCTTCGCATGCGAGTGCGGCGCGCAATTGGCGCGCCATGGCCTTGGCCTGCTCCGTATTGGTCATTCACCATCTCCTGCCAGTGTGACGGATCGGTGCTCGCATTGCCGAAGAACACTGGACGGGGATAGCGGAATATCGTCCGTGATGCTTTCGCCAGACCGAAAACGGCGCGAGCGGCAGGCAGCATGAACCCGCTGCCACAGGATCAAACCATCGCGGAGGCGTCAAGCATGCTGCCGATGACTTACGCACTGCACTTTGACGGTCGCTATGGAAACGCCAGATGATCGGCGCACCAGCTCCACACTGCTTCGGCGGCATTTTTCGATGACGTGCTGCGCTTGCGGACAAGGAAATAGCTTGGCTCGGTGGCTAGCACCCGCACGGTGACCTGCACCAGCCTGCCGGAATTGAGGTCGGCCTGTGCAAATGCGCGACAGGCAAGGGCGATGCCCTGACCTGCCATGGCGGCGTCGAGGGCCAGTGTCGTCTGGTTGAACACGGTCCCAGGCAGGCTGCCGGTGGTACCAAAGAAAAGCGGCCAGAAGTTCTGGGCATCGTGCAGCAGCGGCAGGCCGCGCAGGTGATCGGGGGAGAGGGGCAGGGGCGTGGTGCCAACCAGTTGCGGGCTTGCGACCGCAATCAGTTCCTGCTGGAACAGCAGCCGCGCCTCCAGACCGGCCGGAAAGGGTGGGCGGGTCAGGCGTACGGCGAGGTCGACCCGGTCGCGGTCGAAATCCGAAAGCGCCTCGGTCGCGATGATGCGCGGCTCGATCCCGGGCAGGGATCTGGCAAGGTCCGCCAGCCGCGGAATCAGAAGCTTCGTTGCAAAGGTCGGGGTGACGCTGATGGTGACGGCTTCAGAGCGCGCGGCAAGCTGCCCGGTCGCCTCGGTCAGGATGCCGAAGGCTCGGTTCACTTCGGCCAGATAGGTGGCCCCATGTGCGGTCAACGCGACACCGCGCGGCAGACGGTGGAACAGGGGAACGCCAAGGTGCTTTTCCAGCAAACGGACCTGCTGTGCGACGGCACCCTGCGTGACGCCCAACTCGTCGGCGGCGGCGCGGAAATTCAGCTTGCGGCCCGCAACATCAAAGGCGCGCAGGGCATTCAGCGGCGGCAGACCAGAACGCGAAGGCATGAGGAACCGATAATTTTTCTACAGTCTGGCAGGTTTCCTTCTGGCGCGAAAGATCAGGCGTGATCTGTCATTCTGACCGGAATCGATAACAGGAGCCTGTCATGTCCACCCAAAAGGTCGCAATCATCACCGCCGGCGGGTCCGGCATGGGCGCATCCGCCGCGCGCAAATTGGCGCAGGATGGCTATCGGGTCGCCATCCTGTCCTCGTCGGGAAAGGGCGAGGCGCTGGCCCGCGAACTGGGCGGTATCGGTGTCACTGGCTCAAACCTTGTGAATGCCGATGTAAAGCGGCTGGTCGATCTAACCGTCGAAAAATGGGGCCGGATCGACGCCTTGGTCAACTCTGCCGGTCACGGCCCGCGCGCGCCGCTGCTCGAGATATCGGACGTGGATTGGCATAAGGGGATGGAGGTCTATTTCCTGAGCGCCGTGCGCCCGATCCGCCTTGTTACCCCGATCATGGAGGCGCAGGGCGGCGGGGCGATCGTCAATATCTCGACCGCCTGGGTTACGCAGCCCAGCTTGATGTTTCCGACCTCGGCTGCGTTTCGGGCAAGTCTTGGCACCTTCACCAAGATTTTCGCGGATGAATATGCCGCGAAAGGCATCCGTATCAACAACGTCCTGCCCGGCTGGATCGACAGCCTGCCCGCGACGGATGCAAGGCGCGACAGCGTGCCCATGGGGCGATATGGCAGCGCCGAAGAAATTGCAGACACCATCGCCTTTCTTCTGTCCGAGGGTGCGGGCTACATCACCGGTCAGAGCATCCGCGTGGATGGCGGTCTGATCCGTTCGGTGTGATCCTCGAGTACCCGAAGGCGTTCGCGTGGACCGGATCACCCGCCGTTCGGAAATGTGATTTGGCCTTTGCCGGTGTTCTGGCAGGCTGGTGGCATGGAACCTGTCCCGCTTAGTTGCCTTGCAACATCGCTTCTTGCGGTGGTCGGGCTGACCAGCCCGGCACTTGGCCAATCGGCCACAACCGATCTTGGCGTTGGGGTGGAACTTGTGCTGGCCGTGGACATCTCTCGTTCGATCGACCCGTCCGAGCAGATGATCCAGCGCCGGGGCTATGCGTCAGCCTTCCGCAGTGCCGAGATCCAGAAGGCGATCCTGTTCGGGGACATGAAACGGATTGCGGTGACCTATGTCGAATGGGCCGGCGCGCAGTCGCAGAACGTCGCTATCCCCTGGATGCTGATCGACAGCGCCGAGGCGGCCAGTGCTTTCGCCGACCTCATCGAGACAGGGGCGTCCGGGCCGGTGTCGCGGACCTCGATTTCGGGGGCGATCGATTTTTCGTCCGAACTTTTCGACGGCAACGGATTTTCCGGTCTGCGCCATGTCATTGATGTTTCCGGCGACGGCCCCAACAATCAGGGCCGTGCCGTGACCGAAGCGCGTGATGCGGCCGTGATCCGCGGAATAACGATCAATGGGCTGCCCTTGCTGACGGGCACCGGTAACAATGGCGGCTGGAGCAGCATTCCCGATCTGGATCGGTACTACGTCGATTGCGTGATCGGCGGCATGGGTGCGTTTTCCATCGCCGTGACGGGCTGGGATCAATTTGCCATGGCGGTGCGCCACAAGCTGGTTCTGGAAATCGCGGGCGGACAACCTTTGGCGCAGGACAGGCTGGTCCGTGTGGCTGGTACGGCACCCAGCGATTGTCTTGTCGGTGAGCGCCTGTGGGAAGAACGGCAACGAAGCTGGAGTGAATGACACCGAGATCACGCGACCCCCGGCCTGTCAGCTCAATCCGGCGGCGGTCAATGCGGCAAGGACCCGGTCGCGAAACTCCGGGGTGACGCCCGCGCTTAGGGGGCGTATCCCCTCAAGCGAAACGCCGGGCAATTCACGCGCCGCCGTTGCGATGACCTGACGCGCGGCGTCGGTCCGGCCTTGCTCGACCAGCGCAAAGGTCAGGGCAAGGCGCGACCAGATCTCGCGCGGCAGCATGTCGATGGCGCGGCGGGCCAGGGCCTCGGCGGTGTCGGGTCGGCCTAGCATGGCATGGGCAAAGGACTGGACCGTCAGGAACATCGCGGCCAGCGGATCGCGTGGGCTGAAGCGCAGCGCCTGCTGGGCATTGGCAAGGGCCGCTTCCGGCTCGCCTGCCCAAAGATGCGCGGTCGCCAGCCCGTAATAGGTCGAGGCATAGCTGGGGTTAAGAGCGCGCGCGAGCCGCAGATGGTCGAAGGCCGCAGGTAATTTCCCGGCATAGGTCAAAAGCCTTCCCAGCACGACCTGCGCAAACGGGCTGGTCGGGTCGATCTCGACCGCCGCCCGGCCATGGGCGATTGCCTGTGCCAGAACGGCCTGCGGGTCGGGCACCATCCGCCACGTGATCCCCACCAGCCCGATATAGGCCAGCCCCGCCAGCGGCAGCGCGAAATCCGGCGCAAGCGAGGCCGCGCGGGTGAATATCTTGCGCGCACGCTCGGCCTCGTCGGGCTGGAAACGATAGGCGTGCCACATGCCGCGATGGAACAACTCCCACGCGTCCAGATCCGAGGGGGGACGCCGCGCCGCGCGCTCGCGTTCGGATTGGCGCATCTCGGCATCGACCCCGGCGAGGATCTGCGCCACGACCGCATCCTGCATGGCGAAAAGCTGGGCATAGGGGCGCTCATGCCGCTCGGCCCACAGGTTGCGACCGGTGGCGGCATCCAGCAAGCGGACCGACAGGCTGACCAACTCGCCCCGGCGGCGCACCGTGCCGGTCAGGATATGGCGCGCGCCAAGGCTTTGTGCCGCCTCGCCCGGATGGGAACCGTGGAACTGGAAGCTGGACTGCCGGGCGATGACGAGGATGTCGCGATGCCGGGTCAGTTCGGTGGTGATGTCATCGGCGATGCCTTCGGCCAGAAAGCGGCCATCGGCATCGCCATCGGCGTCGCTGAAGGGCAGGACGGCAACCGAAAGCTGGACATCGCCCGGCGTATCGGGGGGTGCGGGCGGCTCGCCCACCAGTTCCTCGGCCAGCGCGCGGGTCTGGGCCGAGGGGGCGATGCCCAGTTCGTGGCGCAGCAGGTCGCGACAATTGTGGAACTGTGCCAGCGCCATGGCGCTGTCCCCGGAATCCGCAAGCAGACGGATCAACTGGCGCTGGCTCGCCTCGCGGAAGGGGTCAAGGGCGACCAGCCTTTTGGCCAGATCGATTGCGATGGGCATGTCTCCCCGGGCGGCCAGTTCGGTCGCCATGCGCTCCAGCAGGGTTTGCGACAGGCTGCGGCAGCGGCTGCGCTCGAAATCCAGCCAGTCGCCCAGAAGCACCCCCTCGGCCTCGATCCCGTCAAGGAAGGTGCCGGTCAGGGCGGGCACCTCGCACGGATCGGCGCCGCCAGTCTGGGCCAGCGCTTCAAGGCGGGCAAGATCGCTTGCGACACCGCCTGCAGGCAGGCCCACGGCCTCGCGATTGCCGATCACGGCGGCTTCGCCCAAGGCGGCGCGGATATGGGACAGGGCGTTCCTGAGACTGCCGCGGGCCTGTTCCTCGGCGCGGTCCTCCCAGAACAACCCGCATAGCCTGCCGCGCGGATGCAGCCGCCCCGGACTTGCGCCCAGATAGGCCAGAAGCAGGCGTGCCTTGGCCGTCGGCAAGGCCAGCGCCTGCCCATTTGCTTGCGCGGCAAAGCCGCCCAGCAAGGTCAGCTGCAGGGTGGCGGCGGGGCTGGCGTGAAGGGCGGGGCCGGGCATGGCACAGTCCAGCAATGGATGGCTCGGTCGCGATTATGGCGCGGGCGCGGGGCGCTTGCCAATGCCATAGGCGCGCGACGGGGTCACGATTTACCGCTGGTTTAACGCTTTCACCCCCGGGCTTTACCGCTGGGATCACGCGGGCCTGCGACAAGGGCATCGGAAAAAGCCTGACGGAAAGGACCGCTCTGATGAAACCCCGCATTTACCACCGGCTTTCGGCGTGGCGCGCGCCCCACCCGACGCGCTGCGAGATCGCCACCCTGTCCGACCACATGCTGCGCGACATCGGAATCGACCCCGGTCGCATCCGCCCGCGCTGACCTGAACCTATTTCCAACGGAGAATGACCATGACCATCCATGACATGCATGGCCTTGCCCTGAGCGGCGCCACGGAAACCGGCCGCGCCGCCTATGAGCAGGCGCTGGCCGAACTGCAATGCTACCGCGCCGATCCGGTCGCAACCATCGACCGCGCCATTGAGGCCGATCCCGGCTTTGCCATGGCCCATGCCATGCGCGCCTGGCTGCACCTGCTGGGGACCGAGCCCGCAGGTTATGCCATCGCCGAGGCAAGCCACCGCGCCGCTGCCGCCAGTGCCGTGACCACGCGCGAAAAGGGCCATGTCGCGGCCATTGGTGCGCTGCTGTCGGGCGGCTGGCATCAGGCGGGCCGGATCCTCGAGGATGTCACCTTGGCCGATCCCCATGACGGGCTGGCGCTGATCGCAGGCCACCAGATCGACTTCTTTGGCGGCGATGCCCGCATGTTGCGCGACCGTATCGCGCGCGCCATGCCCGCTTGGGATGCGGGCCGTCCCGGCTATCATGCGCTTTTGGGGATGCGGGCCTTTGGCCTTGAGGAAACCGGCCATTTCGCTGATGCCGAGCGCTTTGGCCGCATGGGCGTCGAGCTTGAGCCGCGCGATGGCTGGTCGCAACACGCGGTGGCCCATGTGCTGGAGATGCAGAACCGCGCAGCCGAGGGAATCCTTTGGATGGGCGATGGCGGGTCATGGGCCAAGGACAGCTTCTTTGCCGTGCATAACTGGTGGCATCTGGCGCTGTATCACCTTGAACTGGGCCAGTTCGAGGCGGTGTTCGACCTGCTCGACAGCCGTATCATCGGCTCGGGGCTGGTGACGGTGATCGATCTGATCCACGCCTCGGCCATGCTGTGGCGCTTGACGCTGCGCGGGGTCGATGTGGCGGCACGCTGGGAGGGCGTCGCGGATCGCTGGCAGCAGTCGGGCCAGCCGGGGCTATATGCCCTCAACGACGTGCATATGATCATGGCGCTGATCGGATCGGGCCGGGACGCTGCCGCCGGGCAGGTACTGGCCGCCATTGCCGAGGCCGCGCATGGCACCGGCGACAATGCCCGTTTCAGCGCCGATATCGGCCTGCCCGTCGCCCATGCTCTGATGGGCTTTGGCCGCGGCGATTATGCCGATTGTGCCCGCCGCCTGCGCGCGGTGCGCGGCATGTCGCGCCGATTTGGCGGCAGCGACGCCCAACGCGACGTGCTGGACCTGACCCTGATCGAGGCCGCGATCCGTTCCGGCAATGGCGCTTTGGCGCGGGGTCTTGCGACCGAACGCGCGGCGATGCGCCATGAAAGCCCGCTGACGCAATTGTTCCTGCGCCGGGCGCAAGCGCTCTGAAGGGGGGAGGGGGGTGATGCAATTCCTGACCAAGCGACCGATCCAAAGGCCCGGCCCCCGCTGCCCCGTGATGGATGGCATGGCCTGTCAGGGCGCGGCCTGCCCGAAACGGTGCGGATACCCTGCGGATAATCCCACGCGGATTTCACCGGGCGATGTCGAACAGCGTGCCAGCAAGACCGAGTGAAGGACACGAAACAACCCGCCACGCGCCAGATTGGATCGCGGCGGGTGCGCGCTGCGGCAGTTGCAGACAGTGGGCCCTCTTAGAACGCACCGAGACAAGCAGCCTTGGCCCGGCGTGATGGTTGGTCACAAAGTCGCGCCGCGAAAATGCTCAAAGGCCCGTCATCTTCAGCACTGCCTCGGGCAAGCGTTCGCCCTTCACCTCGATTTTCGATGCTCCCGCGTCGATCTCGGCAAGGTCAGCGCTGGTCAGGTCCAGATCTACCGCGCCAAGGTTCTCTTCCAGCCGGTGCAGCTTTGTCGTGCCGGGGATCGGGGCTATCCACGGCTTCTGGGCAAGAAGCCAGCCAAGGGCGATCTGGGCCGGGGTCGCAGCCTTGCGGGTCGCGACGCGTCGGATCACCTCGACCAGTGCCAGATTGGCCTTGCGGGCCTCGGGCGAGAAGCGGGGCACGAAGTTGCGGAAATCCTCCTGCTCGAATGCTGTGGTCTCGTCGATCTTGCCGGTCAGAAAACCCGCGCCCAGCGGGCTGAACGGGACAAAGCCGATGCCGAGTTCTTCCAGCACCGCAAGCAGCTCGATTTCGGGGCCACGCCAGAACAGCGAATATTCGCTTTGAACCGCTGTCACCGGCTGGACGGCATGGGCGCGGCGGATGGTCTGCCCCCCTGCTTGGGACAGGCCAAAATGCTTGACCTTGCCCTCGGCGATCAGATCACCGACGGCGCCCGCGACATCCTCGATCGGCACGGCGGGATCGACGCGGTGCTGGTAGAACAGGTCGATCCGGTCGGTTCGAAGACGCTTCAACGCCGCCTCGGCCACGGCTTTGATATGCTCGGGGCGGCTATTGGTGCCGCCGCTGCGCGCGCCGGTCTGCTGGTCGATATCGAAGCCGAACTTGGTCGCGATGACCACCTGATCGCGGATCGGCTGCAATGCCTCACCAAGCAGCGTTTCATTCGCGAAGGGACCATAGGCCTCGGCGGTGTCGAAAAAGGTCACGCCGCGGTCATGTGCATCGCGAACAAGGCCGATCATATCCGTTCTGCTGTTGCCAGACCCGTAGACCCCCGTCATCCCCATGCAGCCAAGGCCAAAGGCTGAAACTGCCAGATTGCCGAGTTTTCTGTACTGCATCATTGGCTTCCTTGATCACAGATTGACGCGAAGCGCGGGTCGGGTTTGAAGGCCCTTCTCGACATGGGTCGCAGGTGAAATCCACGCCCTCGCATTGTCCGGTGTTATCTAGCCCCGGTGATATCCATCGATTAGAGTGGATAAACGGGATGGGTTTATAAGAAGATCATCATAATGCCGCGCCGCAGTTTCAACGACCTTCACGCCTTCGTCGCCGTGGCCATGGCTGGCAGTTTCACCCGTGCGGCGGCCCAGCTTGGCATGTCGCAATCCGCCCTGAGCCAGACCGTGCGCCAGTTGGAGGAAGGGCTTGGGGTGCGGCTTTTGTCGCGCTCGACCCGCAGCGTCTCCCCGACCGAAGCCGGACAGCGGCTGCTTGATCGCATCGGCCCGCAATTCACCGAAATTAAGACCGCGCTGGACAGTCTGGGCGATTTTCGCGACCGTCCGGCTGGCGTGATCCGCATCAGCGCGGGCGAACATGCGGCAATCTCGATCCTGCAGCCCGCTCTGGTGCCGCTGCTGGCCGAATACCCGGATATCCATGTCGAAATCTCGGTCGATTACGGCATGACCGATATCGTGGCCGAACGCTTTGACGCCGGGGTCCGTCTGGGCGAGCGGGTCGCAAAGGACATGATCGCCGTCAGGATCGGCCCGGATATGCGCATGGCGGTGGTGGCTTCCCCCGGCTATCTGGCCGCAAACCCGCCCCCCTTGGTGCCGCAGGACCTGATCGGTCATCGCTGCATCAACATGCGCCTTCCAACGTTGAACGAGATCTTTGCCTGGGAATTCGAAAAGGATGGCCGCGAGTTGCGGGTTCGGGTCGAGGGGCCGCTGACCGTGAACAGCCTGGCCCTGCGCCGGAATGCGGCGCTGGATGGGCAGGGCCTTGCCTACCTGCCTGAACCCTTCGTGCGCGCGGATATTGCCAGCGGCGCGCTGGTTTCTGTTCTTGGCGATTGGTGCGCGGATTTTCCGGGATATCACCTTTACTATCCCAGCCGGCGGCAGAATTCGGCAGCCTTCGCCCTTGTCATCCAGACCCTGCGCCATCGGCTTTGAATTCTCCGCCAAGGCTTATCAACCCGTCGTGATTAATCGGTCTGGCTAATAGGCCTTTGCGGATGACATGGGCTAATTCCGTGGCCGCGCGCGTGCTTCTTTCTTTCTGAACCATCAGAGAGATCCCCGCCGCCATGCGAAAACCCGCAATCTTCGCCGCCTACGCGGTCCTGACGCTGCCCTTGCAGGCCGAGCCGAACCGCGTGACCTTTCCTCCGCTGGAGCAGCTAGAGCATTACACCACCGTCACCCGCGGCGATGTGACCGAGCATATGCTGACCAGCCGCGCGGCAATCGAGGCGGTGAAGCGCGGTGAGCCGATCCCCTTCGGCACCCATGTCGTTCTGGTCGATCACCGCGACGGTCAGGTTTACCGCTATTTCGTGATGCAGAACGGCGAGGGCTGGGGCGCGGATGATCCCGAAGGCCGTACCGCCGATTGGCAGTTCCAGTGGTTCTGGCCAGACCGCTCGATCAACATGGATGAGACCACATCCCGCTGCCAGTCCTGCCACCAGTCGCGCGCGGATCGCGAGTATCTTTTCACCTATAACGATCTGCGGCGGTTCGAATGAGCAGGCCCACCCGCCGCAACCCGCTACTGACCCGGCTTCTGCCGGACGCGGTTGCGCTTGCGCTGCTACTGGTCTGCATGGGCTATTGGTGGCTTGGCAATCTTGCCCATGAGGTGACCGGCACCGCGTTTCTGCTTCTGGTCGGACGCCATGTGATCCTGAACCGGCGCTGGTTTGGCATGATCGGGCGCGGGCGTTATGACGCGGCGCGGCTGGTCCGGTTGGGCCTGAACCTGCTCATTGCCATCACCATGCTGATCCTGCTGGCCACCAGCGTCATGATTTCGGAAACGCTGCGTGGCATCCTGAAGCTGCCCGGCATCTTTACCTTGCGCGAAATCCACTGGCTCGCCGCCTATTGGCTTGTGGTGATTGTCGGGCTGCATATAGGTCTGCATTGGCACATCGTCTTGGCGATGGCGCGGACCCGGCTGCCATTCCTGCAAACCCGCGTCATCGCCGGTGCAGGTTGGGGATTTGCCATTCTGGTGGCCGGTCTGGGCCTGAACAGCTCCTTCGTAATGGGTTTGGGCACAAGACTGGGCTTCGACTACAGCCTGACCATGTGGGATTTTAGCGAATCCACGCTGCCCTATTTCGGCCATTGGCTTGCGATCACAACGCTTTACGCGGTGCTGGCGCATACGGCGGTCAGGCTTCTGGCGCGGCACCGTTCCCGCTTTCCCATCCCAAAGGAGACCGTTCATGACCGATGATACCCTGCCGAATATCAAGCGCCGCAGCCTGATGATGGTGGCGGGCGCGCTTGCGGCCATTCCCCTGACCCGCGCCGCGCAGGCACAGACTGGAACGGAGGCAAAGCCCGCGGCGTCCCCCAGACGCCGCCATCTGGGCGCGCTCGAAGTTTCCTGCATCGGCCTTGGCGTGCAGAACATGAGCCGGACCTATCAGCGCACGATCCCCTATCGCCCCGAGATGCACAATATCATCCGCTCGGCCCATGACCGGGGCGTGACCTTCTTTGACGCGGCCGAAGCCTACGGCCCGCATGAGGTCGAACGCATTCTGGGCGAAGGGATCGCCGGTTTCCGCGATGACATTGTGATCGCGACGAAATTCGGCTGGAATATCGACCAGCAGACCGGCGCCCGGCTGCCGGGGCTGAACAGCAAGCCCGAGCATATCAAGCTTGTGGTCGAAGGTATGCTCTCGCGGCTTCAGACCGACCGGATCGATCTGCTGTATCAGCACCGCGTCGATCCCGAGGTTCCGATCGAGGATGTCGCGGGCGCGGTCAAGGACCTGATCGCCCAAGGCAAGGTGCTGCATTGGGGCCTATGCGAGATGGGTCTGAACACCCTGCGCCGCGCCCATGCCGAACTGCCCGTCAGCGCCGTGCAAAGCGAATATTCGATGCTGTGGCGGGGACCCGAAGCCGCAGTGCTTGCCACATGCGAGGAACTGGGCATCGGCTTCGTCCCATGGAGCCCGCTGGGCGTCGGCTTCCTTGCCGGGGCAATCGACGCGGCGACCAGTTTCGCCCAAGGCGATATCCGTGGCATCGAGGGGCGCTTCACCCCCGAGAACCTGCCGCATAACCTTGCTTTGGTGGAGCTTCTGGTCACATGGGCCGCACGCAAGAATGCCGCCCCCGGTCAGATCGCCCTTGCTTGGCTTCTGGCGCAAAAGCCATGGATCGTGCCGATCCCGGGCACGACGCAGATGGCGCATATGGTGCAGAATGTCGGGGCCGCCGATATCAGTTTCACGGCTGCGGAACTGTCGGAACTTGACACTGCTTTGCGCACAATCGAGGTTCGGGGCGCGCGATTGCCCGATGCCGTTCAGGTCTTCTCGGATGTCGAAGCACCCGAGCGCGGCTGACCTGCGTGGCTATGCCCTTAGCGCTCCGCTCACGGTGATGGCGCAGGCCCCGCCGATCGTGATCAGACCGCCTTCCGGCACGCGGACCTGAATAAGACCGTTGCGTCCGACCCGGGCCCCTTGCGTTGCGGCATAGGCATGTCCGTGGCCGATATCGCCGCCTCGCAGCCTGTATGCCGCGACGGCACCGTTTCCGCTGCCGCAGAACGGATCTTCGTTCACGCCGCAAGACGGGGCGAAAGACCGGACCTCGATTTCGGCCGGGCCGCCCTCGCATTCCTGCACGATGCGGCCATTCGTCGGCGTGACCATGCCCGCCTTGAGCAGCGCGAAGGCGCTTCCCAAGGTCGGATGGCCTGCGAAGGGCAATTCACTGCGGGACGTGAAGATGTGCAGGCGATAGTCGGCCTAGTGTGGGTTCAAAGAACCTGCCGCAGCATCGCGGCGGATGCCATGCCAATCATCACGGTCGGCAGCATGGGCAGGCGCAGCGCGGCGATGACAGTGATGATCAGCGCCAGCATATCTGCGGGCCGCCCCGTGGCGAAATGCGGGGCGATCACGGCGATCAGGACACAGCCCGGCGCCGCCTCCATCGTGGCCAGAAGGCGCGGCGACAGGGTGCGGCCGCGCAGAAGGGCATAGCCTCCGATCCGCGTCGTGACCGTCACGGTCGCCATGCCGATGATGATGATGAGCGTCCACGGATCGATCATGTCCGGCCCGCCATCAACCACGACAGGCCCAGCCCGGTCAGCGCCCCCAGCGGCACATACCACGCGCCGGGAAGGGCCAGATAGGCCGCGATCGCGACGGCCAGACTGGCAAGCCATGGCAATGCCTTCACCACGCCCGGCCACATGCCACGCAACAGGACCAGAAACACCGCCGGGAAGGCGAGGTCCGCGCCATATTGCTCGATATCGCCCAGAAGCGGGCCCGCCAGCGCGCCCAGCGTCGAGAATGCCATCCAGCCAAGATACAGGGTCACGGCCTGACCGAAATAGAACGGCAGGCTGAAGAACCGATGCTTGCGCGCATCCGCAAGGCCCAAAGCCCAGCTTTCATCGCACATCAGCACCAGCACGGCATAGGCCTTCCAGCGGGGAAGCCCGGCCAGATGCGGCGTCAGCGCCGCCCCCATCAGCAGATGCCGGCTGTTCACAAGGAAGGTAATGGCCACGATCAGCAAAAGCGGCGGCACGGCCTGCCACAAACCGATGGCCGCGAATTCGGAGCCTCCGGCAAAGTTCAGGCCGGTCATCAATGACACTTCGGATGCGGTCAGGCCTTTCTGCGAGGCGAGGGCACCAAAGGCCAAAGCCACGGGGACAAGGCCGAACAGGATCGGCGTCACCGCGCGAATGCCCCGCTGTATCTCGGAGTTTTGGGCCGAGCTGGCCTGTTCGGTAATGAATGTCATGATGGTAGTCGTCCGCAATATGTGTTGGCGGAACATAGTCAATGTGCTGCGCAATCGGGTTGCGAAGATGGTGGTTATCGAAGAGTATTTGGCATCAGGTGCTAAAATCAGGCCATATCGTGAAATCGGAAACCTATGATCTGGATGAGACGGATCGGCGCATTCTTCGTGCGCTTCAGCGCAATGGCCGGATGCAGAATGTCGAACTGGCGCAAGAGGTTGGGCTGTCGCCCTCACCCTGCCTTCGGCGGGTGAAGATGCTCGAGGAGTCAGGTGTGATCACACACTATGTTGCTGTGGTCGACCCGGCGAAGATCGGCAGGAAACAGGTGCTGTTCTGTCGCATCTGGCTGACCAGTCAAGATGAGGACACGATCGAGCATTTCGTGCGCGAGGTCGTTCGCTTTCCAGAGGTGGTCGAGTGCTATCTGATGCTTGGGGATTGCGACATCATGGTCCGTGTCGTCGCCGCCGACATCGAGGATTATCGCCGGTTCCAGTCGGAACATCTGAGCCGTATCAAGGGCGTGCAGAACGTCAAGACCGACGTGCCGAGCCAGATGGTGAAGCGGTCCTTTGCGATGCCGGTATAACGCGATGGCGGTCGTCCTTATCCCAGGCTTCATGCTGGATCGTGATCTTTGGCACGATGTGGAGCCCGCGCTTGCCGGGTTTGGCCCGCTGATCCATTCCGACCCGACACAGGGAGCGTCGATCGCGGATATGGCTCGGAACACGCTTGGCATGGCCCCGGCCCGCTTTGCGCTGATCGGGTTTTCGATGGGGGGATATGTCGCGCGCGAGATGGTTTACCTCGCGCCGGACCGCGTAACGCATCTGGTGCTGATCGCCACCTCCGCCCGCGGGGACGATCAGGTGCAGCAGCGACGCAAGGCGGCTGTAGCAGGAGCGGACCCAGCGCTGTTCCGCGGCCTGAGCCGTGCGTCGATACGCCAATCGGTGCATCCCGACCGCGAGCAGGACGCCGACCTCATCGATCGGATACATAAGATGAGCGTGCGGTTGGGCGGCGAGACGTTCCGGCGGCAGGCTTTGTTCCAAAGACAGGGTGATGCAGCGCGCCTTGCGGAAATCAGGTGCCCCACGCTGATCGTCGCAGGCCGCGAGGACCGTCTGCGTTCACTTGACGAAGCCGAAGAATTGCATCGGGGCGTTGCGGGATCTCAAATCGAGATGCTGGAGGCTGGCCATATGATCCCCATGGAGGCGCCGCAGGATTTGAGCGACAGGTTGGCAAGGTTCCTCAGCGACTGACGCGGTTCGTCCGTAGCGGACTTGGCCTTGTGCTCGACATGCGAGCCGGAGCAGTCGACCAGTTCCGGCCATTGTCACCTGTGATCGCCGTGTGGCCGACTATCTTCGCTGCAAGGCCTGCGACCTTCAGCAGCAACCTCGGGCACGAAGATCGACCCTGTCGGACGATTGACCGAACGCTTTGACAAAACCGTAACGAACTCGTCCCATGCAAGGTAGACACGGGGCGCGGATCCCAAATCAGCGAGGACATCATGTCACGAACCAGTCTTGAACTCAGATCGACGATCACGCCCGAAGGCGTGCTGCGGATCAATCTTGAACGCGTATCCGTGCCCGAACCTGCCGCGGGTCAGTTGCTGGTTCAGGTCGAAGCAGCGCCAATCAATCCCTCGGATCTGGGCCTTCTGTTCGGCCCGGCTGATATCGCCTCGCTCAAGGCCGAGGGGACCGCTGATGACCCGGTCCTGTCTGCCACGGTGTCGCCGCAGGGTCTTGCAATGGTGCAGGCGCGGCTGGGGCAATCCATGCCGGTCGGAAACGAAGGGTCGGGCACGGTGATCGCAGCGGGTCCGGATCTTCAGCACCTGATCGGCAAGCGCGTCGCCATGATCGGCGGGGCCATGTATGCCGAGTTGCGCCTGATCTCGCCCGAGGCCTGCATCGTGCTGCCGGATGGAGCCAGCGCGGCCGAGGGGGCCTCGCTTTTCGTCAACCCTCTGACCGCGCTTGGATTTGTTGAGACGATGCGTGCCGAGGGGCACAAGGCGATCATTCATGTGCCCGCCGCCTCGAATCTTGGGCAAATGCTGGTCCGGATCTGCAAGGATGATGGGATCGAGCTGGTCAATATCGTCCGCAGCCCTCAGCAGGCCGACTTGCTGCGGGGTATCGGTGCCACCCATGTCATCGACAGCAGCGCCGAGGATTTCCGCGAAAAACTGGAAGAAGCCATCGCCGAGACCGGGGCGACATTGGCATTCGACGCGATCGGCGGCGGCGAAATGACCAGCACCATCCTGAACGCGATGGAGGCGGTCGCTGTCCGGAAAATGACCGCCTATGACCGCTACGGCTCCGCAGCTAAGAAGCAGGTCTATATCTATGGCGCGCTTGATACCGGTCCGACGACGCTGAGGCGGGGTTTCGGATTTAGCTGGGGCATTGGCGGCTGGCTGCTGTTCCACTTCCTGCAGCGCACAGATCCGGCGGTCACTCAGAACATGCGCGAACGTGTGACAAGCGAGATGACCACGACATTCGCAAGTCATTACACCGCGACGATCAGTCTGGCCGACGCCTTGAAGCCCGAGATCGCAGCGGCTTATCAGCGCAAATCCACCGGTGCTAAATATCTGATCGTTCCGTGAACGCGGGCTCGGCTGCCCTGACACCCACCTGCGTCCACGGCTGCATATTACCCCCATCGAAGCCCGCTGGCTCCGATGGGGATTGGTCTTGGGTCACGCCGTAAGCGCCTGTGCAACCACGTCGCCGAGCGGGGTCGTCGGACGACCGATCAGCGCCGAGAGTGTCCGGCCTTCGTCATAAAGCGCGCCTTGCGAGGCCGCGACATCCCAACTGGCGATAGCTTGCGCGATCCCCTCGGGCAGGCCGACCTTGGCCAGGATCGCCGCATAATCCGCCTCGGGCAGATCGGTATAGGGGATGTCCTTGCCGGTCTGGCGCGAGATTTCGGCGGCCAGATCGGCAAGGGTGTAGCTTTCATCCCCCGACAATTCATAGACCTTCCCGTCATGACCTTCGCCGGTCACGACCTCGACCGCCGCTTGCGCATAATCCGCCCGCGCCGCCGATGAGATGCGCCCGTTGCCGGCGCTGCCGATAAAGGCGCCATTGGCCAGCGCTGCGGGGATCGAACCGGTGTAATTCTCAGTATACCAGCCATTGCGCAGGATGGTGTGGGACAGACCCGACTGTTTCAGCGCGACCTCGGTCTCGACATGTTCGGGGGCAAGGCTGAGCGTCGACGTATCGGCACGCAGCAGGCTGGTATAGACGATGCGCGATACGCCCGCCGCCTGCGCGGCCCGGATGACGTTGCGATGCTGTTCCGCGCGCTGGCCAAGCTCGCTCGACGAGATGAGCAGTAGCGTATCGACCCCTTGCAGCGCCGTCTCGATGGTCGCGACCGAACCGTAATCCGCCTCGCGGACGGTCACGCCCAGATCGGCGGCCTTCGCCGCGCTGCGGGCCAGCGCCACGATGTTCGACGGCGCAAGCTTTTGTTTCAGCGCGGCGATGACGAGGCGGCCAAGCTGGCCGGTCGATCCTGTGACTGCGATGGTCATCTGTTTGTCCTTTCGATTTCGATGACTCGCATGTAGACAGGCTGCTTACCAATCGTAAGTACGCACGTTTCTGTAAGTATGGAGATCGCCGTGACCCTGTCCGAAAAATTCCGCCGTGGCGATCTGATGTCGGCGGCCTGCCCCTCGCGCGAGGTGCTCAAGCACATGACCAGCCGGTGGGGCGTTCTGGTGCTGATTGCGCTGGAAGGCGACAGCTATCGCTTCAGCCAGTTGCGGCGGGCGATCGGCGGCGTCAGCGAAAGGATGCTGGCCCAGACCCTGCAATGGCTGGAGGCAGACGGCCTGGTCCTGCGGACGGCTTATGACGTGGTGCCTCCGCATGTCGAATACCGGCTGACGCCCCTCGGCGTCGAGGCGGCAGAACGTGTCAGGCTTCTGGCGGATTGGATCGAAACGAACCTGCCACGCATTGCCGAGAACTGGCAGGGTTCGGGCGAGTAGGCATTAAAAGATCGCCCACGCCTCGATCCGCTCGTGCAGTCATGGCGAGTGCGATCATTCGTCTGCCGACCGACCATATCAGCCCAGCGATACCCCGTAGCTCGCAGTGGCGCTTCAGGCTATTCTGAAGCCCTTGGGATGGAGCATGCAGCATGGCGAAACTCGTCGTCGCGTTGAACCAGTCATTGGACGGCTATGTCGACCACGAGCCTTTTGCGCCGGATGCCGTTCTTTTCCGTCACTGGGTCGAGTTCGTGCGCGGCCTGACCGGCAGCCTGTACGGTCGCCGCATGTATGAAGTGATGCGCTATTGGGACGAGGATCATCCCGAATGGACCCCGAATCTGCGCGATTTCGCGGCGGCATGGCGCAGCCAGCCCAAATGGGTCGTGTCACGCTCGTTGAAATCGGTCGGTCCCAACGCCACGCTTGTCGCGGATGATCTTGAGGCGGCGATACGCGGGCTGAAGGCTGAACTGACTGGCGAGATCCAGGTCGGTGGACCAGAGCTGGCGCAAAGCCTGACTGATCTGGGGCTTGTGGATGAATATCGCCTTTATCTTCATCCCGTCGTGCTGGGGGGCGGTAAGCCGTTCTTTTCTGCTGCCCGGCCACCGCTTCGCCTTGTGGCCAGCGATTTGATCACCGATCAGGTGATCCGACTGACCTATATTCCCGCCTGATGACGCTGCGAAGCGCGCACGAGCGTCCCTCTACAGCGCACCTTCCATCAGCAGGTATCCCGGCATCCAGCCGGTAAGCACCCCGACAAGGACGGTAATGCAGCCGACCGGACGGGATATCGGCAAGCGCAAGGTCAGAAGCGTGAAATACAGGAACCACAGCAGCGCCCAGGCCAGCCAATTCGCCGCCATCCAGAATTCGGCCCCTGTGCTGGCAGCCAGAAAGCCGCGGGCCGCAACCGGCACTGCCGTTATGGCGACGAACAGGCTGAACCAACCCAATCCCCGACCATCCGCACCGGATAGCCTATTCCACGCGACCCAAAGGTAGGTCGTACAGAACAACAGCGACAAACCAGCATTGCGGATCGACGCAGCGTTCGCTTCGTCGCCGAACGCGTCATGCAGGACCACCGCGCCCGAGACCGATGCCGTCACCAGATTGATGATGACGATCTCGCGCCCGTCGATCTTGCCCAGCAACCAAAGGCCATTGATGACCAGAACGGCCCCGACATAAAATAGAACGAAACCGGTCAGCATGAATCCCTGTGCCCTCCGCCTGCACGGTCAGGTGGGAGTATCCGCAGCGGGACGCCGCGACTATCGCGCGGTTCCAACAAACAGCATTCCGAAAATCAGGGGAATCGACCACGAACATCTGTGACGTGGACCACGTCCATGGCTTTGGACGACACCTGCAAAGGCCCGCGCGTGACAAGTGCCAGCGCCTGATCCTAGTTCAGTCGGGCTCAAACAGTGCTGTCAGGCGCGGTTCAACGGATGCGGAAAATCTGCGCAATAATTAATTGACCGACCGATCGGTTGACGATACGCCTTGTCTGCGGCGCGGGAGGCGCCGATTCCAGGAGGAAAATATGGTCCGGTCTTTGACTCGGCTTGGGCGCATGCTGCGCTCGGCCAGCTTGCCTGTGCTATTTGCATTCCCTGCTCTGGCCGACAGTTCGGTCGAGATTATTCGCGACAATTGGGGCGTACCGCATGTCTATGCGGATGACGTTTTCGGCCTTTACGCTGGCTTCGGCTACAGCGTGGCCCAGGATCGTCTGTTTCAGATGGAAATGGCGCGCCGCTCGGTCTTGGGTCAGGTCTCCGAGGTCTTGGGCGCCGAGCAACTGCCCTTCGACATCGAAACACGCGCGATGTTCGATCACGCCTCGATCCGCCGCCAGATCGAGGCGCTCAGCCCGGACGAACGCGACATCCTGCGTGGCTACGCAGCGGGCTATAACCGCTGGCTTGAGCAGGTATTGACCAAGCCCGACGCCCTGATGCCCAAGCAGTTCAAGGAATTCGGCTTTGATCCGGCACCTTGGACGGAATTCGACGTGGCAATGATCTATGTCGGAACCATGGCCGGGCGCTTCTCGGGCTACAGCTCGGAACTTGGCAATGCCAAGACGCTGGCCGCGCTTGAAGCGCAGCTGGGTCCTGATCAAGCGATCAAGATTTTCGACCAGATCTTCTGGAATGAAGATCCCTTGGCCCCCACGACCGTACCTGACGGTGAACAATATCAGCAGAAGGCTGCTGTCGATCTGCCCCGTCCCGGTCGGTTTGCTGGCCTTCTGGATGCGGGCAAGCTGCCCGGCGATGATGAACGCCCTCGTGCCAGCAATCTCTGGATTGCAGGTCCGGAAAAGACCACGGATGGCAGCACGATCCTGATCAATGGCCCGCAATTCGGGAATTTCAACCCGGCCTATGTCTTCAGCATCGGGTTGCATGGCGCAGGATTCGATCTGACCGGCAATACCCCCTTTGCCGTTCCCAATGTCCTGTTCGGGACGAATGGCGCCATTGCCTGGGGCGCGACCGCCGGGCCGCGCGATGTAAACGACTACTACCGTCTGGAACTGAACCCCGAGAACCCGCAGCAATACCGCAAGGGGGACGGCTGGGCCGAAATGCGTGCGCGTCCCGAAACGTTCCGCGTCAAGGGGCAGCCGGATGTCACGACGATGGTTTGGGAAAGCAGCTACGGCACGGTTGGTCAGATCGATGCCAAGGACGGAACGGCCTATGCGTTCAAGCGGTCGTGGGATGGCAAGGAAATCTCGACATTGATGGCTTGGGTCAACTCGACCAAGGCACAAAGCTATGCCGAATGGCTGGCGCAGGCTGAAAAGGTCGCGACAACGATCAACTGGTACTATGCCGACCGCGACGGCAATATCGGCTATGTCTCGCCCGGCGATGTGCCCCTGCGCGCCAAGGGCCATGACACGCGGCTGCCGGCGCAACCGGGCAAGGACGATTGGCTGGGCATCCGTCCCTTTGCCGAGGCCCCCAAGGTCTATAATCCGGAGCAAGGCTGGATCGCGAATTGGAACAACCGCTCGGGCAAGGGTGACAGTTCTGATTTCGAGGGGACGCCTTGGGGTTCGGCGGATCGCGCCGTCGAGATCTTTTCGCGGCTGGATGCCAAGGAAAAGCTGACCCCGGAAGAGGTCTGGAACATCAATCGCGAAATCAGTTTTCTTGATATCAATGCCCGCTATTTCGTGCCGGTGATCCTTGCCGCTGCGGAAAACCTCGACCCGAAAAGCCCGCGTGCCGAACTGGTCGAGATATTGCGGAACTGGGACGGACAGCAGATCCGTGCCGACGATGGCCGCGCAACATCCCCGGCAGTCGGACTGTTCCAGACATGGCTGGATATCATGGTTCAGGACGTGCTGATCGATGACGGTGCCGCCATCCCTGCGGCGATTCAGTACAATCGCATCTCGCGTCCGGCTCAGCTTCTGAACAACGCGCTTCTGGCCGAGAAGTCCGGCGTCCCGCAGACCCATGATTTCTTCAACGGCGTCGATGCGGCGGGGCGGAACGAAATTATCCTCGCTGCGCTGGATAAGGCCGCCGAGAAGTTGACCAAGCAGTTCGGCAGCAAGACCCCCGTAGATTGGCGGATCGAGATTAAGCAGCATGTATTCGAGACGCAGAACTATCTGGGTATTCCGCAGGCGGGCGAAACCGAAACGCTGTCCGTCGGGACGGCAATGAACCGCGGCACCGAGAATAACCGGGTCACGTTCCGTCACGGGCAGGTCGAGTTCTGCGCGGTCACTCCACCAGGCCAGAGTGGCTTCATCGACCCGGATGGCAAGGCTTCGCCGCATTATCGGGACCAGTTGCAGCTGTATCAGGACTTCGATTGCCGGGTGCAGGCGCTGACCCGTGATGACGTCGAGGCAGCCGCCGTCTCACGCGAAACGATCAGCATCGCACGCTGAAGATAAGCGGGCCGCCCTGACGGGGCGGCCCTACACATGTCGCCAGAAGGCGGCGTTCTCGGAGCCGGTGATCCGCGATCATGTCGACCGAGGGCCATGCCGGCGGATGTGGTGATAGTGGCGGACAGGTCTTGGCTGACGGCCGAGTTTTCCACCTCGCGATCATCCGCCCGCTGCCATCGCAGGGATGAGGAAATTATCCGCCAAAAGTGGGGATGAATTTTCAGTTATTGGCGCTATGATGCAATCATCAGCGCGGTAACAGATCCGGTCCCGGTGGTCCCAGGGAATCGCGCAGGCGCGATTATTCACGTGCGGTCAGGGGCAAGGCTGGCTTGGAGGCGCAGCAAATATCGAAAGACCGATATGGCAA
>NZ_JACVAW010000017.1:0-85819 GCF_014851995.1 Paracoccus sp. PAR01
CAGATCCGGGTGGCGGTCCTCAACCGCTTCACGGCCCTCGGCATCCCGGTCACCGTGGCATTGGGATAAGTGTGTCCGGGGAAAGGGGAACTGCGGTCATCAACTGATTTGTACAACAGCGCCCTCCAAAGCGCTTGGGCCGCTACGTGACAAAACGGATTTCGAGCAAGCACGCGAGCATTATCCGCGCTTTGTGCTCAGTGATGATACGCTCGGTTTCGGTATCCCGATTCAAGAAGACTATCACGATACGCTCTACCCGGACCTCTATCGTCCGATCCAGCCGGATCTTTTCGGCGGAGCATCTCGCGCCGATGCGATCACGAGACCGGGCAACACGATCCGGAAGGTCTATCTATGTCGCGCTAAATCGAAACTGGGGCCGGCAGGATCGCTGCTGTTCTTCTATAAAAGCACGTCGAAAAATCCTCCGTCCCAGGCAATCACCGCGCTTGGTGTCCTTGAGAGCGTCGCGCTGGCAATTTCCACGAAAGACCTTATGCAAATGACCGGCGGTCGGTCAGTTTACAGTGAAAAACAGCTTGAAGGGTGGCAAGCGGCACCGGGGCGTCCGGTCAAGGTAATCAATTATCTACTCGTCTCATATATCGAACCTGCAGTTTCAATTGACGAATTGAGGACTATGGGCGTCATCAACGGACATCCCCAGCAGTCGATCTATAAGCTATCTCACAATCTGATAGAGCGTCTTGTCGAACGGGCTAATTTGGAGTTTGAGGTATGATTCAACGCGTCATCGCATTTACGGGAATTTCTGGTGTCGGGAAGACGACATTTCTGGGAAAGCTTGCTGACTTGCTGCCATTTCAACATGTCACCGGCGGCAGTCTCATTGCGGCTGCTCGCAATGCAGCTCCCGACGAGCGTGATACAATGCGCCATGCAGATATTGACGAGAACCAGCGCCTTCTGATCGATGGTTTCGCGCTGGCGCGCAATCCGAAGGCAGAGTTGATCATTATGGACGGGCATATGGTCATTGATGATGGAGAAGGTCTGACGAAGATTTCAAGCGAGGTTTTCAAAGCGCTAGGTGTTACGGTCATCGTGCATTTGGAGGCTGACGAGGAGCTTATAGCCAGAAATAGAGCGAAGGATCTAACGCGGGCCCGTCCAAGCTATCAACTCGAAACCCTGAAGCAGCATCAGGATGTGTCGCGAGCACATGCCAAAGAAATCTCAGCAACTCTGGGCGGCAGCTTTCATATCGTTGAGCATAGCGATGTGATGCACCTGGCCAAGATGCTGGGCTACGTCCGCCCACAGCTCAATCAATAGCAGAGACCTTCAACTCAGCATACGGATTTGCAGTTTTGGCCCTTAGCGGTCGAGCTTTGCACGGCAGCGATCAACTTTAGCTCGTCTGTTTTGGGCTGCACCATGCGCCTGATGACGGGTTACTACTGTCAGGTATGAACAGATCATTTTCGCTGCATTCGCGAACAGTTAGAGACGTCGCGTCAAATACTGCTGTCAACACTGGGCTCAACAGACACTCTGTATAGTTAGCATAAAGGTTCGCTCGCTATTCGCCTGCTCCCAGAAGAGTAAGGCCGATTTAGTGCAGTAGGTTAAGTTCGGATGTATCAGCAGGCTGAAGACGCAAGTTGAGCGTATCTGCTTGGAAAATGCTCAGGCGTAGGGGCGCGGCATTCACCGCGCCCCGACTTGAAGTTACCTCGTTACGTTACGCCGCCTGCGTGGCGGCCGTCTGGGCGGTGATCAGGCGGGTCGAGCCACTACGAGGCAGGATGGCGGCATCCCCAACCCGGCGTACCTGGACGAGCGCCATCTCGTCGATCGACAACGCTCGGTCGGCTTGGAAGGAGAACGCTACGTTTCCGAACTCGACCTTCGCAAGGTCAGGACGGTGATGGCAGGCCAACGCTATGCCCAGCACTTCGCTGCCGAGCATCACCTCCAAGAGCACCGGGTGATTGGGATGCACCTTGTCCCGCGCCCAACCTTCGATCCTACCGTTCGCGTCGATACGATCGATGTGGCCGTGCATTGGGCCCGGGTTAGCGCAAAGTACCGGTGCGAGGATCTGGCCGTCCTCGGCGCGCCGAACTGCTACCCGTTGAAGCTCGTCCATGGATAGGACCGCGTCACTACTGAACACAAAGCCCATGTGTCCTTTGCGGGCCTTACCACGACGAGGCAGACAGGCAATCGTGGTACCGATCACTTCCCCGTCCAGTACCAGGTCCAACGCAAGCGGCTGTCCCGGATTAGCAGCATCCATTGCCCAACCAGTCACGTGCGAAGGTGCGGCGAGCCCTTCGATGGTGCCTTCCAGACGACCTGAGGGCGAGACCCGCTTCACACCGAGAGCGATCCGGGCCGTCTGCTCGAGCGCGGCGAGATAGTCAGCGCCGGCGGTAGGACGAGGTGCGCACAGAGCTGGAACGGCGGGGGCAACCTCATCGGGGAAGAGGGCGCGATACTCATGGGCGTTATCAAACCGATCCCGGAAGCTTCCACAGTCGGCGAAGGTTTCGGACCAGGCGCCTTCGGCAAGGACAAGGTCATGAACACCAAGGTCGATTTGGTAATAGTCCCATTTCTTCCGCGCCTTCTCGCGCGTGATGGTGATTCCATTCACCAGGTCGGCTGCGAGCACCAGAATTTCACCAACCAGCATCGAGTGACCTGCCGACACCAACAGGGGTTCGCGCGGAACATTCTCAGCGATTGAGCCGCGGGCAAAGCGGATGGCTTCCTGGCCACGAGCTCGGAAGCCAGAGAGTGCTTGCCGACCAATCCACCGGACGGGCCGCAAACCACCAAAGCGGCAAACCACCAGATCGCCTTCACGCAAATCTTCCACTCGAACTTCGCCGCGCGAAGTCATGATACGCGTGCCGTAAAGGTAGCAGACAGCCATGTCATCGACGACGAACCCGCCGTTGGACTGGGAATCGACAACCTTGTTCTCGCCTGCCGTAAATCCACCATCGCTGGACAGGTAGACGTTGCCGTCGATCTCTCCGACCTGGTTGCCTTCGGAATCGAGGATGTAGAACGAGCCATTGAACTGGCTGACGTTGCCACTGACCTGATTGTCGGTATGCAACTCATTCTGATTGGGGTTCTGGGGTGAGAGCGTGTAGACGAGACTACCGTCGCCGTACACGTCAATTTCCATGTACGTAACGGGAGTACCACTTGCGACGTAAGCGTCGTTGACGCCATCGCCGTCAAGATCCTCGTCCGTTACGATATTGCTGTCGTCGATAGTGATATTTAGGACCGCATTGGATGAATCCAAACCTAGGCCTGCCAAGAAATCATCAATCGGAAGCGTATCGGCGGATACGACGTTATTGCCGTTTTCCTGCTGTATGGTCCCGGTCGCGACCGAGTCAGCGGATACTGTGAAGGTAGCCATTCCTGTAACTCCAGATACATGTGGCCATTTTCGCGAACCGGGCCGTTCGTTCTGAAATCTGAGCGCCGGATCGGAACGAGGCTACGGAAGATCAAGCAGCCGATGACGGCCGATGACCTATTCCAAAACAAAAAAAGCCTCAGGCAACGATTGGGGGTGCAGCGAAGAATCTTCTTGATGGGTGAACAATTACAACTAAGTACGAGACTACGAGGGGAAGGCCAACACAGCCCCGCGATTAGCGCAACCCAAATTAGGCAGCTGTGATTTTAGAACTTTTGTGACGTGCCAAAAAATCGGCACCTGCCTGTTCGTCATCAGTCCTTCTGCTTGAGGATCGCCGTCTTCCAAGGGGGGATCGTGCTCTGGCCGCGGCCCAACTGCTGACCATGGTGCGACCAACTGCCACAGCATGAATGCCGAAATGGTCCCGCGGAAACGCCCATACATCGGACTCGATGCGCCCGTGTGCCAGTCGAAACGGGGAAAGGATGGCGAATCGCGTGCCTGACCCAGTGCGGTTCTGTCGTTGGCGGGTGTCGAACCTCGCGCCCCGCTAAACTGTTCCTGAAAGGTACCGACCGGGCAGCGCGGCAGCACTGACCCGGTCGGCTTTGAAGCCCGCTCACAGGGCACTCATCCGGGAACATGAGACAAAATTCTGCGCCGATCAACCCCGATGAATACCCTTCAGCCTCTGCCAGCGATCAAGCCTGGCTGGGTCATTGAAATTGTAGTTGTGAGCCATTTTTTCGGCTTGCCGTGCTCTCCAGAGGTCAGTCGCTGCTGGCGTCTGCAAGCAGATAGAACACCTGCCGCGCCGATATCTCGACCGCGTCGGCAATCGCGCTGATCGACCACCCCTCGTCTCGCAACCGTCGCACCTCACGGTTTCTGAACTCACGGTGCAGGAAGTTGCAGTTGCTTGGCTGAAGGATCATCCCGCCGAATTCATCCACCAACCGATTGGCATCGTCCCAGCCGATCATTTGAACCAGAGGATGATCCGGGTTGACCCGCTTTGGCACATAGAGATTCACGCGCCATTTGCGGCTGCCCGAGCGTGGCAGCTGCCCGATCAGGTACAGCGTGCGCTCCCGGCCGATCACATCGGCGATCTCCTGTGCACTTGGCGGCAAGGATTGAAGCAGGGCGATCATTGCAGCACCTCGCGCGCCGCGTCGGTGAGTTCATAGACCGCGACCACTCGGTCCCCGCAGGACACCACCATCCCGATCCTGAGCAATTCAGCTATGGCGCGCCGTGCGTCGGCGGTCGCCATAGTCGCGCGCCGAGCGTAATCGTCGATCGTCAGGGGTGACCAGCGCCCGCCCAGGCGCATGAATGGCATAAATTTCGCCTTGGTCTCGGCATCGATGGGCGCGCGGGCGTCCAATTCCTCATTCCGCACCAGTGTGCGGATGACGCTTGTATGTGCCACGCCCAGCGCCTCCGAGATCGTGAGGTAGCTCGCCCGGGCGTGTCTGGCCCGTCGCATGGCCAGCCGGCGGGCATTCACTACGGTCCGTGCCCTGCCATTGCTGCAGATCAGATCCGCCTCAACGCCCGTCTCGACAGAAACGCCCCTGACGATCTCGCGCACATCATCGACGCTCGGCCTATTTCTCATGGCGCACTGTCCCTTCTGTTTTAGTCTGGTAGATGGGCCTGACACCCCATTCGGCCAGCGCGGCGTCCACATCGGCTACAGAGCGGACCACTGCCACAAGGCAGCCCAGCGCCCGCAGTTCGTGATGAAGCGCCTTCTGGTCCGGATCCGGGTAATTGGCGGGTGCCTTCACCTCGAACAGCAAGGTGAGGGGGCCAGGCAGAAGCACTTGCAGATCCGGCCATCCCTTAATGGTGCCCATGCTTTCGTTATGAGCGATCTGGCACATGATCTGCTTGCCACTCAGCCCTATGGAGTTGGGCGAGTGATGCACCTTGCCCGTAGGGAATAGCCTCCTCAGGTGATCAAGGATCTCCCTGTGTATCGGCCCTTCCCTATCGATGCGCTTTCCCGAGGCGCTGGGCATTCCCGGGGCCTTGCCACTGGTGGGACGACGGATGCGCAGCAGCTTAGGCATTGGCGATCTCATCCAGCGCCCAGCGCAAAGCGGATGACTGATCGCGGGCGTCTGTGCCTTTGCGAGACGATGCTGCAATCCATGCGGCCTCTATCTGCTCTGGGTGCCACATGACCTGCCGGAGGGTTTTGCCGCGTCCAGGCGCGCCCTTCCTGATGATCTCTATGCCTCCACCGTCCAGCACGCGAACCGAGATGCTGCCGAAGGTCTTTTCCCGTTCTGCGCTGGGCGCAGCTTCTTGGGCGCTCACAGCTTCACCCCTGCGCGGCGCAGCTCGGCCTCGGTGACCATTCCCTGGGCCAACATGTGGCGGGCAACGCTTGGGCGGACGCCGGAGGCGGCGTAGCTCCACCCTTCCCTCACCGGTTTAACCCAGCCCAGCGCCACGGCGTCGAGTTCGGCGGTCGCATCTCTGGTCAGCTTGGATTCCTCGGCGCCGGCGTGGTCGCGCCAGCTGCCACGGGCCAGCCAGTTTGCGGGCTTCATGGTAAAGCCGCATTCCACCTGCGGGCTTTGGGCATATGCACTAGCGGCGGCGGTCAGGCGCTCTGCGTCAGCCTCCCCAGCAGCAAGCACGGCGTCGAAGGCCTTGCGGGCAGCATCCCGTTCGACGGGGTTCGGGAATATGTCCCAGAACTGATTGAAGCTCTCGACCCGTTCTGCCTCACCGAGCAACGGGTTTTCAGGTGATCGGCGATCAACCGAATTTGCACCCCTGCCCGCCTTGTGCGCCGCTGCGCGCCTTACTGGTTCTCTTAAAGGTTCCCTTACAGGGTTAGTGTCCAGATTCTGGACACGGCTTTTGCCATTTTCTGGACACGGCTCGGGCGATTTTCTGGACACGGCTCCATGTCCAGAATTTGGACACGGGTCGACCGAGTATTCGCCATTCCCCTCCAAATGTTCCGCGTCCGTTCCGTGTCCAGAATCCGGACACGGATCAGCATCACCTTGGGCGAAGTCAGGCTCACAGGCCAATATGTATCGGGTCGATTTTTGGCGCTTGGTCTTGGGATCGATGCGCGAAATGCGCCGGATGAGCCTCAGGTCCTCGAGGATAGCGAGGTGGCTATTCAACGAGGCGCGCGAGATCTCGACATCGTCGCAGAGAGTGTCTTGGCGGGGGAAGCAGCCGTAGTCGGGGTTATGACGGTCGGCTAGATGCCATAGCACCAGCTTGGTGGTCGGCTTGAGGCCGCGCTGCTTGATGGCCCAGTTGGTCGCGTCATGGCTCATGGCTGATCACCGATGGACGGATTCTTAAGGGGTCGGCGAGCGACTGCGCCCAGCGCCTGTCGGACATGGCAGGCATCTCGCTAAAATCTTTTGGTACGGTCACGATCGGATACCTGTTGAAATTAGTGGACGCGGCGGCGTCTTCGGGGAGGCACCGCCGCGCCCTTCTCATCGACCTGAACGGAGCAGAACCGTCGATGAATGGTTTGCCCTGCCGCTAATGCGGCTCTTGGCCGGGCCAGCCACAGGTTCCACGATCCCGGTTATGTCATCGCGCCGAGGGCGGCCGGAATCGTGACGGGTTCAGTGAGGACAGGTCATGCTACCCCTCCCCGATCCCCGCCCCGGGCAACCTGAAAGCCCGATCTTCATCAGCGCCCCTGCATGATCTCGGCGTAGCGCGGAAGCGTCGCGACTGCGTGGTCGACAATATCGCCATAGGGGCGGCACAAGCCGTCGAACCAATTGCAGGACGTCTGGTAGGTGACGTCGAAATACACCGCGCACTCCTCGCGCGTAGAGAAGCTGGCGATCATCAGCAGCGACCAACGGCGCAGGAACGCATCACGGTCAATGGCATGGACATGGCCACGCCGCGCAACCGACGCCGATCGCCTGCGGTCAAAAATCCTTTCTTGGGACATTTGGTCTGGGGAGTGTGAAGCTCGACGAAATTCAGGTGTTCTGTGAGCTTGGGACATGATGGATCTCGGATTTTGGGTTAAGTTGGAGGTCACTCCCGAGTGGCACTCGGTCTGGGGAGTGGTGTAGTTGCACAAGTACATCCGCCGTCACGCGGAGTGACCTGACGCGACCGGCCATCAAAATGCCTTGATGGTACTTCGCGGGTATCGAACCGAGCTGAGCCCACTTGTGAACGCGGGCAATCCCGATCTCGAAGCCCTGTCCCTTCAGATCCTCGACAAACACCTTGCGGCTCGGCCAGAGCGCAATGAGGCCACGAACATTGGAGATCAGGATGCACATGCCGAAACGGTTAATGGAACTTATCTCCACCGATCAAGATAGAAATAACTTCTATGGTAAAAAACCACGCAGGGCGCATTCTGCCGACATGAAAACAAAGCTATTGAATGCGCTTCTCGAGAGAGAAAGCACGCCCGCGAAAGTCGGCCCCAGGGTATGTGCGGTTAGAGAGGCGTTAGGCCTCTCTAAGGCCGAATTTGCGGATTCCATCGAGTTCGACAGAAGTTCGTTAACCAAAGTTGAACGTGGAACTATGGGTCTAGATATCGCTATCGGCGAAAAGATCTCTGCAATTTATGGCGTGGGCTTAGACTTCATTTACCGGGGTGATCTCTCCGACCTACCATCAGACCTTCGCCCTGAAGTTCTCACCCACCTCGCGAACGCTCGTAGCGCACCGTAAACGCTGCTAATCGGAAGACCCGTGACTCTGGCTAAAAGCAGCACAAGCAAAGTTTGTGCGTTGTATCCCATATCTATGCTCCGGTCGATTCTGCGTTGCAAGGCGAAGATGCCCTAGCGTCAAGCCAATAGAACTTTTCTCCATCATAATCTTGACGGTGGAATTTTTCTCCATCATGTTTAACCCATCCGCAACCCTTGGATGGAGCTCAACATGCAGACCCATTCACTACCCCACACCGCGCGCGCCGTTATTGAGGCGCGTCAGGTTATCTCTGATCCAAACATCGCCGCCGCTATGCCCAGGGTCTTCCGCCAGGAAGCTTGGGATATTGCGCTGCTAGACTTTGCTACGACCCAGCGCATGCGCCGTCGTATAGTCCGCTCATGGGGGCATCGCTGATGGACAACTCTTACCCACACCTGAAACAAAGCCGGTCGGAACAGGCCGACCAGCGCGCTCACCGGCGTCGTCGCGATGATCTTATACGCATCCTCGGCGTGCCCGAGGCCCGTCAGGTCAACTCACCAGAGGAACAAGCCCCCCTGCCCAGCGCCTGGGCATGGGTTTTCGTTTGGATCGGGGTAGTCTCCCTCGTCGCTGCAGGGTTCGGGCTAGGCTGGCTAATCGGCCGTATAGATTTCCGTGCCCTACTGGATCTTCTGGCCCCAACTGCGGCTCAGGTCCGCGATACGGGTTGGATAGCGATCTCCGAACGACTGTGATGGCTGCCACCTTTGGCCGGGTCCTTTTCGTCGCACCAATCCGCGTAGGAAGACTGGGCCGGACGCCGCGCCGTGATGCTTTGGTGTGCCGCCCCGCGCGGGCGGCCATCCCAAGCGCCAACCCTTGGAGAATATGATGACCGACGATGGCATGGCCCGCGCCAAGCGGGCGATCACCGCGATTTTCGATGACGCCACCGTCCCCTTGGACGTGACCCGCGAACGGCTCGAAGAGCTGAAGGAAGATATCGACGCGCTGCTCGCAAGGATCGAGGATGAAAGGGTCACATCATGACCATCACCCGCCAAGACGCTGGCCACGGTCCCGGTGTCGTCTACCGCGACATTGAAATCCGCCGCTTCGACGTACCATGCACGCCTTGGGTGTGGACCCATTGCGAAGCCGACGCCTGCGGCTCGGCCGAGACGCTGGAGGATGCGCAGGAACAAATCGACAAGCACCTTGCCGCGCGGGAAGTGGCAGCATGACCAAGGAAACCACTAGCAGCCTGAATGTCGGCGGCATCGAAACTGGGCCCGTGAATCTCGACACGATGCGAGAAGCGCTGGACAAGGTTCGTGCGGCTCCACCGATGAAGGAGGACCCTGATTTCCGAAAACACAATCAGCACGTCTATGGCGTCGCGGCGGGTGAGTTGCGCCAGTTCATCGAACAGTTCGAGCAGCTGGAGGCCGATAAGAAAGACGTCGCCCAGCGCCAGAAGGAGGTAATGGCCGAGGCCAAAGCTCGCGGCTACGACACCAAGGTTATGAAAAAGGTCATCGCGCTGCGCAAGCGCGATCAGGATGACATCGCCGAGGAAGAGGCGATCCTCGAAATGTACAAAGCTGCGCTAGGGATGGTATGACATGTCCCGCGCATTGGAACCCATTTTTGCCCGCGAAACTACGGCGGCAAAGCTCCTCGACATGACCCGGGGCGAGTTCGTCACGCTGGTCAAATCTGGTGCCCTCCCCCCGCCGGTTCTGCATGATCGGTGGGACGTCGCCGAACTGCAGGCGATCATGCGCGGTACAAAGATGAGGCCCTCCGAGGAGTTCGACCTGTGAGAAAGGAGCGTAAGCCTTACATCACAGCCAAAACAAAGGGTGATAAGACCCGCTGGTACTTCCGGCTGACTTGGGCCGAAGCCGGGAAACGCCGCGAACGCTTCATTGCCTTGCCAAATGATCCCGACAGCGCTGAGTTCGATCGCGCTTATTGGTCGATCAGATCCGGTCAAAGCGACCAGGTGAAGGCCCCGGCGAGACAGACATGGCGGCAGCTGGTCACTGCCTATAGAGGCAGCGCCAAGTTCAAGAAACTCGCCCCCCGGACACAAAAATCCTACTCCGACACGATCGAGTGGATCCTGGAAACCAATGCCGACAAATCGGTGACGACACTTTCGCGGCAGAAGCTTCGCGAGTTGCACATGAAATATGCCAGCACACCTCGCAAGGCTGACATGCTGGTGCAGATCGTCTCGATTCTGACCAACTTTGCCCGGAAGCAAATGGACTGGACGATCGACAACCCGGCAGAGGGCTTGGATCTATACGGCAAGCAGCGTGAATATGAACCGTGGCCTGACTGGATGGTCAAAGCCCTGAACGATGCGCCACTGGTCGTCCGAAGCGCGGCAGAGTTGATCCTCGGGACAGGCCAGCGGCCGGCGGCGGCCATCGCCATGCGTCGCGACCAGTTTAACGGCGAATGGATGACCGTCACCGATGAAAAGGGCGACGAAACCTATGAGATCTTTTGCCCTGTCGTGCTGCGCCGTTATCTGGACACGCTGCCCGTTGGAGGCGCGCACGTCCTTGCGCGCAACCTGACTCAGCCCATGCGCTATGACAGCGTTGAAAAGCAGTTCCGGGCTTGGCGTGAGAGCTTAGGCGACCGCGCCAAACCCTATTCAATGCATGGGCTGCGAAAGCTCGCCATCGTCCGCTTGGCAGAGGCTGAATGTACCGATGCACAGATCCAGGCGATCACCAACCAAAGTCCGCAGACCGTGGCCTACTATCGCAAACGCGCAAGTCGGAAGAAGCTGTCCCGCTCGGCATGGAGCGGACCAGGAGCACAAGAACGATAGCTATGGGTTGCGCTTGCCTTGCGCTGGCCCGATGTTCTCTCCAGTGAAGCGAGAGACGACAAATGACGCCCGGAACCGAGATTACCTTTTTCCGCAATCACCTCACTGTCGGCTGCGACGCCGGCCTCGGCGACCGGCTGATCGTCCGTATCGCCGGTCGGACATTCTCCTCGCCCCCAGTCTCCGATGGACACCGGGCTATTGTTTCCATCGACTACGCCCCCCTTTACGACGCGGACTCGCTTCCCCACGAGATCGAGCTCGTCTCCTCTGCGGCCACGGTCCGGCTCCCCCAACAAGATGCGCTAACCCTTGTCGACATCCGCAGTAAGGCTGAGTTCAGTGACCGAGTGCAGGGACCGGCGAGCCGCCAGTTACATGACGAGGCGGCTCGCTTCTGTTGTCGCCGCGCAATTCGCAGGCATTCGGACAACTATCCCCTGCAGGCAGCGGCGGCCTGTGTTCTGGGATATCGCATCCTTGAGGCATTCGATCTGGACGACACCGACATCGCTGAAGCGCGCAATGCGGGCCTTGCGATAATCCGCGAGACACCTACGGACGAAGATGGCATCCGCTGGCGCAGCTCTGTCGGCACCATGTTGGGCTATCTGGGGATCCTGCTGCACGACCCTGACCTTTCGCAGGAGGCGCTCAGCGCGGCGCTGGAACATCGCGATGTCGGCAGACTGCGTACCCCTAACTATGCCCGCGGCGAGATCCTGCTCGCCGCGCTTTCCCTAATGCAGGAGCGCAAGGGCGAGGCGCTTGAGCTCCTGCGCGACGTCGAAGATGCCTTTCGAGGCGGAGTGGCAGGCAGCCGGATCGAGATCCCCTCGCAAGGCTACTATGCCTGTACCGAGATTCACGCTTCACTGTTTGCGGTCCGCACCGCCTTCGACCTGCGTCGTGCAATCGCCGCAACTCCGAACG
This sequence comes from Paracoccus sp. PAR01, assembly GCF_014851995.1. Lineage (NCBI taxonomy): Bacteria > Pseudomonadati > Pseudomonadota > Alphaproteobacteria > Rhodobacterales > Paracoccaceae > Paracoccus > Paracoccus sp. PAR01. Next base: position 11,883 of record NZ_JACVAW010000017.1, read on the forward strand.
GTGTTGCGCTAGAGGCCGTAACGCTCAATTTCAACTTTTCCGGGCTATCGCCAATCCTGGCGGAACTCACCGAGAAGGGTCATCTCCACGCTTGGCTCAAGACCGCCGCGACCAGGAAGCTGAGCCGGGTTCGCCCTCCGAGCGACGTTCACGGGTTCCGCAAGCGCTCCGGAGCGCTGTTGGCAAAGGTCTGGAGTGCTGTAGAGAACGACGCACAGTCAATCGACGCAGATTGGCCGGTCGAGCTCGACGCCCTGACCAAATGGAGCATGGCCCTCGCCTCGGCCGGGAGCTTTTCCTGGTCGGGGTTACTCGACCTTGCCGAAACTCGGTTCTGGCTAGGCCTCAAGCTGGATCAGGAACGCTCGCCCGAGGCGTCGCAGGTGCTTGCAGGAGCCGCCCCTTGGGGCAAGCGGGTGTTTTCGACCGTCCCGTTTGCCGAGCGGGCGGATTTCGCACGGATGGAAGCGATTATGTCGCTGGTGATGAGCAGCTACCTCGTCGAGCACAGCCTGTTGAACCCGCTTCCAAAGTATGCCGACAAGGCCGAATTCACGAGGCTGGCGACGCACCACGGGCGCAGCGCGTTTAAGGCGGACGAGCGCAAGGCCAAGCTGGTCTCGGCGCTGGTGAAGGCTTGCGGGTATGCGGTGCGTAACAAAAGCATATCGTGACAGCGAAAAGTGCTACGGGAGCGCCTCTTCAGCGCTCCCCACAAGTTGCACATTCTACTAAGATCAGAGCGCGATCATGCCCTTCTTGCCGCTTACCAACTCGTAGGATATTTGGGTTTGGCCCGGCGTAAATGCCTGCTGACGGTAATTGAGGTTGGTGTAGGTCGCGGTTCCACTGTCGCCATTGTCACAATTGACGGGAACCTGCATGCTCGGCTGCTTGGATGCCATGTAGGCCTTCTGGTCGAAAACGGCCGTACAGGTGTAACCAGCCCGCGAAGTCATGGTGATTGTGTGGGCACCATTCTCCGGCACGACGGTCATGCGCGCAGTCAATGGTTGGGCATCATCAATCGCGCTAGTTCCACCAGTGTCGCTACTTGCACAGGCTCCGACCAGTACGGTCAGCGCCAGGACTCCTGTCATCCGCTTCATTCGAACCTCCTGAAGAACTTGCCTTACCGTTTCAGACATCAGAGATTCGAGCAAGGCATTCTCATTGCGCATTACAGATCAGCGCATTCCACCCATTCAGAATTATAAACCACCCGCCCATACGCTAAAACATCAGTGGCGCACCACTCACGGTCGTCGCCATAATTACTCCCATTCGCATTAATTCTGGGCCGCACGCTTAGGAGAAAAACCTAGGCAGGAGTCCCCAAAGGATCCAATTTAATCCGTCTTGGGCTTGCCATCCTGATGTGACGTCATCAGACAAACTGACGTCCACAACCAGTGCCGCGCACCTGTCCGTTAACCATTGGGACAAAACGCAAACATAACGGGAACGTGGGAACCGTTTTGGGAACCGTCAGAGCAACCAACAGTCTGCAGTCCCTCTCCGACCAACTAGGCGTCCCCATGCACATCTTCGTCAAGGTCGCGATTGCTCTGAAAAATCAGGATATTATACGCTTGCAGGCGGGGCGCCGACGGTCTAAATCTAGCGCCGGGCCGGTTTAGCTCAGCTGGTAGAGCAGCTGATTTGTAATCAGAAGGTCGCGGGTTCGATTCCTGCAACCGGCACCATATCTCAGATTTTTATCCAAGTTATGATCCGGTTACACGACTAACCTGATGTCGTCCGCTGAGTGATTTCACGCGCACCCAAATGAATCAGGGGATAGGCCGGGGAAGCCCGTCCGTGCCGGTTCGCAAAGTCACATCCAACTGCATCGGATACGCATTGCACCGTCACGCACTGGCGCTGCACTGCGCCCCACCAGGACCTGTCCAAGCGATTTTTGTATAATAAAACCGAATTAGGATTTAGCCTCTGCGCACGGGAATATCACACGAATCTCTCATCTTATGGAATAAGGGACAGAACGATGGATATAGCCTCAATCATCGCGCAGATACTCGGCGGGGCGGCACGGCCGGATCGAAGATCGTCAAGGGCTCGGATCTTGGGCCACTTGGCAACCTTGTCGCGGGCGCGCTTGGCGGCATCGGCGGCGGCAATATTCTGGGCTCGCTGCTGGGCTCAGGGGCTACGGCAGCGGCGGCTGGCGGACTTGATATCGGCGCGCTGGCCAGTCAGCTTGTCGGCGGCGGTGTCGGCGGGCTGGTCCTGCAGGTCGTCGTCGGTCTGGTCAAGAACAAGCTTCTGGCCAAGTAAGCTTCGCATCGCATGGCACCAGACCATCGCGTGCCATGCAACCTACCCCGCCGCGTCCTCAAGCATCATGCGCGCGGCCTTTTCCGCAATCATCAGCGTGGGTGAATTGGTATTGCCGCTGGTGATCGACGGCATCACCGAGGCATCAGCGATCCGCAACCGCCCCAAGCCACGGAACCGCAGTCGGGGATCAACGACCGCATCCAGATCCGCACCCATGCGGCAGGTTCCGACCGGGTGAAAGATGGTCGTGCCGATCTCGGCGGCGGCGCTGACCAGCTCCTCGGGGCTGTCAAAGGCCGGGCCGGGGCGGAACTCCTGCGGGTTCAGGCGCGCGAAGCTGGGCTGCGCGACAATGTACCGGGTCAGGCGGATCGCGCGAACGGCAACCTCGCGGTCGGCCTCGGTTGCCAGATAGTTCGGGCGGATCGCGGGATGGGCGCGCGGATCGGGGCCGGTGACATGGACCGAGCCTCGGCTTTCGGGCCTCAGGTTGCAGACCGAGGCCGTCATCGCGGGAAACGCATGCAGCGGATCACCGAACTTGTCCAGACTGACCGGCTGGACGTGGTATTCCAGATCGGGGGTTTCCTTCTCGGGTCCCGAGCGGGTGAATATCCCGACCTGACTGGGCGCCATCGACATCGGACCAGATCGCCGCCAGGCATATTCCAGCGCAATCGCCGCCTTGCCGCGCAGGGTCGAGGCGCGCTCATTCAGCGTCGGCACGCCGCTGACCTTGTAGACCATTCGCAATTGCAGATGATCCTGCAAGTTCTCACCGACCTCATGCACCGCATGCCGCACCGGAATACCCGCCGCGCGCAACACCTCGGGGTTTCCAATCCCTGACAGTTCCAGCAATTGCGGCGACCCGATGGCCCCGGCCGACAGCACCGTTTCCCGCGTGGCGCGGGCCTCTTGCAACTGGTCGAGGTGGCGAAAGACGACGCCACGGACCTCGCCTTCCTCGACGATCAGGCGCTCGGCTTGCGCACCGGTCAGAATGCGCAGGTTCGGACGGTTCTGTACCGGACGCAGAAACGCCTTGGAGCTGTTCCAGCGGATGCCCGCGCGCTGGTTCACGTCGAAATAGCCGCCGCCTTCATTATTGCCGGTGTTGAAGTCCTCGACACGGGGGATGCCTGCCTGTTCGGCGGCGTCCAGAAAGGCGTCCAGCACCGCCCAGCGGACGCGGGCCTTTTCCACCCGCCATTCTCCGCCTGTGCCATGCAGATCGCTGGCGCCGCGATGGGAATCCTCTTGCGCCTTGAACAGCGGCAGCACGTCGTCCCAACCCCAGCCGGTGCAACCCATCTGCCGCCATTGGTCATAATCCCGCGCCTGCCCGCGCATATAGATCATGCCGTTGATCGAGGAGCAGCCTCCCAGCACCCGGCCGCGCGGATAAAGCAGCGATCGCCCGTTCAGACCCGGTTCGGGTTCGGTGCGAAAGCCCCAATCGGTGCGGGGATTGCCGATGCAGTAAAGATAGCCGACCGGGATATGGATCCAGTGGTAATTGTCGCGGCCGCCCGCCTCCAGCAGCAGGACGCGGGTACGGGGATCGGCGGACAGGCGATTGGCCAGAACGCAGCCGGCGCTGCCCGCGCCGATGATGATGTAATCGTAGCTGTCCATCCCTGCCCCCGCCCTTTTGGCGTCAGGATGAAAGCGAAGCGGCCCCGGCGCAAGGTCCGGGGCCGCAAAGTTTCACACAGTCAAGTGGTTCAGACTTCGTCCTTGCCCGAGGCGATCAGGCACAGAAGCGTAACCACCGCGGCCGCCAGCATGTAGTAGCCGACATGGGTCAGGCCATAGGTCTTTTGCAGCCAGGTCGCGGCATAGGGGGCCAGCGAGGCGCCAAAGATGCCCGCGAAGTTGAAGGTGATCGACGACCCGGTATAGCGCACCTGCGTCGGGAAAGGTGCAGCCAGCGCCGCCCCGATCACGCCATAGGTCAGGCCCATCAGGAACATGCCCAGGGTGACAAAGGCGTAAAGCGCGGCTTCGCTTCCGCTCATCAGCGGCGCCAGGAAGAACGAGAAAGCCCCGATCAGCACCGTCACCACCATCAGGAACGGACGGCGACCCGTGCGGTCAGCAATCTTGCCTGCGATCGGAATCGCGATCCCGAAGATGACCGAGCCATAGATCTGCAACAGCAGCGCATCAAGGAAGGGAACCTGACGGACTTTGACGTTATAGGACAGCAGCCAAGCCGAGCAGATGTAGAACAGCACGAACGTGACCAGCGCGACGAAGGTGCCCAGGAACAGGCTGCGCTTGTGGTTGCGGAACAGCTCGACCACGGGAACCGAGACACGCTTGTCACGCTTGACCGCATCCGAGAATTCCGGGGTCTCGGTGATCGACAGACGCACCCACAGACCCAGCGCGATCAGCACGATCGAGGCCAGGAAGGGCAAACGCCAGCCCCATGCCAGCAGGTCTTCCTGCGACATGAAATGCAGCAGCACCCAGAAGAAGCCCGAAGACAGGAACAGGCCGACCGGCGCGCCCAGCTGCGGGAAGATCCCGTACCAGCTGCGCTTGCCCTCGGGCGCGTTCTCGGTCGCAAGCAGCACCGCGCCGCCCCATTCGCCGCCCAGACCAAAGCCCTGACCAAAGCGGCACAGCGCCAGCAGCGCCGGTGCGGCGACGCCGATCTGCGCATAGGTCGGCAGCAGGCCAATCACCACGGTCGAGACGCCCATCGTCAGCAGCGCCGCGACCAGCGTCGCCTTGCGCCCGATGCGGTCGCCGAAATGGCCAAAGACGATCGCGCCAAAGGGCCGGGCAAAGAAAGCGATCGAGAAGGTCGCAAAGGATGCCAGTAGCGCCGTGGTCGGATCGCTGGCCGGGAAGAACAGCGCCGGGAAAACCAGCACGGCAGCGGTGGCATAGACGTAGAAATCGAAGAATTCGATGGTCGTGCCGATCAGGCTGGCAAGCAGGACCTGCGCCGGCGAATTGACAGGCGTCTTGCTGCGCGCCGCAGCGGGCGAGCCAATGGATTGGTCAGTCATTCATTCTTGTCCGCATTTTCGAGGGGTGGTGCGGTCATCGCGGACGATGCGCACCGGGCGCGCATAACCGACCCTCGGCGCGATTGAAACACCGCACCGTTCGAAAAATTGCGTTTGCATGGCAGGTTTGCGCAATGGAATTAGCTCACCGCCATATAGGTCAGCAATTATTCCATATTTTTACCGCCCGCAAGCGGAAAATGGGCGGGTCGCCCCGCCCAGCGCCTAAAGCGTCAGCCGAAGACGCAGGAAGCCGCCTTCGCCCTCACCGGCTTCCTCAAGCTTCAGCCCGCGCTCACGCATGCGGTCCAGATAATCGCGCGCCTTGGGGCCGGTCTCGAATACCGCCGTGGCCCCCTCGACCGGGGCAAAGCGCCAGTTCGCATCGGCCGAGGGCGAGATCGTGCCCTGCTCGACGATATAGCGCACCAGCACGTCGCGATTGGTATCCGGCGCGGCAAGGATCACGGTCGAGCCATCCGCCCCCGGAAACTCACCACCACCCGAGGCGCGGTAATTATTGGTCGCGATCAGGAATTCCTGCGCGGGATCAACCGCTTTCCCGTCAAACTTCAGGTCACTGATGCGATTGGCGTCCGCGTTCACCACCTCACCCTTTTCGACGCCGAATTTCGACGGTTGCGACAGGTCGATATGATAGGTCACCCCGTCGATCACGTCGAAATTGTAGGAACGGAAATCGGGGTTCAGCAGGGCCACGTCCTTGGCCCCCGGCGCGATCTGGTTGAACTGCCCGGCGGAACGCTCAATCCAGTCCTTCAACTGCGCACCCGTCACCTTCACCACCTGCAGCGTATTGGGATACAGATACAGGTCCGCGACATTCTTGATCGCCACCGGGCCTTTGGGCACGTCGGTATAGTAATCCGGGCCACCCCGCCCGCCCGCCTTGAAGGGTGCTGCGGCGGATAGCAGCGGCAGCCCCTCATGCGGGGTGCCCTTCAGCAATTGCCGCGCATACCAGGTCTGGGCCAGCGACACGATCTGCACGGACGGATCATCCGCCACCTGCGCGAAATAGCTGTATAGGGGCGCATCGGTCTGGCCGACCTCGGCCCGGACGTATTCCAGCGTCGCCTCGTGCCCTAGCTTGGCGGCAGCCAGAGCCGGGGCATAATCGCCCACCAGTGCCTCGGTCTTGCGATCCTCGGTCCGGTGATAGATCGGCCGCGCCTCGGACATGCCGTCGACAACCTTCCACCCCCTGCCGTCATGCTCCAGCGCCAGATCGATCAGCCCCATATGCGAGCCCCAGAACCCCGCCATGACCGCAGGCACACCCTTGATCCGCCCGGTCGCCGGGTCCAGCCCCTCGCCTTCGTAATCCTTCGACGGCCAGACGCCGTGGGCATGACCCATGACGATGGCGTCGATCCCCTCGATATCGGCCAAGTGATAGGAGGCGTTCTCCATCCCCGGCGTGGCGGGATCGGTGGACAGGCCGGAATGGGCCAGCGCAATGACGATATCCGCCCCCTGCCGCAGTTCCGGAACCCATGCGCGAGCGGCCTCGAGAATGTCGCGAGTCTCATATTTGCCCGCCAGATGTCCGGCATCCCATTGCATGATCTGGGGCGGCACGAAGCCGATCAGACCGATGCGGATCGGATGCTCGCGCCCGGCCCCGTCCTTCAACTGACGCTCAAGGATGGTGAAGGGCTGAAACACCAGCACGTCATCCTCGGGCTTGGTGCCCAGCTTGCGGGCGAAATTCGCGCAGGTGATCGGCCGCGTCGTGGTTTTCGTCGCATGTTCAAGGAACTCCATGCCATAGTTGAACTCGTGGTTGCCCACGGTTCCGGCGTCGAATTCCAGCGTGTTCATCGCCGCAATGACCGGATGTGTGTCGCCATCCTTCATGCCCTTCTTGTAGGCCATGTAATCGCCCAGCGGATTGCCCTGCAGGTAATCGCCATTGTCGACAAGGATCGAGTTTCCGGCCTCGGCCCGGATGGCCTCGATCAGGCTGGCGGTGCGCGACAGGCCGACCGTGTCATTCGGTTTGTCGGCGTAATAGTCATAGGGATAGATGTGGCAATGCAGGTCGGTCGTGGACAGGATGCGCAGATGCGCCTGCCCCCCCTGCGCCCGCGCGGCATAAGGATGCAGGACGGCCACACCCGCCGCGGCGGCGGTGCTGGCAAGGAAGCGGCGACGGGACAGGGACAAGGCATCTCTCCTGCGAATGGGTCAGCGGTCGGCGCGGAGGCTTGCCCATCTGCCCCCCAAGGTCAAATGACAAACACGCATGACGCGAGCTTGCCCATCATCCGCTTGTGCGATCGGCGCTTTGCCGCTATCAGCCTCGGCTCTTCGCGGAAAAGGGACAGGACATGGCTGACGATATCCTTGCCATCGATTTCGGCACGTCGAACAGCGCGGCGGCGATCCTGCAGGACGGCCAGGTGCGCCGCATCCCGATCGAGCATGGCGCGGACACCCTGCCCACCGCCGTCTTCTTTCCCACGCGGGGCGGGTCGATGCGGATCGGCGCCGCCGCAGCCGAGGCGCTGATCGAAGGCGATGACGGCCGCTACATGCGGGCGCTGAAAAGCGTGCTGGGCACCTCGCTGGTCCATGAGACCCGGCTGATCGGCGGCAAACGCCGTTCGATCGCGGATATTGTCGCCGATTTCCTGCGCGAGGTGAAATCCCGCGCCGAGACCGCAACCGGCCAGCGCTTCACCCGTGCCCTGTCGGGTCGCCCCGTCCATTTCCACAGCAACGCCCCCGAACGCGACGCGCAGGCCGAGGACGATCTGCGTGCCTGCTATCACGCCGCGGGTTTCGATGAGGTGTCCTTTCTGGTCGAACCCGAGGCGGCCGCGCTGGCCTCGCATGGGCTGGGCCGGGCTGGCGGGCTGGGGCTGATCGTCGATATCGGCGGCGGCACCTCGGACTTCTCGGTCTATCGCAGCGAGGCGACCGGCGCCCGCATCCTTGCCAATCACGGCATCCGTCTGGGCGGCACCGATTTCGACCATGCCGTGTCGATGACCCATGCCATGCCCGCCCTTGGTCATGGCAGCGAACTTCGCCGCGAGATGGGCGAAGGCCTGCTGCCGGTCCCGAACGCCGTCTATTCGGAACTGGCAACTTGGGCGCGCATCCCCTTTCTTTACACGCCCGAGACCCGACGCATGGCGCAGAACATGGCGAAACTGGCGGTGGACCGCGCCGCCATGTCGCGGCTGGTCACCGTGCTGGACGAGGAACTGGGCCATGAACTGGCCTTCGCCGTTGAACGCGGCAAGATCGCCGCGAATGGCGGCAGCAATGATGCCGGCATCCGCATGGGCTTCATTGAACCGGGCCTGACCCGCGCCGTCACCCCGACGTCATTGCACGACGCCTTGGCGCAATATCGCGACGACCTGACCCAAGCCGCGCGCGAGACGCTGGACATGGCCGGAGTCACCCCGGATCAGATCGAAAGCGTCGTGCTGGTCGGCGGCTCCAGCCTGATGGAACTGGTCAGCCGCGCCGCGCAGGATCTGTGCCCACAGGCCGGGCTGGAACGATCCGAGGCCTTCACCGCCGTCGTGGACGGGTTGGCGCTGGCAACGGCGCGGCCCGCCTGACAACCGCGTCAGCACCACGCATTTGACGGAAATGGTGATCCGGCAGTGGGCATTCCCTGCTTGCAGCGCCGGGCGATCTGTTATGATGTGAGCCCGCGCATACCGGACGAGAATGATGAGCACAGCCGAGGCAACCGACCGCAAGACCAGCAAGGCCGCCGCAGCGGTCCGCGCGACGGGCCTGCGCCCGCATCGCCAGCCGCTTCTGACCAATATTTCAGCGGCACGCTGGCTGCTTTTGGGGATCGTGCTGGCCTCGGTCTATTTCTTTCATGGCTTTCTGGTCCCGGTTCTGGCGGCAGCTGTGATCGCGCTGGCCAGCTGGCCCTTGCGCGAACGCGGCGTGCATCAGCTGGGCCTTGGCCGGACGCTGACCGCAACGGGGATGGTGCTGATCCTTGTCTGCTTCCTTGTCATCCCGATCGCCATGGCGCTGGTCTACGCCTTCCGCGAGCTGCGGGAATGGATCAACTGGGCTATCTTCGTGAATGCCTCGGGCGCGCCAACACCGGCATGGATGGTCGACCTGCCTCAGGTCGGCACATGGCTGGATGAGCAATGGCGCACCTATATCGGCCATCCCGGCGGCATCAGTGAGATCGTGCAGGCGATTTCCGGATCGAACATCGGGACGATCTATCGCGGCGCGCTGACGGCGGGCTCGCTGGCCTTTCATCTGGCGCTGACGCTGCTGTTCATGCTGATCACGCTGTTCGTGCTGTATCGCGACGGCGACCGGATGGTGGCGCAACTGGACCGCGTCGGAGCCCGTATCCTGCCCGACCGCTGGGACCGCCTGTCCCGCGTCGTCCCCGCCACAATCAGCTCCACCGTGACCGGCATGACCCTGATCGCCATTGGCGAGGGCGTCATTCTGGGCATCGCCTATTGGATCGCGGGCGTGCCCTCGCCGGTGACATTCGGCGTCATCACCGGCTTCATGGCGCTGATCCCCGGCGGCGCGCCGCTGTGCTTCACGCTGGTCTCGGTCTACATGGTTGCCAGCGGCTCACCCTTTGCCGGCATCGCGCTGTTCATCTGGGGCACCTGTGAGCTGTTCGTGGTCGACAAGACCATCCGCCCGATGCTGGTCGGCGGCCCGGTCAAGCTGCCCTTCCTTCCGACCTTCTTTGGCCTGATCGGCGGCGTGAAGACGCTGGGCATCGTCGGACTGTTCGTCGGCCCGGTTCTGATGGCGCTGCTGGTCTCGATCTGGCGCGAATGGCAACGCGAGATTTCCGAGGATGAGGTCCGGCTGGCCAGCCTGCCCCCCGCGCCCGACCTGATCCGACAGGAACCCACCCGGCCCGAATAACGCCGGACCACCTGCCCGCTTTTTGGTCACACTCACGAATGCCGGTCACGACAAGGACCGGCAGGCGTTCCCTTGCCCCGTTGCCGACTGCTAGCAATTCCCAAAGGGCAACAGGAAGTGGACGGACCATGTCGATCAAGGCCAGCATCTATCACCTGACGCATTACAAATACGACCGGCCCGTCATCCTTGGCCCGCAGATCATCCGGCTGCGCCCTGCGCCCTATTCGCGCACCCGCGTCATTTCCCACGCGCTGAAGGTCAGCCCCGGCGGGCACTTCGTGAACCACCAGCTTGACCCCTTCGGCAACTGGCTGGCGCGCTTCGTCTTTCCCGAGCCGGTGCGCGAATTGAAGATCGAGGTCGATCTGGTCGCCGACATGACCGTCTGGAACCCCTTCGATTTTTTCACCGAGGACAGCGCCGAGAACTGGCCCTTCGACTACCCCGCCGATCTGGTCGATGACCTGTCGATCTATCGCCAGCCCGAGCCCGCCGGGCCGCTGCTGCAAAAATTTCTGGACACGGTGCCGCGCGAGCCGCAGCGCACCACCGATTTCATCGTCTGGCTGAACGCCCGCATCTCGCAACTGGTGAATTACACCATCCGCATGGAGCCGGGCGTGCAAGAACCCGAACAGACGCTGGGCCTTGCCAGCGGCTCGTGCCGGGATTCAAGCTGGCTTCTGGTGCAGGCCCTGCGCCATCTGGGCTTTGCCGCGCGTTTCGTCTCGGGCTACCTGATCCAGCTCAAACCCGACCTCAAGGCACTGGACGGGCCGTCGGGGACGGATCACGACTTCACCGACCTGCACGCCTGGGCCGAGGTCTATATCCCCGGCGCGGGCTGGATCGGGCTGGACCCGACCTCGGGGCTGCTGACCGGGGAAAGCCATATCCCGCTGGCGGCGACCCCGCATTACCGCAATGCCGCGCCAATCAGCGGCGGTTTCTACGGGCAAGCGGTCACCGAGTTCGATTTTGACATGCAGATCCGACGCGTGGCCGAACATCCCCGCATCACCAAGCCCTTCAGCGACGCGGCATGGGACGATCTGAACGCGCTTGGCCACAAGGTTGATCAGACCCTGACCGATGGCGATGTGCGCCTGACCATGGGCGGCGAGCCGACCTTCGTGTCCATCGACGATTTCGAAAGCGACGAGTGGAACACTGCCGCCGTCGGGCCCCAGAAACGCGAACTGGCCGATCAGCTGATCCGGCGCCTGCGCACCCGCTTCGCGCCGGGGGGCTTTCTGCATTACGGTCAGGGCAAGTGGTATCCGGGTGAAAGCCTGCCGCGCTGGACCTTCTCGCTTTACTGGCGGCGCGACGGCCAGCCGATCTGGCAAAACCCCGACCTGATCGCCGCCGAGGGCAAGGACCAGCAGGCCACGCCCCTGCAATCGCAGGACCTGCTGCACGAGATCGCCGCCGAACTGGGCGTGCCGCAGGGCAATGTCATGCCCGCCTATGAGGACCCTGCGGAATGGCTGCTGCGCGAGGCGAACCTGCCCGAAAACGTCACCCCCGAGAATTCGAAGCTGAAAGACCCCGAGGAACGCCACCGGCTGGCCACCGTCTTCAATCGCGGCCTGACCGATCCCGTGGGTTTCGTCCTGCCGGTGCAGCCGTGGCAGGGCCGCGCAGGCAAGCGGAAATGGCATTCCGAGGCATGGCGCTTGCGGCGTGGCAAGATGTTCCTTGTCCCCGGCGACAGTGCCGTGGGCTACCGCCTGCCGCTGGACGGGCTGCCTTACCTGACGCCCGCGCAATACCCTTACGTGAATCCGATGGACCCGACCATCGACCGGCCCGACCTGCTGCCCCCGGACCAGATCGACCCGGCCCGCAAGGCGCAGCCAAGGGCCAGCTTCACCCCCTCGGCCCCGCAGCAGGCCCAGCATGCCCAGAACGCGACCGAGATCGAGGGCTTCGTCCGCACCGCCTTGTCGGTCGAACCGCGCGAGGGGCGGCTTTGCGTCTTCATGCCGCCGGTGACCATGCTCGAAGACTATCTGGACCTCCTGCACGCCGCCGAGGCCGCCGCCCTGCGTCTGGGCCTGAAGATCCATATCGAGGGCTATGCGCCCCCGCATGATCCGCGCCTGAACGTGATCCGCGTCGCCCCCGATCCCGGCGTGATCGAGGTGAACATCCACCCCGCCCATGACTGGAACGATTGCGTCGACATCACCACGGCGGTCTATGACGAGGCCCGCCTGTGCCGCCTTGGCGCGGACAAGTTCATGATCGACGGCAAGCATACCGGCACGGGCGGCGGCAACCATGTCGTCGTTGGCGGCCAGACCACGATGGACAGCCCGTTCCTGCGCCGCCCCGACCTGCTGGCCAGCCTGATCCTGCATTGGAACCGGCACCCCTCGCTCAGCTACCTGTTCTCGGGCCTGTTCATCGGTCCTACATCTCAGGCCCCGCGCATCGACGAGGCCCGCCACGACGCGCTGTATGAGCTGGAAATCGCGCTGGCCCAGATCCCCGCCCCCGGCGAAGGGATGCCGCCCCAGCCTTGGCTGGTGGATCGCCTGCTGCGCAATATGCTGACTGATGTCACCGGCAATACCCATCGCGCCGAGATCTGCATCGACAAGCTTTACTCCCCGGACGGCCCTACCGGGCGACTGGGCCTGATCGAGTTCCGCAGCTTCGAGATGCCGCCAGATGCCCGCATGAGCCTTGCCCAGCAATTGCTGATCCGGGCGCTGATCGCGCGCTTCTGGGCCAGCCCGGCCAAGGGCAATCTGACCCGCTGGGGCACGGCTTTGCATGACCGCTTCATGCTGCCCCATTACCTGTGGCAGGATTTCCGCGACGTGCTGGCCGATCTGCGCCAGCACGGCTTCGCCTTTGACGAAAGCTGGTTCGAGGCCAGCCGCGAATTCCGCTTCCCCTTCTGCGGCGAGGTCGAGCTTGAGGGCACGCATCTGGAACTGCGACAGGCACTGGAACCGTGGCACGTCTTGGGCGAGACCGGCGCGATCGGCGGCACGGTGCGCTATACCGACAGCTCGACCGAGCGGTTGCAGGTCAAGCTGACCACCGCCGATCCCAGCCGTTATCAGGTGTTGTGCAATGGCCGCCGCCTGCCCCTGCAACCCGTGGGCGGGGGCGAAGCCGTCGCCGGACTGCGCTACAAGGCATGGCAACCGGCCTCGGCCATCCATCCCGTCCTGCGCGTCGATGCACCGCTGACCTTCGATGTCTGGGACACATGGTCTGGCCGCGCCCTTGGCGGCTGCACATATCACGTCGCCCACCCCGGTGGACGCAGCTATGATACCTTCCCGGTCAACGGCAATGAGGCCGAGGCCCGCCGCCTTGCCCGTTTCCAGCCCAATGGCCACAGCGCCGGTTTCGCCTTCCAGCCACAGTCCGAGCAAATATCTGCGGAATTTCCCATGACCCTTGACCTGCGGCGGCCCGTGGGCCTGTAGTCCGGCCCATGGAACCCGCCGGCTCTGACGCCCGACCCGCCGAGCCCCGCCGCGCCGCGTTGGGGATTGATACCTATGCGCCCCTGCCCGGCGTCCCCGACGAAATGCTGGGCCCCGATGGCCGCATCCGCACGATCTGGCAGCCGTTGCTGGAGCATCTGGAACGCCAGCCGCCGGACATGCTGGCGCGATCCTTGGCACGGGCGAACCATTATCTGCGGGATTCGGGGGTGTTCTACCGCCAATATGGCAGCGGCACCTCGATTGAGCGGCCTTGGCCGCTGAGCCATGTCCCGGTGCTGATGGCAGAGGCCGATTGGGACCAGATCAGTGCCGGTCTGATCCAGCGCGCCGAACTGCTGGAAGCGGTGATGGCCGATCTGTACGGCCCGAACCAACTGGTCGCCGGGGGGCATCTGCCGCCGGCGCTGGTGGCCTCGAACCCGCAATGGCTGCGCCCGATGGTGGGGGTGCGCCCGCGCATGGGCCATTACCTGCATTTCATCGCCTTCGAGATCGGGCGCGGCCCGCATGGCAAATGGTGGGTACTGTCGGACCGCACGCAGGCGCCTTCGGGCGCGGGCTATGCGCTGGAGAACCGCGTCGCCACCTCGCGCGCATTCGCCGATCTGTTCAGCCTGCAAAATGTCCACCGGCTGGCGGGCTTCTTTCGCGATTTCCGCGACCGGCTGATGGCGGCGCGCGACGACCATGACGCACGCATCGCCATCCTGACCCCCGGCCCGTGGAACGAGACCTATTTCGAGCAGGCATGGATCGCGCGCTATCTGGGCTTCATGCTGGTCCAAGGCGACGATCTGGTGGTCGAGAACGGGCGGCTGATGGTGCGCACCGTGTCCGGATTGCGACCCATCGACCTGCTGTGGCGACGCATGGATGGCGATTATGTCGACCCGCTGGAGCTGAACCCGGCCTCGCGGATCGGGACGCCCGGCATGGTCTCGGCCCTGCGCAGCGGCGGGCTGAACATGCTGAACGCGCTGGGATCGGGCGTGCTGGAAGCGCGAGCGATGATGGCCTTTCTGCCGAAGCTTGCACCGATCCTGACCGGCCAGTCGCTGGCGATGCCCAATATCGCGACATGGTGGCTGGGCGCGCAGGCCGAGCATCAGGCGATCATGGCCGCGCCCGAACGCATGGCGCTAAGCCGCGCGCTGGATACTGGCCTGCCCTTTGACAGCGACCCGGCCCCGATACTGGCCGCCAGCCTTGACCCCGCCGAGTTGCAGCGCCGTCTGACCGAGGAAGGCCCGGATCTGGTCGCGCAGGAAACCGTCAGCCTGTCCACCACGCCCGCGCTGATCGAAGGGCGGATCGTGCCGCGCCCGCTTAGCCTGCGGGTGTTTCTGGCCCGAACGGCGGATGGCTGGCAGGTCATGCCCGGCGGTTTTGCCCGCATTGGGGCGACCGACGATCCGACCGCGCTGGCGATGCAGCGCGGCGGTGCGGCGGCGGATGTCTGGATCGTCAGCGACAACGAGGTTCCGGCCATCACCATGGCGCCCTCGCGGGGGGGGCCCTATCGGCGCAGTGCGCCATCCACCCTGCCCTCGCGCGCGGCGGACAACCTGTTCTGGATGGGCCGCTATGTCGAGCGGACCGAACAGATCACCCGCATCCTGCGCGCCCGCCACATCCGCGAGGCCGAAAGCGGGCGCGGCGCGGAACCGCTGCAGGCCGCGCTGGACAAGCTGCTGAAAACCTATGGGCTGGAGCCCGGTGCGCCGATCCCCAAGGGGCTGATCGACACGCTGTCCGCCGCCGTCGCCAGCGCCGGTCAGGTGCGCGACCGTTTCTCGACCGATGGTTGGTCGGCGCTGTCCGATCTGGAAAAAACCGCGCGGCAGATGGCCGGGCGGGTCGCGCCGGGCGATGACGCGGCACGCGCGCTGTCGGCGATCCTGCGCAAGATCGCGGGCTTTTCCGGTCTGGTCCATGAAAACATGTATCGCTTCTATGGCTGGCGCTTTCTGACGCTGGGGCGACTGCATGAGCGCGCACTGGGAACCACCGGCATCGTCGCCGCACTTGCCCAGCCGGACGCGCCGCATGGCGCGCTGGACCTGTGCGTGGAACTGGGCGACAGCGTGCTGACCCATCGCCAGCGCTTCGCCATATCGACCTCGCGCGAGACGGTGATCGACCTTCTGGTGCTGGACCCGATGAACCCGCGCTCGGTCCGGCATCAGATCGACCAGATGATGGCGCAGGTCTCGGAGCTGCCGGGGGGCGTCGAGCAGGGCGAATACTCTGCCCTTGGCCGCGCGGTACTGCGCTGCCAAACCGAGGTTGCGACCGAGACCCCCGAATCCCTTGACGGCGAGGCTTTGGATGCGCTTGGCACCCGCATTGCCGACCTGTCCACCCTTCTGACCGAGGCCTATCTGCGGTGACCAGCTATCGGATGCAGATCGCGTTTCAATACGCCTTTGAACGGCCCGCCGGATCGGGGCGGCAGCTGTTTCGCATCCTGCCCGCGACCATTCCCGGCAGGCAATCGGTGCTGGATGCCGCGATCCGCATCGACCCCGATCCCGTTGAGACGCGCGAATTCGTCGATTTCTTTGGCACGCGGGTGATCGAGCTGGTCATGCCCCCCGGCATCACCGAGTTGGAACTGATACTCGAGGCCGATGTCCGCCGCGTCGCGCATGAAATCGGGCTGGACATCTCGACGCCCCTGACCCGGCTTGCGGCGGAAATCGCCGGGCATCGCGGGCTGGATGCGGCCTCTCCGCATCATTTTCTAGTGCCGACGCCGCGCATCCCCCGCATCCCCGCGATCGCCGGTTTTGCCCGCAAGGCAACCGCCGGGGCCGAGACGGCGCGCGAGGCGCTGGAAAAACTGGGGTTGGCGCTGCATGCCCATATGCGCTTTGACGCCAAGGCCACGGATGTGAACACCCCCCCGGCCGAGGCTTTCGACCTGCGGCGCGGGGTCTGTCAGGATTTCGCGCAGATCATGCTGGCGGGCCTGCGCAGCCTGAACATTCCGGCGGCCTATGTGGGCGGCTATCTGCGCACGCTGCCGCCACCCGGCCAGCCGCGTCTGGTCGGCGCGGATGCCAGCCACGCCTGGGTCCGGGCCTGGTGCGGGGCGGATGCGGGCTGGATCGATTACGACCCGACCAATGCCTGTTTCGCGCTTGGCGATCATATCGATATCGGCTTTGGCCGCGATTACGACGATGTCGCCCCGGTCACCGGCATGATGCGGCTGGATGGCGCGCAGACCGGCACCCATAGCGTCGATATCGAGGAAGCGCCGGTCCAGACCCAATCCGGGCCGCTGTCTTGGACGCCGCTGGCGCTGGCCTTTGCCCCGAAATCGCGCGCGGCTCAGACGGACGATCCGCTGCACGAACCCGGCTGAACGAAAAAGGGCAGGACCTGCGCCCTGCCCTTTCCCTGATCTGTAACCGTCTCAGTTCGCCGGAGGAGCGGCCGGGACGATGCTTTCCTGCTGCGGCGGCGGTGCCAGCGATTCCGGCAGCGGCGTCAGCTTGACACCCGCCTTTTCGCCCAGTGGCGTGCCCTCGCGGTCGGTCACTTCGGGGGCCAGCGGCTCATCGCTCGAAGGTTCGGCTGCTGCCGGGACCGGAGCGACCGGAACGGGGTTCGCCCGATCCGCGCCGTCATTGCGCAGATAGTCGAAGAACTGGCCCTCGGGCTTGATCACCAGCGAGCTGTTCTCGCCCTTCAGCGAACGCTCATACGAGGTCATCGAACGGGTGAAGGCAAAGAACTCGGGGTCGCGGCCAAATGCCTCGGCATAGATCGAGTTCCGACGGGCATCGGCCTCACCGCGGACGATCTCGGCCTTCTTGCGGGCTTCCGAGGTCAGCTCGACCACGGTCCGGTCGGCAGCGGCGCGGACGCGCTGCGCGGCCTCGCCACCGCGGGCGATCTCATCGGCGGCCTCACGTTCACGCTCGGCGCGCATCCGGGCATAGGTCGCGGTCAGGTTCTGCTCCGGCAGATCGGTGCGGGTCAGGCGCACGTCGATGACGCGCACACCCAGATCCTTGGCGTTTTCACGCGCCAAGTCGCGGATCTGGTTCATCAGCGGCGTCCGGTCATCCGACAGCACCGTGGTCGAGGGCACCGAGCCCAGCACCTGACGGATGGCGTTGGTCACGATATCGGCCAGACGCTGCTGGGCGAACTGGATGCCACCGGCAGCCGTGGCGCGGCGGAACTGCACCACATCGGTGATCTGCCAGCGGGCAAAGGCATCGACGACCAAACGGCGATCATCCAGCGGCGTGACCTCCATCGGCGGGGTCGGGATGCCAAGGATGCGGGCGTCATAGCGCACCACCTGGTCGATGAAGGGGACCTTCAGACCCATACCGGGATTTTCGCGCACATCGACCACTTCGCCGAAGCGCATGACCAGCGCCTTTTCCCGCACATCGACAATATACAGCGAGGCAGTGACCAGCACGGCCGCGACGGCAAGGAAGGGCAGGACCAGAATTGAGAGTGTACGGTTCATCACTGGTTCCCCCCGGTGCTGGACGAGGTGGCGGATTTGTCGGCAGCTGCGGGATTGCTGCGCAGTTGATCCAACGGCAGATAGGGCACGACACCCTGACCGGCATCGCCGTCAAGGATGACCTTGTTGGCCTGACCCAGAACTTTTTCCATCGTCTCCATATACATGCGGCGGCGCGTCACCTCGGGGGCCTTGACGTATTCGTCATAGACCGCGTTGAAGCGCGAGGCCTCACCCTGTGCGGTGTTCACGGCTTCCGCGCGATAACCTTCGGCGCGTTCGATCACGGCAGCGGCTTCACCACGGGCATTGGCCAGCACCCGGTTGGCATAGGCGTCGGCTTCTTTTTCAAGGCGGTCGCGTTCCTGCTGGGCGGCCTGCACTTCGCGGAAGCTGTCGATCACCTCGCGCGGGGGGTCGGCGCGGTCAAGGTTGACGCGAACAACATTGATCCCGGCCTCATAGGCATCAAGCGTGCTTTGCACCGAAAGCTTCAGATCCTCACCGATGGTGCCGCGATCGCGGTTCAGGATCGGGGCGAGTTCCGAACGGGCAACGATGTCGCGCATGGCGGATTCGGCGACGGCGCGGATGGTGTCTTCGGGGTCGGCCAGGTTGAACAGGTATTTTTCCGGGTCCGAGATGTTCCAGACCACCTGATAGGCCATGTCGACGATGTTCTGGTCGCGGGTCAGCATCAGCCCGCTATCCAGCGGCCCAGCGCGACCGGTGCCGATTTCGGTGGTGCGTTCGCCCGAGACCGAGACGACCTCGGCGCGGACAACCGGCCATGGCGCGAAATTCAGGCCCTCTTCGCCGGTGGCGAAAGGACGGCCAAACAGCAGCTCGACCGAGCGTTCCTCGGGGTTGACGGTGTAGAAGGACATGAAGGCCCAGAAGGCCACCGCGCCCAGCGCGACAAGCCCCCAGGTGCCACGGGTCATTTGCGGACCCTGCGACGAACGCCGGGGACCGTTGCCGCGCGGGCCGCCAGGCCCCTTGCCGCCCATCAGGACGCGCAGCCGGTCCTGGCCCTTGCGTACCAGATCCTCGATTTCATTGACCTGTTCGCCGCGGCGCGGGCCGCGTGGATCGTCGTCCCGGTTGCCTCCGGCATTGCCCCAGGGGCGCTGGCCCCCTTGGGGCGGCTCCTTGCCACCCTTGCCGTCATCTCCTCCACCGCCCCAAGGGCCTTGTCCCGCCATCGTCTCTTGCCTCGTCTGCTGTTCGTGTCTCAGGGGTTAACTGGTACCGAAGCGGCGAAAATCAAGCCGAACCAACGGTTTTGTCAGGATGTGCCCCGCCGATATGCCGGGTGGGGCGACGCATCGTCACCAATTCTTCGGCCAGGGTCGGATGCACGGCGATGGCCGCGTCGAAATCGGCCTTGGTCGCGCCCATGCCCATCGGGATGGCGACCAGCTGGATCATCTCTCCGGCCTCGGGGCCAAAGATGTGACAGCCGGTGACCTTGTGGGTTCCCGCATCGACCAGCAGCTTCATCACCGCCCGCGCATCCGAACCCGCGAAAAGCGAGCGCATCGGGCGGAAGCTGGCCTCATAGACCTCATGCGGGCCCTGTGCGGCGGCTTCCTCCTCGGTCAGACCGATCGAGGCCACCTCATGCGGGCGGATATAGACCGCCGCGCCGTAAAGCCGGTGATCGACCTTGCGGGGTTTCGCACCAAAGACGGTGTCGGCAAAGCTGTGGCCTTCGCGGATCGCCACCGGGGTCAGGTTCACCCGGTCGGTGACATCGCCCACGGCAAAGATCGAGGGAACCGAGCTTTGCGACCATTCGTCGACGACGACCTCGCCCTTTTGGCCCAGCTTGACGCCTGCCTGCTCCAGCCCCAGACCCTTGGTATGGGGTGCGCGGCCGGTGGCAAACATCACCGCGTCATATTGGTCGGTCGCGCCATCGTCAAAGGTGACAAGGATGCCGCCGTCCTGCTTTTCCAGCTTGGTCGGGGTGGATGGCAGCCGCAATTCGACGCCGATCACGCGCAGCTGCTCGGTGGCATTGCGGCGCATGTCACCGTCAAAGCCGCGCAGCACGGCATCGCCGCGATAGCTTAGCGTGGTATGCGCGCCCAATCCCTGCAAGATGGTAGCGAATTCGCAGGCGATGAAGCCGCCGCCCACGACCAGCACGCGCCCCGGCACCTTCTCCATCAGGAAAAGGTCGTCCGAGATCATGCCCAGTTCTTCGCCCTCGATGCCGGGAAGCTGCGGACGACCACCGGCGGCGATCAGGATGTGCTTGGCCGTCACGCGGCGGCCATCGGCCAGCTCGACCGTGTGGGCGTCGTGCAGGTGGGCGCGCTGCTTGTGGATGTCCACCCCCGCCGCGACCAGACCGCCGGTATAGGCGCCTTCCAGCCGGGTCAGTTCGGCATCCAGCTTGTGGCGGAACATCAGCCAATCGAAGGGACCGGCGTCGGCGCTGGTCCAGCCATAGCCGCGCGCCTCATGCGCCAAGGCCCCTGCCTGCGAGGCAAAGATCATCAGCTTTTTCGGCACGCAACCGCGGATGACGCAGGTGCCGCCCATGCGGCTTTCCTCGGCCAGACCGACGCGGGCATGGTATTCGCTGGCCGCGATCCGCGCGGCCCGCACCCCGCCCGATCCGCCGCCGATCACGAAAAGATCGTAATCGAATGTCATTCCAGATCCTCTCTGCGCAACTCGACCACCGAGCCGTCGGGACGGCCGATGATGGCAAGATTGCAGATATTCAGGAATAGGCCATGTTCAACCACCCCCGCGATCGCCGACAGTGCGCTTGCCAGCGCCGCGGCATCGTGGATTTCCTCAAGCGCGAGATCGAGGATGTAATTGTTCTCATCGGTGCGGATCGGCTGGCCGTCGCGCTCGCGCCGGATCACCGGGCGGTCGGCCATGTTCAGCTCGGCCAGCGCGCGCTGGATATGGGTGCGGGTCGATTCCCAGCCAAAGGGGATCACCTCGACCGGCAGCTTGAACTTGCCCAGACGGTCCACGACCTTGCCCTGATCGGCGATGACCACCATCCGGTCGGATGCGGTGGCCACGATCTTTTCGCGCAGATGCGCCGCGCCGCCGCCCTTGATCAGGCTCAGGTCCGGGTCGACCTCATCGGCACCGTCGATGGTCAGGTCAAGCCAGCCCAACTCGTCCAGTTCCTCGACGACCAAACCCAGCGACCGCGCCTGATCCGCCGTCGCCTTCGAGGTCGAGGCCATCCGCAGGTCCATCCCCTCGGCATGGACGCGCTCGGCCAGACGGTCGACAAAGACCTTGGCGGTCGAGCCGGTGCCCAGACCCAGCTTCATCCCGTTTTCGACCAGCGCCACGGCGGCACGGGCAGCGGCATCCTTGGAAAGGTCGATGGTGGTGGGGTCGGTCATGGCGGCAGCTCCGAAGCGGAAAGTTCATCTGTAGATTGGCCCTTGCGGGCGGTCCCCGACCTTATACGCAGAAGGCGGCGCTTGGACCACCTGCCATGGCCGGAAATCTGCGCGGGAAATCTGCGCACGCCTTGGGGCCGAAGGTCGCATCGCGCGCCGATTGCCTCGCGGCGCGGGCTCGCCTAATCATGCGGGCCATGAAGATACCTGACACTTGTTCGGAAACGCTTTCGCATCAAGCCGATACGTTGTTCCGATGCCCCGGACATAGCATAAACGAATCGGGAATCTTGTTCCGCTAGACCGGCTCCCCCGGCGTAACGACCTGCATCCCCTGCCCCACATCGACCACGCAGGACGTGCCGTCGGGGCGCGTGACAAGCGCCGTCCATGAGCCGCTAGGACCGGCCCAGATTTCGAGGATATTGCCGGATTGCGACAGCCCGACCGCAAGCCGGGCCTCGCCGTATTTGTCGCCAAGCTGCGCGTGGATCTCCGGCGTCGGGAAGCACGCGGCGGCTGCGAGGATCAGGCCAAGCAAACCGGTCATTTGCGCGCCTCGTTCAGCTTCGACGCCGCCAGCAGGTCGAGCACTTCCAGCCCCGGCTTGAGATAGGCCAGCGCGTCGGGCACGGACTTTTTGGCATAGTCGAGGACCACACCGACAGCCGCCGCGCCGGTCAGTTGCCGCGCCATCGCCAGTCGCGCGCCGGTCATCAGCGCGGAGTGCAGCGCGTCCCGGTGCTTCGATTCAATCTCGATGCCCCATTTCTGGCGGGCCTTGGCCGCGCCCCAGCCGATAACGGCAGTCAGGCCAATGCTCACGATTTCCAGAACGTGCGGGGTCGCCGCTTCGAACAGTGCTTGCATGTCATTCTCCATTAGCAGGGTTGCCATTCACCGCCGCGCAGGAAGCCGTGCCATTGGCAGGGCATCGCGACGTTGTAGATCGACGGGGACAGGGTTGGCCGGTCGAGTGAGCCGCAGAAGTCCCACGACGGGCCGCAGCAGACTGGACCGCGGCGCAGGTAGCTTTCGCCCCCGCAGCCACACGGGCAGATGAACGAGAGGCCGCAGCCGTGGTGGACGAACGAGCCGGGAATTCGCTGGCAACGCAGCGCCTGGATGTTCGGCATGCGGCGGGCGCGAAGGGCGGGCGGATGACAGTGAGCGCATTCGTGATTGGCACAGGTCATGTCAGATCTCCGGTGAAAGCGCGGCGATGCGACCTGCCGCGAGGTTGAATGCGTCCAGAGCGGCCTGTGACTTAGGCCCCCAGATGCCGTCGATTTTCGAGGTGTAGAGGCCGAGGCTGGCGAGGATGGATTGCACCTGCCGCTCGGGCGATTCCGCAGCCAGCGCCGCCGCGTATTCCTTCGCGATGGCCGCAATATCTGCGGCTCGGTCCGTGCCGTTGATGATCCGGCGCGCGCCCGTGTAATCGGTCTTGGACGCGTTGATGTAGTCGGACAGCTTCTTGCCGGTGAACCAGCCGTCACGGCTTCCGAGGACGAGGACACGGGCCGCGTTGTCGGGTTCCATGGCAGCATCCGGGTTGGCAATCAGGTCGATCCCGATCTGCTTTCCCGCGCGCTGGTAGTTGTACTGCCATGTGAGCTGGGCGAAGCCCCGGCCATACCACGGGTAATAGCGCAGCTTCTTGCGGTAGGCGTCCGCCTTGCTACCGAGGTAATAGGCCTCGCGGACTGGCTGCATCGTGTGCGCCGTCTCGTGATAGGCCGTCGCCAGAACATAGGCCGTCTGCGGCGTGGTCAGGCCCGCGTCTCGCGCAGCCGCGATTATTCGCTGGGTGTGGCCCAGCGTCAGATCGACTGTCATTGCAGCCTCCGATGATTAGGGGATGCGCTGGATCAGCCAGCGGGCATGGATCGCCATGCAGTGGTCGCGCTCAAAGATGCGGTCCATGGCGCGCAGGTATGCTGTGCGGAAGCAGCTATCCGGCAGGGCGTAGACGCGCGAGCAGAGCGGCTCGCTGGGGTCGCCCAGCAGCAGCGCGTTGAGGCGGCAGGACCACGCCCAATGGTTCATCTCATCAACCGGTCTTCGATGCGCCGAACCGAGGCTTTGACCTCCTGCAAGTCTTCTCGATCCTCGGCCCGCTGGCTGTCGCGACGTGCGAACTCCACCCGTAGCATCTCCGTCTGCGATTTCAGCTCCGCGATTTCCTGCTGGTTGGTGAACAGCCGGCGCACCAGCCAGCCGACGCCGCCCACCACGGAGCCAAGCGCCAGCGTCATGGCCCAGCTAATGGCCTCATCCAGTTTTTCGAACCAATTCACGGGCATCTCCGGGCAAAGAAAAAGCCGCCCCGAAGGACGGCAGAAAGGGTTGCGTTTCCGTCGCTCGCGCCCACATGCTGAGAAGCGATTCATGGGGGAATCATGGCCACCGAGTTGACCACGAACGAAGAAAACGAGTTCATTGCCAAACGCATCTATGCGGCACATGCGAAGCTAGAACCCGACAGCACCGGCATCGTGACGCCGTGGGACAAAATCAGCGACGATGAACGCCGCCAGTGGATTGCAGCGGCGGCGGAGGCGCGCGAGATCCTTATTCCCGTCAGAATTTCGTCATAATCTCGCGGAATAGCCCCTCATCATCCGTTCCGCGCAGATCTGCGGTCGAGAGGGCGTAGCGATAAACAGCGCCGACGAGGCCCCCGGTCTGATCGCTTGTCTGGCGGTTGCCGATCGCTAGAGATGTGATCGGGGCGCCCGACATGGGCACCGTCCCGATAATGACATTATCCACCTCGACGGCGCATTCAGCCGCGCCTTGATACAGGATAATGACCCGGTTTCCGGGGGCTACGACTGCCAGATCAGTGCTGTTGAAACGCAGCATCCGATCGGAGTTGCGCCAATTCAGGTTCCAGCCAGCGCCACCACCCAGAATGTATTGATCCGCACCCGTTTCAATGACCATGTTGAGCGCGAGACTCAGGCTCATCCCGCTTGTGAATGAGCCTGCCGCCTGCAACGTGTTGACGCCGGTAAATTCGACGCAGCGCGTAGACGTGCCGCCGATATTTTTGAATGCCTTCGTCGGCGTGACAGAACTTACCGCAGCCGTTGTGCCCGACCCGTATTTCGCAGGCCAAGATCCCGACGAATACTCCGGCGTATACCAAGCCCCGACAAATCCCGCGATAGTCGCGAGTTTCTCTGGGACTGTCAGCTTGACCGGCAGCGCTGCCCCGGAAATGTCAACGCCGGTCTGTGCGGTTGTGGTGATCGGCATGTTTCACTCCGTGGTGATGTCGACGGGAAGGGAGATCATGGGGCGATAGATCGGATCGCCAGAGATCGGCCCGGCCTGCGACCACACCTCACGGACCGACCCAGCCCCGACAGAATAGCGCGTATCAGTCTCCCCCGGCAGGACAGGCCGACGCCATGTCATTGCAACCCGCGCATCAGCAGGCGGAACGCGGTCAAGGGTCAAGCGAAACGAGCGGGGGCCAACTTGTTCGACGTTCGTGATGAGCGTCCCGCTGCCCTGATTGATCCAGAACCCATAATTTGGTTCGGTCGCATCTCCGACAAGGCCGGGATCAATCACCAGCGGGGTGATGCTGTCATAGGACACAACCACGGTTTGCCCTGTGCGAACCGCTGAAATGGGCTTGGGGGCATACCATTCCACGCCTCGAACCCACGCGACATATGCCGCCGCGTGCATCTCGCGCAGCCGGATTTGCTCATGATATCCGTGATGGATTACGTCATCATCGCCGCCAGCCGCAGTGCCGAATGGCAGGTGGTATCGTGGGCCGACCATGATGCAGTTCCCATCCGCCGCATTCTTGATCTCGCACGCTTCGAACAGTGCCCGTTTCGACGGCCAGTCAGAGCCATTGTCGTTCGGGGTTCCACCCGTGCCAATGGCGTTACCGCCGACCTGATCCACAAGCCACAGGATCGGCAGGCCGGTGAATGCAAGGTCTGCCTCAACATCGTTCATGTAAGCCACCAGATCGTCGCGGTATTCCTCCATCGGATCGCGGCGGTTCGTCTCGCCATGCGTCAGCATCAGCACGATCTGCGACGGCGCGACAGGTGACAGCGAGATCATTTGCGTGACCTTGTTGATCGTGTTCGTGCGCGCGTTAGCGACGACCTCGCCGGTCGTTTTCCAGATGCAAGACGCTGCGTTAGTCCCCTTCAATCCAGCGCCTCCGACGCTCTCGCCACTTGCCAGCCAAAGTTGCGCACCTCGCGGATCAAGCGCATTGGCCGCGCTGGCGAATGCCTCTGCGGTTGACTGCGCGCCATTGCTGACCGCAGGGACCAGAGCCGTGAATGAGACGGTCGGAACCAGCCCGTCCCAGCCGCGCAATCCTCCCTGCCCCGCCGTGCCGGATTGGTCATTCGGCATCAGCACATGATCCGGCGTCTTGGCGGCGTCGTATTCCAGCGGGCCGAACATGATGGGTTGCAGCCCGTTCGACTGGCCGAGCGCGATGCAGATGGAGCACCTGTCATATAGCCATGTCCAAGCGCCATTGTGGGCGGCATCGGTGTAGCGCGCAGCAGCCCCGATCCCGGCATCGCCAACCTTCTGGGTAACGCCTGCGACACGCCGGTCAAGCATCGTGGCGGCGGCTGGCAGGTATTCGACCCCCCCGAAGAACTCGGCTGACGATCCCCCGCTAAGCCCCGCCGTTTCGGCCCGTGCAAAGATATCTTGCAGCATCCCAGATGAAGCCTTGAGATTCAGGCCATCATCCTCAACGCGGATTAGAGAGCGCGTTTCCGGCGTGCCGCTCTCGGTCGGGTCTTGCGTGATTGTCACAAGATCGCGCGATCCATCCTCAAGCGCATCCCCGAGAGCGAAAGTCACCGCGCCGTTTATCTCAGCGAAATTCACAGCGCCGATAATGCGCAGGGTGCGGTTCGTCGTGTGTTGCAGCCACGCGCGATAGCGGACGCCGCCTTTCAGATCGCCTGCGGTCAGCGCGTTTCCGGCATTATTTTTGAGGGTGTAGACCAAGCCGCCAATCGTGATCGTAGGATCGGCACCGGTGTTTGTCGTGGTCCATGTAAATTCAAGCGCCGTGTAAAGCTGCAAGGCCATGGCGGCCTGCCCGCTCTCGAAAGTGCAGGTGATCGCCTGAGCGGTGCCGCCCGCCGAGGTGCGCAGAGTTGCAGTATCGCCTTGGTTGCTGGCGTTGGTCAGAGCCGTGAGTTTAGGAGCAAGCCCGTTGATATCGGCCTGCTGAACCGCGTCCATGATGCGAAATATCTTGTTCGTCGTGTGCGTATTGACCGCGATGAAGCGCCGCCCGCCGACCAGATCGCCCGCCGCCAGATCGTTGCCATCGCGGTTTTTCAGCGTGAAAACGTCCGCGCCGACCGTAACAGTCGGGTTGGCGGCGGTGTTTGTTGTCGGCCAGGTGAACTGAATGCGGCGGTTCGCAACGTTGATCGCGATATGCGCCTGCGCGCTGGGAATCGTTGCCGTGATATTCTGTGCCGTGGTGGCGCCGTTCGCGAGCGAGATGATATCGCCGTCAATGCTTGCGCTGGTCATGCCCGTGACCGCGCCAGACGCAGACGCTGCAGACGCCGCAGCAGACGCAGCCGCGGCCTGCGCCGCTTCTGCTGCCGGCCCAATGGTCCCAGCTGCGGCCAGCGCAGCTGCAGCCACTGCCGCCGCTTCGGCATAGGTCGTCTCGCGCCGCCACGTGCTGCCGTCATACATCGTCAGGTCGGTGCCGTTCGGATCGCGGACGAACTCAATTGTCTGGTCGAACTCCCAGACCTCGATCGAAGACCATGCCGACCCCGGAATGGCCATCTCTGCGGCACCGATGCTGTCGAATACCTGCGTCCCCTTAACGCCGCGATAGGTCGCCATTACGCGGCCCCCGCGACCGGGCCGAACTCGCCACGCTGGATCGCGTCCCAGATGGCTTGCATCTCGGTTTCGCCCGACCCGTTGACGCAGGTGTAGGGGATGACGCCGAAATCCGGGTGGTTCCACGTCACGTCGATGACGCCCGCCGCCACATGGCGCGGGTTGCTGATTTCGAAATCCATCAGGTGATCCTCATGAAAGAGCCGACGCGCGCCGCGCCCGCGCCGCCGCTGCCGATGATGCAGAGCGCGCGCCACGTGCCAGATCCGGCGCTGCCTGTGACCGAGCCGTCGCCGTTGCTGAACACGAGCGCCGAGCCGGCTACTGTGTCGTTGGGAGCCACGGTTCCGGTTGCCA
Organism: Paracoccus sp. PAR01; assembly: GCF_014851995.1. Lineage (NCBI taxonomy): Bacteria > Pseudomonadati > Pseudomonadota > Alphaproteobacteria > Rhodobacterales > Paracoccaceae > Paracoccus > Paracoccus sp. PAR01. Next base: position 39,730 of record NZ_JACVAW010000017.1, read on the forward strand.
TGCGCATCTGGCAGGCAACCCCAAGCTGGTTGGGCGAACCCTCAGCCATGCGCGTGCGAACGGCCAAGGTGGTGTCGAGGCAGTAGCGAGCATCGCCCGATTGGCGGGTCACGATGGCTTCGGCGGTCGCCAGCGATGTTCCGCCGTCGAGCCGGGCAATCGTCCCGCCGCCAGCGGCAAACCGGGGGCCGGAGCCGAGCTCCCAGTAGATACCGTTGTTGATGTTGCCGAACTGAATGGCGGGGGTGGAGAACGACCCGCCAGTCGGGATTTCGAAGCCGTTTTCCAAGCTGGGGTAGGAGACATATCGGGCATCGCCCGCCACGCGCGTCACCAGAGAAACCGTTGAGGGGAGATCGGACCCGCCCTCGATGCGGCCAATAGTGACGCCTGCGGCCGTGAAGCGCGGCCCACCGCCCAGCACCCAGAAGATGCCGTTGTTCGCGCTGTCGAACTGAATGGCCGGATTGGCTTCGTTGCCGTTTGCCCGCAGTTGCAGGCCGTTCGTATTGATCGCGCCCTGCTTGACCCCGCCGCCCGCAAACCCCAGCGAATCCGCGGCATCGCGATAAATGCCGGTGTTGGTGTCGTTCGAGAACGCCACGCCGGGCGTGACGAAGGTTCCCGGCGCAACCACCATCGGCCCCGTGAACGGCTGCGTCTGCGCGACAATGGCCGTGAGCGCATCAGCCATCCCGTTCATCTCTGCGTCCATACGGGCGGAGTCGATGGGGATGTCGTTGTCGCGGTCTGAGACCCAGTTGTAGAGGCGCACGAAAACGCCTGACGGATTGAATGGCACAGCATGCCTCCATGCAAAAAGGCCGCCCCGAAGGACGGCCTGTGGACTCGATTTGGACGGTGGTTAGCGGAGCAGTTCCCAGCCGATGGACTGGCCGGGCTGGGTCGTGCGCGCGCTGCGCATCAGATCGGCCAGCACGCCGGGCTGCATCTGGTTCATGCGGAAGTTGGAGACGGGCTGCTGTTGCTGCGCGGGCTGCTGCGCCTGCATGGCGTTCCCAAGCACGCCGGGCTGCATGCCGCCTTTAATGACAGGCCGCTTGCCGGGGGTTTGACGCTGCTGCATCATCGCAAGGAGTTGCTGAAACATTGCGGGTCTTCCTCTCAAGGAGTCATTGATGCGTTTTGTTCTTTTGATTGCCGCTGTCGCCACCGTGACCGCTTGCGAAAAGCCGGTGGAGCAGATGGGCTATGCCGAACGGGTCCAACTGGTGGAGCAGATTATCCAGCGCTGCGAGGCACTCGGGATTCCCCGAAACTCGCCGCAAATGCAGCAGTGCGGGGATGCTGAGATCGAGAAAGAGGTGACCACCCGCAATGCGAATGTCGCGGCGCGGCGGAATGCCGGGCTGGCGATGACTCAGGCGTCGGCCAACTACAACCGATCGATGGCAGCGCAGCGGATGAACTGCACCCACACGCCGGGCTACGGTGGTAGCGTGACCACCAGTTGCTACTGAGAACTGCCGCACTATATTGCGGGGATGGACATTGTAACGGTCGCGGCGGGCGCGTTTTTTGCAATCTGGGTCTCGATTTATATCCTCTACCTCGCTTGGAGGTTGAAGAAGAACGAGCGCGACCTGAGCGCCAAGCTTCAGATGCTACTCGCGATCAGCGTAGTAGGCCTAGCAGGCGTTGGGTCTGCTCTGTCGCATAAGGAACGGCAGATCCAGCCGCCCGCATCAGAGCACGTTCCGGTCCTAATCCGACGCCAGGGTGAAGTGGATTGGACAGTTGTGCCGCAAAAATAGCCTGCAAGATGCGTTTCGGCTCTTCGCCGCCCTGACGGGTGAGCAGATCGGCGATTTCGCCCTTCACCTCGTCACGTGCCCGACCGACAGCCTCGCGGGAAGCCCCGGTCAATTCACCAAGGGCACCGCGCAGAGCAGTGACCGGCTTGCCTTGTTGCAGGGCTGACGGCTCGACGGTTTCGGCAACGATGTCGTTGAACATCTGGCGAACCCCCGTGGAACTGTTTGGTGACGTGCGTGCGCGCAGCATCAACGCCCGCCCGGCGCTATCGAGGCTTTCGCGGATCGCGGGCCATTCCTCACCGAACAATGCTTCCATTTTCCGGCGTGCAGACGGGCTGGACATGTCGCTGTAGGCCTTCGCGGCCTGCCGTGCGTCGATGTTCTGATCCGAGGCGACGGCGCGGACGTTGCCCAGCACATTGTCGATTTGCCCGATCAGGCCATCACGAATGGCGCGGCGTTCCGCCCCGGTGGCGTCCGAGATCTCAGACAGGGCATCCTCGACAGAAAAGTCGGCCGACAGAATGCGCTGACCGGTCCTGACCGCCGAGCGCTGGCGAATATCGTTCGCGGCCACATCCAAGGCCTCGCCGTAGGCGGGAACGGCATCCTTGGTCGCCTCACGAATGTCTCGCGCAATCCGGCCAGAGAATGCCCCATCGCTGGTCATGCGTCCGGTGATGGCGTCCTTGCTATCCTCGGCCACCTCGTCAAAGGCGCGTTTCATGTAGTCCAGCTGCATCACGTTGGGCAGTTGCGACAGCGAAACCCGGCCATCGTCTGCGACGTTTGCGAGGATCTGCGGCGACGGCATCCCGTCATAGATCATGCGATCGGTCGCCGAATTGATCGCGGCCTGCGCCCGTTTCGGCGGCACGCGGCCGATCAGTTCCTCGATTGCCCGACCCTCTGGGGACGCATAGTCAATCGGGGTGCCATAGGCCTGCTGATAGGCTTGGTTGACCTGCCCCCGCGCGCCTTGCGCCATGCGCCGCTGCGTCTCGGCGGGCGGCATGCGCGGGCCTTGCTGGCCGCCGACAAGCGCATCCATGACGCCGGTATAGGATTGCCCTGCCCGCTCGTTCACGCGATCCTGCGCCAGTTGCGCGCCCGAAATGGGCGAGCGCATTGCACCATCCAAAGCCCCGGTCAGGCCAGCGGATGCATCGGCCAGCATGGCGTCATCGCCGCCCGCAGCGAGGCCTTCCATGATGGCCTTCTGATCCTGCCCGGCCAGAAGCCGCGACAGAACCTTGCCTGTGGCGCGATTGACCCCAAGCTTTTCACCGATCTGCGCGCCAATCCTGCCATTGCGGACGGCCCCTGACCCGGCCTGCCACAGATGCCGAAGCGCCGAGCCTGCCACCGGCACAGCCCCGCCTAGTGCGCCGCCGATAACCGCGCCAGACGCCGCCGTGTTCAGTCGATTGCCGAGGCCGCCCTCGCCTTCCCCGAAGCCTTGCACCGCGCCAGCACCAGCGCCGAGTGCAGCGCCGGTTCCTGCGCGCGCGGCCAGCGTTGGGGCCTGAGCTGCGATACCAACGCCCGTCATTGCGGGCAGCACCGCGCCGCCGATCTCCGCGGCAGCCGAGATATAGGGGTGATCAGCCTGAAACTGTTCCTCCTGCCCGCGCACCGCCTTCAACTGGTCGTCGTAGGACGTGCCCCAGTTGCCGTAGGTGCCGGTATTGGCGTCGTAGCCGGTCATGGCATTCAAGCCGGCGCTGATCTCGTCGCCGAAGCCGAGAAACAGGCCGTCCCCGGCTTGCTGGGCCACGTTGTTGCCGAAGCCCTGCCCCGTCGGCTGTTCTGTGCCGCCGACCTGACCGATGAAGCCACGAAATGCGGTCAGCGCCGCATTCTGATCGGGGGCGTCGATTTCGTAGGTTTTGCCGTCCGGCCCTTGGATCTCGAAAATTGCCATCATTTAGCCCTGATCTTGATGCCGCCGCCAACGTCTTGCCAGCCCGTGCCGGAAAGGGAATCCGCCGCCTCTGGCTTGCCAAATTTGGCAGCATTTGCGCCCATGCCTTCAAGCGGGTTCCGCCGTGCCTGCAGCGCGTCAAAGGCCTGCTTCCGGTCAATTTCACCCGCGCGAAGCCGCTGCACAATCACTGCCCCCTCCGCATCATACTGGTTGATGCCGCGCAACGTCTGAATGATCAGCGCATTGCCGCCAGGCGAGTTGATGAGGCGTGGGAGGGACTGCTTGAACAACGCAAGATCCGCGTCCGACATAGGCCCAGAACCGGGCGCGCGCTGTTCTGGCACAAGCTGGTTCACCAATGCTTGAGCGGATTGCAGCGTGTCCAGCCCATCGGTGTTGATGCCATATTCGCCGAGCATCGACTTGAAACCTGCCTCAGCGCCAGACGGGCCACTTGCCAGCAAGCTTTCAAGTCGATCAATTCGACCAACGTTGCGCATCGCCGCCATTCCAGATTCGGACGTTCCGGTCAGCGCGTCGGCGTCGTTCTTGCCGAACTGCTCGTAAAACTTGTCATCGCCCCCGCCGCTGGGGTTGTTATTGATGGTCACACCCTCCCCGCCGATCACTTTCGGACCTTGCGGCGTCATGGCGTATGGTCGCTGATCTGTCGGCGGGATGCCCCACTGTTGCCGTTGCTCTTGCGTCATCGGGGTAGGAGGCGCTGCGGGATCAACTTGCGCAATGACATTCCCGTCCGGGCCAAACCGAACATCGCCCGGATTGAGTGTAAAGCCTTCCGGCGTCTTGGGCTGGCGGCTGTCGAACAGCACTTGGCCTGTGGTCGGGTCCAGCAGCACACCGCCGACCTCAACGGGCTTTGCCGGGCCGGGGTTCTGCATCTGCTGGATTTCCAGAGCGCTCTTTGCCAGCCCCATCTGATATGCGGGGTCCTGCATGCGCATCTGCTGATCGCGGATCGCGGCCTGCTGGCTGAGCTTCTGCTGCAGCATCATGCCGATAACCGATCGGCTGCCATCGTCCAGATACGGGTCCGACAGCGCGGCCATGACGGCTGACATGTCCATGCCTGCCATCGGGTCCTGCATACCGCCGCCCATCGCAGCGCCGCCGCCTGCATGCCTCGTGGCGTAATCTGCCAAGCTCGTGCCGTTGCTGTCCGAGGGGTTGTAGCGTCCGCCACTTTCCACGAACCGCTTGGCCCCGCCCTTTCCGCCCAAATGAGCGACGGCCAGAAGGCTGTTTTCGGTCAGCGGAGGAATCGGCCCTGCGCCGTCAACATCCGTGCCGACATACTGGCCCAAATCTTTCATGACGTCGCCGCGATGCCATTGCTCAACCCGCTGCTGGACCTCTCCCGGCTGGCGCGAATAATCCGCACCCGTCATTCCCGCTGGGATGACGCCAGCGCGCGCCGCATCGGCCAGACGATCCGTGCCGAATTGGCCCCGTCCGCCATAGCCCTCAGAGTTCAGCGCAGACCAGTTACCACCGCTTTCCGACTGGATGAGAGATGGCGGAAGGCCGCTCAGATCGGATTTCCCCGCGAACGCGCCGGAAACTGCGGGGTCCGTCTGATCGACCATCGGCGCCTGTGGGTCTTGAGGGGCCTGCTGCGCCTGCGGGTCAACGAAGCTCGTCATCCCGCCGCCGAGGCTCTGACCAAACAGTGTGCCAAGGACCGACTGCGCGCGCTGCTGCGCCGCCTCGCGCCCTTCCGACGCGGCCTTGTCAGCCCGGCGGCTCAGGACGCCCGACGCCAGACCGCGGGCCAGCGCATTGATGCCCCCTCCCGGCCCCGAAACGTCATTCATGCCCGCCGCGAGCTGCTGCGCCTGCAAACGCTGCCGCAGCATGTCCTCGTAGGAGTTGCCGGTATTTCCGCCAAAAATGAATGCCATGTCAGACCTCAGAGCATTGCCAAGGCCCCGGCACCGCCGAGGACGTTGTTCCAGAAGCTGTTCTGCGCGTTGAATTGGCCCATCTGGTTCTGATAGCCCTGCTGGACGATCCCAGCGTAATCCGTGGTCGGGATCAGGTTCTGCGCGGTGTTCACGAAGTTCGGGCTTTGGACCTGCGATCCGCTCATCAGCGACAGGATCTCATTCAGGCCCTGATTGCGGCGGGCATAGGCGCGGCTCTCGTATTGGTTCCGCGCGTCCTGCTGGGTCGAGTATTGCTGAATTCCGGCCTGATTGTTGAAGCCGGTCGAGGAAATCTGATCCGCCAGCGACTGCGACCGCAGACCAGCCATGCGCGATTGTTCCTCACCGCCCGCCAGAATGGCCGAGGTGCGCATATCGTTGACCTGCCGCCCGTGATCGTCCATCGCGGACTGATAGGCTGGCGAGCCGATGGTGATGCCCTGATCTGCCAGCGATTGCGCCAGCGCCTGGCGGTCGCTCTCAAGCCCGCCGGCGGCCCGATCCATGATTGCCCGCTCGACTCGCGCACGATCGGCCGAGAAATCGCTGTCCGACCAGTTGCGGGGAACGTTGACGGTATCGAGGGTCGGCACGCGTCCCACCCGTGGCCCGCCGTTTAGGTTGATTCCCCGGCCCAACATCTGTTGCAGCTTGCCCGACGCCGATTGCGCGGTGTTGGCAAGGTTCTGCTGGGTCGCCATGGTGGCGTCTTGCAGCTTCTGCCCGGCAGGCGTCAGGGTTTGCGAGGCTGTGAAGGTCGGAATGTCGTAAACATTTCCCGTGCTGGGATCAGTCCAACTATAGGTGCCTGTCTGATTGTAGTTCAGGGAACCAAGCGGCGTTTCCTGATTAATATTGTTCAGGAACGCATTAGCCACCGCGGTACTGACGTTGCTGCCTGTTTGAGCAGCCGCCGTCTTCGACGGGTCCGGCGCGGAAGGAGCATTTTTGCCGATAGTACACCTCCTGCAAAGAAAAACGCGCCCCGTATGGAGCGCGCTGCTTTGCTGATATCTTGTCTCTGCTAACGCCCGTGTCTGAGGCTATAGCCATATTCAGTTTCAGCCGCTTTACGAGCAGCGGCGGCTTCTTCAATCGTAGCGAAGTTGCCGATTTTCATCTTGCGGCCATTTGCATAGATCTCAGCAGACCATGGCAGACAATATCGTGGGCAGTTTCTATAAACACCGACAACCCCTGAAGTGTTGTCGCTTCTCTTAGCCACGTTTTTCGAATTTTCGGAGTGCTGCACCGACCGGAGATTACACAAACGGTTGTCTGACGGATCGCCATTGATGTGATCAATCAAATCAGGCCACACACCGTGCGACAGAACCCAAGCCGCCCGATGGGCATAGATGCGGCAATATTTCACCACACCAAATCGGTACCCGTCATGACGCGTTGTGCAAAGGGCTTCGGCACCTTCGTGCCGCTTGTTCCACGACCGCCAATATCTATCGCTGCCGCCAAAGTGCTCGATAGGCCTGTGCCGCCAAGTCATGCGACCGCTTTGCGCGTCATAATCCATGCATTGACGCAGATATTCCGCGTCGGGTAATGGCTTCTTAGCCATGCGATGCTCCAATCATCGTTTCGGTCAGGCCCGGATCGTGGTGTTGCAAGCACCTGCCGGGCCGTTTGATTCTACCTAATCCGTTGAATCCTAGCAAGCATCCCGCTTTCCCACTGATCGCGGTGCAGCGTGTAAAGGACCTCGGACTCACCGGGGCCGCGCAGTTCGGGGATGACGTATTCGCTCGCGCCGAGCGCCTTGCAGACGCGCCGGGCGGTGGTGTTGTGTTCGGAGGTGCGCCAGACGCAGAGCCGGACGCCCAACTGGCCGAATGGGTAGGCAAAAAGCTCGCGTAGCCGGTCGCGGTTGCACCAATCCCGGCGCGTGGCGAAGCCGGATAGCTCGATTACACCGCTATCGGGGTGCCAATTGTGGAACGCGATCGATGCCACGATGCCGTCAGGCCGCGCCCAACCCATGAAGAACGCCGGGCCAGCAGATATGCCAAGGCCGCGCTCAAGGAACACCCTGAGCGCTTCCTGATGCGTGTGCATCGGGATCAAGTCACGAAGCCCCCGGCTTGGAACCCAACGTCAATGCGCTGCAATTGGCAGATGACCCGCGCAGGGCTGTTGCACATCAACTGCACGGTCGGGGCGAAGGCGAAACCAACCCCGGTCACGCTGCGCCAACCAGACACGATGCTGTAGCTGTCCTCACTGGACGACCACGGAGCCAAGTCCCAAAGCGCGATATCCCACAGGCTCACGTCATCCACGCCGGGCGGGACCGATGCAGCATCCGGCGGGACGCCCCACGTCCGGTTGTAGTTTATCGCCAGACCCATCGTGTAGGTGATCGAGCCTCGGACCTTCCAGACCGCCTGCATGACGCTGGCTGATTTGGTATTGGCCGCGTCCGACAGGTGATCGGGGGCCAGCATGGCGCGCGCCAGATACGGCATGCCGTTGTCCTGCCCGCCAACCCATGCGCGGACCACCTTCCCCGCTGTCGTGCCGAAATACAGCCGATCGCCAAGCTGGGACATTTCCACAGCATCCCAGCCGGTGAACTGCGTCCAAGCCCCGTTTTCAGCGTTTGCGGCAAGGATCGTGGGGCTTTCGCCCGATGCGCTGACAGGCAGGGCGAAGATCATGCCGATGGTGGACCAGCGGCCCAAGCGCCAATCACCCACGGCCCGCTCTACACGGTCGTTCCAATCACCCTGAATGGCAGCCGTCACCGTGGCGGCCGCCATCTCGGTCGGGTCTTTCGTGACCACCGCCGACAGCGGGACAACCCCGCGATGCGTGGCGAACAGAACATCACCGCCGATGTAGATCATCGACTTGCGGCCCAGAGGCAGGCCGACATCGTAAACGCCGACTAACGACCAATTGTTCACGTCTGCCGGGTTCGAGCCAGCATACAGCGCCAGCTCGCCCTGATCGGTGATGAAGAAGCACCGGTCGTCCATGCCGGACCCGCTGTCGCTCGACCACGTGCCACCCATAAGCAGCGATCCGCCCTTGCGAAACACCCCAGCCAGCGGCAGTTCCGTCGCCGCCCCGCCAACTGCATTCGTGGCGAGATACCAAGCCGAGGAGGAATCGTTCTGGCAGAAAAAGATCCGGTTGCGATGCCCCCAGACGAACGACAGCGTGTCGGTATCCACGCCAGTAATCGCGCCCGTGCCGGTCCCGGTGATGGTCAGCCAGGTTGTGCCGTCGAAGCGCCGCAGGTGGTCGATACCGTTGACGCAGAGCAGGAAATTCCCGCCGCTATTCTGCGCCTCATAGGTGGACCACTTGCCGTTCGTCAGGCCCGATATCGCAGCGGTCAGCGCGCCGCCGCCCGTGGTCGCGTCATTGAATGGATAGATCGCAGAGGCCGTAGCGGCGAAATAGGAATCCGATCCGCGATGCTCGAACAGCGACACCACCCCGGCAGGAACACTGGCAACGGTTGCACAGCCCCCGCGCGGTTCAATGCCCCGAGGCGTGGGCCAGAAGTTCTCTAGCAGCTGGGCCGACGCCGCCGTGGCAAGGGTGCTGTTCGTGATAATCCCGCCGGACGGCGCATTGATCGTCTTGACGGCCAGCGGCGCGGGCTTCGCGCTCTCGGTCTGCTGGCGCGGCGGGCGCACGCGGCTTGGCAGCATCACAGGCCCCTGTCGGCTTTCTGCGCGGCTGCCACATCCGCTTCGTGCTGCGCCATCTGGTCGTCGAACGGCAGGCCCTTCTTGCGGAGCCAGCGGTAAAACGTGCCGGTGACCATCGGGACCATCGGCAGATAAATCAGGTCACTGTCTGCGGTGACAGCTTCCCCGGCATCGGTCCAATGCGATGACCAGTAGGTCATGCCTGCAACCTGATCCGGCGCGATCTGCACTTCTCCTGCTGCAATGCGGTAATAGGGCTGTTGCGTGACCTGCTGCGTCAGGAAAGCCCAGTGGCCGGGGTCCGTGACGCGGCGGGCCTGAATGCCGTCTGCCGTGACGACGAACGTCACCTTGGAGAAGTCCGCCGGCAGCGCACCCATGGCGATTGACGACTGCATCGCCTGCCACTCGCCGCGCAGGGTCAGATCCTGCCCCGTCTCGTTGATCAGGTCGACAATCTCGGCAATTTGCTGGTCGCCGGACGAGATGTTCGGAGACAGGTAATCCAGCCCGGCCTTGATCAGCACCGAGCGAAGCACGTCCTGTGCAGTGGTCATCGCATCAGCCCCGAATAGTCGATTTTCTGCGCCCCGTAGCGGGCGATGCGGTCCTCACGGACCAACTGACGGATGCGCTCGTTGCGCTGGCTGCTCGTCGCTTGCAGGCGCTCGTCGCTTGCCGCGGCATAGATCTGCTGCAACATCGAGAGGACGTAGATTTCCGGCTCAAGCGTGAGCAGCCAATTGGTGCCGTTCGTGACGACAGACGGCAGCTTGCGGTAATAGGTCATTTCCACGACCTGATCCGGCTGCGCGATGAAGGTGTTGCCCGTGACCGGGAACCATTCCGCGCCGTCAGACCGCCATGCGAGGAAATCGGCGGGCAGCGTGCCCTTGCCCTCGGCGTCCGCCGTGACGGTGGCCGTGGTTTCCATCTGGCGGACGCGGAGCGCCTTTTCCAGATCGCGTTCAGCCTGCGTGACGAAATACGCGGCGCGGGCCGGGATTTCGGGCAGGCCGCAGCGAAGGGCGACCTCAGTGACGAGTTCGGCGTAATCCATCACACGCGCCCCCCGAACGTGCGAAATGCAGCGTGGTCGCCGTCATTCAGCCAGCGGCTCACATATTTGTCGTCTTCCTGCTCGATGGCCGGGGCCAACTGCTCGAAGAACACGTTCTTGGGGATGCGGGCCGCGATCTTGCCATCACCCCATTTCGCCCCAACGTTCGCGTTAGCCTCGATCGCGTTAGCCTTGATCAGGGAATCAACGGGGTAGTCCGTGCGCGTGGTGATACGCCCGTCGCCGTGGAAATAGGCCCACACCGTTCGCCCGGTTTCAAACTGGTGGTCGATCAGATGCCAGTCACCGTCCCTGAATCGCATAGTTCATTCCCCGAGCGGGACGGTAGCCTTGCCATCGGCAACCAGCGCCTTCGCAAGTGCTTTGCTGATCAGCGTTTCCGCCTCACGCACGGGCTGACCCAAAGCGTTCTTGCCGGTGATTGGTGCGGCAGAGTGGCGAATGCCGTCTTCGTCCCACACGTCGAAGTGCAGGATGACCGAAACTTTGTCGTCTTTCGAAACAGCCATATTGGCCTCCTGAAATGAGAAAGGGGCAGCCGAAGCCGCCCCACTTGCCGAGATTGCGTGACCGGATCAGGTCGAAGCGGTCAGCCCGAACAGGTCGGCAGCCACGCCATGTGCGGCCTCGTTGACGACCTTCAGCGTCAGTTCACCGACAATCACGCCGGCGGTTGCATCGGCGTTCGGCGCAACGTCCTTGTCGTCCTGGAACTTGCGGAGCTGTTTGACTTTCAGCTTGCCCGGTTCGAGGAAGAAGGCGTTGCGCGCAACCGCGGCGCTGGCGTTCATCACGGGGTTATCGACGATCGCGATGCGCCCGTGCTGACCGACATAGATATCGGCCGAGCCGTCGAGGATGTTCTTGCCGGTCCCGTCCACGGACATGCGGAAGGGTGCGACGTTCGCGTCCGACATGAAGGTAGCGAACACCGATTTCACGTAGCTGGACGACACCAGATACTTAGGATTGCCGCCGTTGATCCGGGCGGACTGCAACACCGAGTCCATGATGGTCTTGGTGAATGCGCGCTGCGTGCCGTTGGTCGCGGCAACAGTCAGGCCGGTGCCGGTGTTGTAGCCACCGTTCGCGCCGGTCGCGCCACGCGACACGTTCGACGTCAGCCACGAAGGCAGGCCACCAAGCAGGCGGGTGCCGGTCGCAACCGAAGCGGTGTTCGAGACGATGGCGAATTCAGCGTCACGACGCAGGTTGATCCCGGCGATCAGGCGCTTCTTCGCCGTCTGCTCGGCCTTGCCAGCGTTGTCCACTGCGTCCTGCGTTTTCGAGATGATCCACGATTCACGCAGGATCTGCATCGGGTTCTTCACGCGGATCGGGGTGGTCTGCGCGTTGTAGGTGTATTGGTCGCCTTCAACCTGCGCGTTCGCGGCGGGAGCGCGCAGCGTTTCGATCTCCCATTCGGGCTGTATCGAGGACGCGCTTTCCTTTCCCGCCATCGTGTAGATGACGGTTTCTTCCGGGGTGATGCGGTCCACGTAGTCGGACAACTCTTCCCTGTTCCCGACGCGACCCGAGGTCGTGTAGGTGTTGGTAATGATAGCCATTTTGGATACCTTGAGGTCAGGCTTTGGCGGCGATCATCGCTGAGATCGCATCATCCAGTGAGCCGGTTTGCGACAAGCGCCGCATGGCCTGTTTGCTCTTGTCCGTGGCTTGGGCCGCCGGGGCCGCTGGCTTCCCTGCCTTGGGAGCCTCAACGCGGCGTGCTGCCGCCTTGCGGTTCTGTTCCGCGCGCAGGCCGATAGCCGCGTAGAACGCCATCTGGCGCACGCGGTGATCGGTCGTGCTGGCGATCATCTCATCCGGGAAGCCGAACTGCTTTGCGGCAGAGGACACCTCGGCGTCGAATTTCGCCATTGCGGCAGGGTCTTTCAGGCCGGGCCGAGCCTTGACCAGCAAGTCATTCTCGGCGGCGCGCGATTGCGCCATCTGGGTCTGCGACAGCGCGGACACGGCTTTGCCCGTATCTTCGCCCGCATCCAGCCAGCCTTTCAGTTCCGCCATCGCCTGCTGACGCATCGCCAGAGCCTGCACATACTGCGCAGGGTTCTGCTGTGCCAACGCGGCGCTCGGTTCCGGGGGGATCAAGCCTTGGACAAGCGCAACAAGCTTCTGCTGCGCGGTTTCGATGAAGGTCGCAGTCTCGCGAAGCTGGCCTTCGTAGGCCGTGATGCGCTCGCGCTCCTGCGCAACCTCAGTCGTTTTGCGGGTGTAGTCGTCCTGGCGCAGATAGCCCTTTTCGATCTCGCCAAGCGAAATCTCGGTGCCATCGGACAGGGTGACCTTCACCGCATCCGGTTCGCCGCCTTCTTCTTCGCCGTCACCAGCTTCCGTTTCGGGCAGTTCGCCGCCTTCATCGTCGTCACCGAGCGCAGCCGCAGCATCTTCGAGGGTGTCAAAATATTGATCCTCGTCGCCGCCGTGGTCTGCGGTATCGACCGCAACGCCATCGTCGCCTTCCGTGGGGAAGTCGCTCATTGCTCACCTCATCTGGGGTGGTGGACCGGGCTTTAAGCCTCGGTATCGTCCGGCAGCGTGACTTGGCCGGCTGCTGCCTGCCGAAGTTTCCGCCGAACCGATCGGATTGCGCGCACCTCAGCCATGAGGTTGCGGCGTGTTTCGTCATCGTTGATGGGGGCTGTGATAGCGCCATCAAGCGCTGCCTTCTCGACAGCCGCAAAAATGCGGATCAGGTCGGGATGGCTGGCGAGATATTCGAGCTCAGCGCGCGACATTGGACCACGCCTGCTGTTCGGACTGCCGCTCCTGCTGGCCTAGTTTGGCCCATTCCAGCTGCATCTCATCGCGATGCTTGAGCATGTCCAATTCGGCCTTCATGCTGGCAATTTGGGCGTTGGACGCGATCTTGAGCTGTTCCAGCGCCTCTTGCCCTGCGATTTCCGCCTGCTTCACGCGCAAATCAGCTTCCATCTGCGCCGCCTCGATCTGCGTGCGACCCTGCGTCTTGACCTGCTCGATCTGCATCTGCGTCTGGGCCTTGATCTGCTCGGGCGATGGCTGGTTTTTAGCCGCGTCCATCTTGGCCTGCACCTCTGCCGGGTCGGGCTTCGTGAAATACGGATCAGCCGAGGCAAAGCCCGCCGTCTCGCACATCTTGCGCAGCGTGTTGTAAAGCTGGTCCGGCTTCACCAACGGGTTGTCCGCGCCGAGGTTGGCCAAGACCTGCTGCTGGATGCCGAGAATCTGCTGAAGGATGGCGAAATCGCGTTCACGCGTGCCGGCGCCCAGACCCACGTTGACCGTGCAGTCCATCTCGGCATCCCACGCGCGGGGATCGATCTGAACCCAATCGCCACGCAGGCGGACCATGCGGGGCTGATCGGCATGAGCCACGACAAGCCGCAGCAAGCCACGGAAGGCATCGCGCAAACCACCACGAGCCAGATTGCGCACCAGCATTTCCGAACGGGCCATGGCCGCGTCCGAGAATATCTGCGCCGCCGTGGCCGAGGTGTTTTGCAGCGCCTCGCCGGGCAAGCCGCCCGACTGGTCGTTGATGCCGGTGCGGTCCTGTGCCTCGGCGTCCATCTGCTGCTTCATCTGCCAGGACTTGTCGCCGAAGAACGGCACGGGCTGGTATTGCACCGCCTCTGCCGCAGACCGGCCAGCGGCCAGCATCACGGGCTTTCCACGCACGCGATTGAACAGCGGGTCCAATTCTTCTACCGCGTCCGTCTGGATGAACGGCGTCGGATCATTCGACTGGTAGATGTTGTCCAGCGTCTGCCGGGTCAGCGTCGTGTTGATATCCTGAACGTCGATCAGGTCTTCCGCGACCGAATGGCCTTCGAACTGATGCGCCTCGTATTCCGAGATGACCGCCGAATATGGAACCTCGGTGGCGAAGTCGTGCTCAAGGACGATATGGCCCTCGTCGTCGCTTTCCTCGGCTCCCTCGGCCACCACGAAATGATGCAGCTCGGCAATGCCGTCGCCGTCGCTGTCCATCTGGACGAACACGTCATAGATCTGCACAAGCTGCATGGCCTTGGCCACGTCAGCCTCAACCTCGTCGTAATCCTCGCCGCGGCGGGCCTGATAGTCTGGGTCGGCAGGCTTATCGTCTGCTGTGATCGACCACACCAGTTCCTTGTCGTATCCGCGCGAAACCAGTTCTGAGCGGCTCACCGACTGCCGTTCCCCGACGATGGGGCTATCATCGATGTCTGTTGCGTTGGGGTGGATCAGGAAGGCCCCGCGCGGCACGGCGCGGATGAGCGGCTTGGTCTTGACCTCGATGCGCGTCAGGCGGAACGACAGGGATCCCTCGTCGTCCTGCTCGACATCCGAGATGGTGCCGATCTCATCCAACCCCATCAGCGATTCAGGCTGCTGCCCGCTGAACTCCTGCACGATGACGCGCTGCGATCGATAGGCGCACCAGTTCAGGATGCCGGTCTTGACGACCAGAGCGTCAAACACCGCGTCGTGAATCGCCCGCTCGCCGTTGCATTCCGGGACGATGACGGCGTTGATGTAGTCCGTCGCCTGCTCGGCCTGCTCCTCTTTGCCCGGCCCGGCGGGCTGATACTGCGCGATCACGTCATTGCTGAGGATCGTGCGCATCACGGATGGCATCAGCTTCTGGATATGCTTGCGCACGTCCTTGCTGACGACCGATGAAAATCCCTCATCATACGGGATCAGTTTCTTGTCGCCGTTGTAGTAGCGCAGGGCCGTTTCGCGGGATTTCTCCTGCGCGTCGGCATATTGCTCCGCCTGCTCGATAAGGGCGAATACCTGCTTGGTGGTGCTATCAGCCATGTGACGTCTTTCTGCCGCAGTAATCGCAGCCATCATTGGCGAAAGGCGATCCGCAGCCCTCGCATCGAACGGCAGTCACCTGAGGGACACTTGAGCGCAGGGACAGAGTCTGCTCAGCCGCGCGAGCCGACTCCTCTGCTGCCCACTGCATAACAGCGGCATCGCTCATCACCGGCGGGGGCATTTCTGGATACGACTTACCCATGTCAAACCACCTTCCGGGGCGTGAATTTCGGAATCTTGCGGGCTTTTTCTTTGGCGAAGCGCTTCATCATCAGCGCGTAGCGAGACGCGGAAATCACGTCATCGCGCTCCTTGACGATCTTGCCGTCCTTGCGGTGATACAGGCGGAATTCCTCAAGCCAGTTCTGGCAAGTCCTGAACACCTTCCAGCGGCCTGTCTCCATGCGCTGAAGCATGTCAGATATCCCCGCCTCAACGCCGTTCGTCCCATCGTCGAACGTCGCTCGCTCTGGCAGCATCTTCAGGCCCTGCGCGCGATACTGCACCGCAAGCTGCTCGCCGGACCCTTTGTCGTGCTGCAACCCGTCATGCGGCCAAGCCACTGGCAACCAATCGCCCCACGGCTTGATCGCTGCGGCGTGGATGATCGGCGTTGCCTCGCTCTTGCGGTATTCGCCGATGACATAGAACACGTCATTGTCGCGGTCCCATGCACACCGGCCCGCGGCAAATGGGTGATCCCAGCCGAAGTCAACGCCGACGATCTGAACCCATGTCGCTGGGATATCGAATGGCTCGCAGATGATATCGTCTTCCGGGACCGGGAATATCCGGCCCGACCCAAGCGACGGGATGCCCTTAGTCCGCGCCTCGCGCTCATGCGCGGGATAGCTGGCGATGATGCGATCGCGTTCCTCAGGGGCGTAATGCTCAGCATCGTGGATCGTCATCGTCGTGACGTGGCGATCCGGGCTTTGCTCCAAGATGTAGCGAGCCACGACGCTCGACATGCCCTTGAGAGGGGTGAACGTCAGGCAGACCGAACCCCTCGTTGCGTTCGTTCGGGTGATCCCTTCGAAGTACACATCCTCAGGCGGTTCCTCATCGAACCAGACGTAATCGACCGTGTTGGCCTGCCACTTGCCGCGGCCCTGCTCATAAGCCTTAAACAGCAGCGTCGAAGTTCCGCCCGACACATGCCTGACGCTGACGCTTTCCAGCGCATTTGCGACTCCAGACCGGCGCGTTCTATCGGCCAGATCCCGCTGCGGGATGTAACCTGTCCCCCACTCGCTTTCGTTCGCCGGCGGGCCGATCAGCAGGCGCTGCACGCCATCACGGGTCAGTTCGTAGCTTTCAGACCCGGCAATCGCCACGATGGGCTTGTCGAACCTGCGGCCTTTCCACCACTCGGGATAGCGCCCGGTCAGGTGCATCGCCATTTCAGCGGCACCCGCAAGCGTCTTGCCCAACTGGTTGCCCGCCATGAACAGGCGTTCACGCGTCAATGCGTGGTGAAACTCAACCTGCTTGGGGTATGGGGCGTAGTCTGCCAGGCGGTTAGTGAGTTTTCGGCGCTGAAGTTCCGCCGCAATCTCCGCTGCTTCCTTCAGGGCCGATGAAAGGTCGGATGACGGATTCAAGATCGCGGAGGCGCTGGATAAGCTCGTCATCCGTCGCGTCCTCCATCGGGTTGATGTTGAGGTTGACGTCCTTCGGCATGAGGCTTGCGATGATCTTCAGGTAGTCCTGCGGACGTTCGACGCGGACGACCTCGATTGCGGCCACGCCGTTTGCCTCGAAGTCCTCTTGCAGCGCCTGAACGAATTGCTCGCCCAGTTTGGAGCGCGAGCCCTTCTTGCGCCCACCATTCCCGCTATTTCCTGCTAAGAAGCGGCCCGTGGCGGCGTCTTTGGCGATCGGCTGATTATTGTCTGTCATGCTCCATCCTTTCGGAGAGCCTCACGCCGTGGCGTGGTGAGTGGGGATTATTCCGGCGGGCGCTACCAATGCGCAGGTGATCAATAAGCGCCGATGTGCGCATTGATAATGGCTTCTGCCTGCTGGATCGTGTCCAGAACTGGCAGCGCTCCGCCGCGGACAATCAGCGGGCCGACGAGGCCGTTGAACAGGTTCGATGTCCCCGCCCGTGCCCCGATATGCAGGGTTTGGCTGGCAAACGTTCCGACAGGAACCACATTCGACGTCCCGACGCTCACTTGGTCCACCCGTAGCGCAGCGGTTTGCGCAGCGCCATCGACGGTTGCAGCGATGACTGACGTATCCGGCGCAGCAAAGATTGGGTCCGTGGTCCCGATATTGACCGCCACACCGCCAGTCGTCCTGACCGCCCATCGGTATGTGGTGTCAGGCGTGCCATCGACGGGCGCGAAGATGTTGAAGCCCGTTATGTTGGTTGCGTTGGTTGAATGCTCGATCAGAACGCCGTTGGCTGCGTCCGATAACTTCCTGACGCCGGCGAACACTGCAATCTGTGCGATTGCGGACAGATCAAGAGCAGCCTCCGACAACAGCGCGTCATTCACGCCGTCAAAGGATGCGCCCCATGCGCCATTCGGGAATTTCACAGCTAACGGTGCTCTCGCAACATCCGTAGCTTGGACAAATCGCGCGCCTGTCGTGCTGAGCCAGCACCGGATCGGCTGGCCCTCGGCGGTGACGCGCGTGGTGGCCGCGACATCCGTGAACCAGTATTGCGGATCAGGCCACAGCATTTCCATCATGGCCGAGCCGGGGCGTAGCAAGGCATCCAAGGCTGATGCGCCCCCGCCGATCAGTGGCGTCATGCCTACGCCGATCCCCAGCCCGATAAACATCAGACCCAGCCGGTGATCGCGGTTGCGGTCGTGCCGGTCGCGCGGATGCGGGCCGCGCGCATGGCATAGGTGCCCACGGGCAGCGCGCCAGTCGTATAGATGACGCCATCGACGCCGACCCATGAGATGGTGCCAGCGCCACCGATAGTGACAGCGCGGACGGTCTCGGTCAGATCGGCCCCGTCATTGGGCGTGATGGCGTAGGATGCAGCCGCGACCTGATTGCCGCCGTGCGCGTAGCTGGAAAAGCGATCAGGCATCGAAGTCTCCGATGATAGCCATTTTGGGAGCGCAGCCCTTGGGGAAAGGAGCATGACCTATGGTTGGTGACTGCGCTCGCAGAAGGGCGGAAATGCGAAACCCCGCCGGTTAGGGCGGGGCAAGCTGGATGCTTGCGGCGATCAACCCGCGCAGAGCCAGGGACGCAAAATGCCCAGCATTTCTGCCGGGCGCAATTCAATCAGCGCAAGTTAGGCCCGCGCCAGTGTAACAACGGTAGGTCCGCATATCGGATCTGTCAAGCGTTTGCATTGCTGATAACGTGGTCAGCCACATTCCTTAGCGCCAGGCACATAGATGTTGCGTCCTCGCACCGCATGTCGTCCAGAACGCAGCGCAGCGTGATGCCTGCCGTGTGCCTACCGTATCGAGCGACGAGCAGCTCAACCTCGCGCCATTTACGCAGAGCTGAAGCATGGCGTTCCTCGATGGTTCGCGGGTCGATCCCCGGCGTGGTGGCATCGGCGTGCATCTCATCGACCGGCAGCATGATCCGCAGGCATTGCGCCGATCTGGCTGGCAGGCCATGCAATGAGGCGTAGCGCGCCCATGATGTTCTGATGTGGTGGATTGCATCCCATAGCCGCTTGCGCGTTTCCTCGGCCTTCTTGGGGTCGATGTGGCCAGAGACATACCTGGACATCGCGCGGCCTGCCTCGCATCCCTGCCACATGGCTTTCATGTCGCGAATTGCTTCCTCGGTCGGATCAATGCCAGCACGGCGGCAACGACCGATCATTACGATCTGGCTGGCGTCCTCGGCCTTGCGGCTGAACCGTCCATTGCCATCGCGTGTTTTCCCCTGCCGCTTCGGGATGGGCGCGAGTTCCATGCTGTCCCGGTTGGCGCGGTGGCGGCGCAGCTTCTCGGCCTTGCTCATTCTGGTGTCCGTCCCTCGTTGTGGAGTCTTGCGGCCATGCGTAGAGCCGTCTTGCTGGTGCTGCGCTCTGCCTGCCTTTCCAGACGCATCCGGGCTTTCTCGGCCTGCCTGCGCTTGCGTTCGGCGCGGGTGCTGCGGGTCTTGGGGTCGTCAGAGGTCATGGGCGCCACCCCCAACGGAAGCCCATGAACCGGCGATGCTTCCACGCTCCGGTGCGCTCCGAGAACAGCGCCATCCGGTTCCACGGAAACCGGATGATCCACGCGCCGTGCGAACCGCGTATCCAGCATGTCTTCCAATGCAGGGACAGCGTCTTGCCAAACAGTTGCAGCGTCACCGCTTCCCCTCCTTCACACACCGTGCGGCAGTGCATCCCCCGTCACCGAGCCACGGGCATTTGTCGCAGGGGGTCATGCAGTCCACCCCTCTGGAATGCTTGGTAGGCTCGCCCAATGCGTTGCCCACTCCCGTTCCCATGCCGCGCCGCTGGCGTCGATCAGCCATCTGCCATCGTCAGCCGCGACGATTGGTGCTGGGCGATGATCGTTATGGACACGCACGCAATAAAGACGCGGCTGGCCGTCCTGTGGTGCCGTTTCCATCGATTTCCATTCGGTCATCCCCGTTCCTCCTTTGCGCGATCCATCGCCAGCAGCGCCACGATGGCGTCCCGGATGTTGACGCGCGTGGTGATCTGATTGCCGTTGCGCTCGGTGAGTGACGGGGCCGAGGCGATGGCTTGGTGAATCTCGTAGATGGTGGCGTCGTTCATGCGCGCTTCTCCCAAGGCTCATTGCCAAGCTGGATCTTCGCCAAGCCGTGTGGGCGGCGAATGAACATGCCTCTGCTGACAACCGTGATCGGCACCATGGCGGGGCTGACAGCAACGGCAAAGACGCCTCGACCGGGGATGAGCGACTGTGACGGGCTGCGGTGATCTGCGGTCATGCCGTGCACTCCCCGTCATCCGCTTGGCAGAGCGCGCCTTCGGTATTCAGCGCCCAGTCGCCTTGGCGTTCCATAAAATCGCGAATTTCCGCGCGGCTGTATCGCTTGCTGAATGTTGCTCCTGTCGTCGGTTTCCCAGGGCGAGTGATCTGTGCAGTCAATGCCTCCATACGCTCCCACCATGCTGCGCGCACAGGAAACTCGCGTGTGAATGCGGCCACATGCGCCTCGCTCTTGAGGAAACACCCGTCGCAGTTGCCCAGCCAGCAGTTGCCGCCGACGTTCGGCAATCGCAGGTCAAACGGCTGTGCCTGCCAGAACGCGGCCACATCCTGCCGCGACACGCCCGCCGTCGCCAACGGGTGCCATACGGTCCATCGGTCCTTGGGTGGGGGCTTGTTCAGTCGGTGAGGTTCGTCGGCACGCAATCCAACGCAATTCGTCCAGCGGTCCCAGCCAATCGACATAAGGTATTTTTTGGCAACCCGAACCTTCATTTCCTGTGTGCAGAAGCGCGCCATGACATTCGGCAGGAACTTGCGCTTGCGGATCAGGGCCTCAAATGGTTCCCCATCGCGCGCCGCGCTGTTGTGGCTGACCACTTGGAAGCCGGGCGCGTCCGGCAGGTATTCCATCCAGACGACGCGGACGCCCCATTGCTCGCCAACCTCAGCCACGAAGTCCAGAGTCTCTGGCATTTCGCGGCCCGTATTCTGGAATGTGACGACTGCCCGATCAGGAAGTCCGCCGTTCGCATCAATGATCTGACGCAGCAGATATGCCGATGTTCGGCCACCGCTGAACGCGATCTGCACGTTCCCTTCCGGTAGGAGATAGTGGCTCATCCCATAACTCCCATGCAGTAGATAAACCCGCCGCCGATCATGCGCGCACCCCATCAGCTTCGGCCAGACGGCGGCGGATCAAGTCGCCCCGGCCATCGCTGAACCAGCGGCGCACGTTGGTATAGTCCCGACCGACATAGCGCGCGAATTCGCGGATGCTGGGCCACGTCCTGCCGTCCACCTCGATTTCCGTCACCTTGCCCAGCACGTCGAGATCGCCGTATTTGCGCAGATGATTGAACACCGTGTTCGGATGCACGCCAGCGGCCTTGGCAACCGCTGCGATGCCCACGTAATCGACGCCGCGTAGGGAATAAATCTGCTGCCTCATTTCCGCGCCCTCCGTTTGTTGCTGCGGGTGATGTATTCCGACCACGAAGCGCGCAGGGCTATCTGGCGGTCGGTCAGGGTGCATGCGCTGAACGTGCTGGCCGGGCATTGCGTGACGCCGTGCATGCGCTCAAATTCAGCGATCAGCGCGCGCTCCTCTTCAGACAGGCGGCGGGGTGGTGTGGGGTTGTCGAACAGGGTCATACCTCCGCCCCCTGCCGCTCATCGCGCGGCGTGCTGACCATGTAGCTGCGTCCACGGGGTGCGGTTTCGCGGCGCGGATCGTGCGAGCTGATGGCGTCCCACGGTTCCGCAGGCAGGCTCACGCTGTAGGTGCTGGCAGCGTATGATCCGCAGGGCGTGCAGGTGATGGTGTGCTTGCGCTTGGTCGGGTCGGCGGGCTTCTCAGCCTTGATCACCGGGGCCTCGACATGGGCCGTCAGTTGCAGCTTGCCGAGGTGATAGCGAACCGTGCCACGGTCAATGCCGATATGTCGGGCGGTTTCGGTGACAGTCATGCCGGCGGCGTGGCAGTCGGTGACTTGCTGCTGGCGAGAGGCGCGGGTCATTTGCCTCCTGCCATCTTGCGGAGATAGGCCATGTGCTTGTCCTTCTCGTTTTGCTGGGAAAGTGCTGGGGGATTTGCGGGGATGCCGCGCTTCTTGGCCGCGGCCAAATCGTTCATGGCCCCCGTGAAGTATGCGAACCCGCCGGGGACAAATGCCGGGTCGTGCTGGCGGCGGCGGGCAACCTGATCGCGGATCGATGCCAGCTGCTCGGCCTCGGACAGCCCGAGCGCGTCCCATTTCTCGACCTCGGCCATGTGCAGCGTCGTGCCGATGAATCGACCAGCCGGCGTTACTCCGGATGGGTCGATGCCGATTGCCTCGAGAATGCGTTCCCGCCGATATGGCTGAGAATCTGTCAGGTCCTCGCGCGCAGCTGCTGATGGTTCCTTGATGGTTCTTGACGGTTCGGGTGCATCTGCTGCGGGGTTTAATGTCGTCAGATGCGGGGTTTCCGTCGTCAGATGCGGGGTTTCGTCGTCAGAAACGGGGTTTATGGTGCGGGGTTTACCCCCGTAAATGCCCGCATCTGCTGCGGGGTTTGGGTGGACGATGTAGAGGTTGGCATTCCCCCTTCCACCTCCTGGGAACAGGGTGAGATACCCATGCTGCACCAGCTTCTTGATGTTGCTTTGCACGGCTCTTTCCTTGAGGCCGGTTCGTCGGCAAAGGCGCTCAATCGACGGATAGCAGCGGCCATTGTCATCAGCATGATCCGCGAGGGACAGCATGATCAGACGTTCGGTCGGGCCAAGCGTATCGCTTTCGAATATTGCGGACATGATTTTGACGCTCATGTCACTCGCTCCACACGCGGTTCATGGCCAGCGCGCAGCGGCAATGGGCTGTGCCGATCTCGCCCATGCGTTGCTTGGCCACGATGATTTCAAGCGCGCCCTTCTGCTTGTTCATGGCGGCGTTCCAGAGGTCGTATTCCTCCATGTCGCTGCCATCCGGTTTGCGGCGCTCGAGGTAGTATTCCTCGCGGAAGCAGAACAGGACGTTGTCGGCATCCTGTTCCAACTGGCCGGACTCGCGCAGATCCGACATGATCGGGCGCTTGTCGTCACGCTTCTCGAGGTCGCGCGACAGCTGCGACAGGGCGATGACCGGCAGATTCAAGGCCACGGCCATACCCTTCAAGGCGATGCTGATATTGGTGATCTGCTCGTAGCGGCTCTTGCCCTCGGCACGCAGTAGCTGGGCGTAGTCCACGATCAGCAAGCGGAGATTACCGCCACGGGCGATCTGGCGCGTCCCCGAGACGAGCGCGCCGATATCGGAGTAATGGCGCGGCAGGAAGGTGATCGGTAGCTGCGCGAGATATTGCGCCTCGGTCGCCACGATCTTCATCTGGGCCTCAGTCATTTCACCGCGGCGCATCGACGTGTATGGCACGGCGTTTCCGGCCTCAGAGGTCGCCTCGGACAGAGCGCGCATGGCCAGCGAATCCGGGGTCATCTCGAGCGAGGCAATAGCGACTCCGTGGCCAGCACGCGCGGCGTTCAGCGCCAGCGTCAGGGCGACGGCGGTCTTGCCCATGGACGGCCGCCCGCCCAGCAAGGTCAGTTCGCCAGGGAAGAACCCTGGCACGAGGCTATCAAGCGCAGCGATGCCCGACTTGACCGCGCCGTTGTCCTGCCCGTGATAGGCGGCTGTGGCGATCTGCATGGCATCGGACACAGCCTTCATCATCGACACGGGGCCGCGGTTGTCAGTCTGCCCCTCTGCCGCGATCAGCGCGCCCTCGAGCCGGGCTGAAATGGCGTCGGCGGGTTCGTCGCCACGGGCCAGCGCGTTCTGCGCTTCCGAAATCGCGGCGTGGATCTGGCGCTTACGGGCCAGCTCGGCCAGCAGGTCGAGATAGCTGGGCAGCGCGGACACGGACAGAGCGGCGGCGAAGAGGCGGACAAGGTATTTGGCCCCGCCCAGCTCGATCAGCCCCGGCTCGGCCTGCATCACGATGCCAACAGTGGTCGGGTCCGCCTTCATGCCGGCGCGGTTCTTGGTCGAGATGGCTGCGAAGATGCGGGCATGCACCGGATCAAAGAACAGCGCCTCACCCCCTGCCCTCTCGGCCCGGCCAGCGTGTTCGCTGTTGAGCAGGAGAGCGCCAAGGACTTGCTGCTCGGCCTCAACGGAGTAAATGGCGGGAGTGTCCTGACGGATCGATGTGACGACCGTCATTCTGCGGCTTCCTTCGGCAACTGCTTCTCGAGCAGCTTTCGCGCGAGTTCACCGATGGATTGCCAGTTGCTGGTCTGCTGTTCGCTCATGCGCACACCTCAGCTTCGATGATGACGGCACCGGCCTTGCAGCGTTCGCCGCGCATGGGGGCCTGAATGCGGAATTGGCGGTCGTTGACCCCGAGGACGGCAGCCAGCGCATCGAGCGCGCCCTTTTGGGCACTGACGGCATTGTCGTCGTCGGGGCTTCCGCCGACCGAGGGCGGGCAGAATGTCAGGGTGATGCGGATTTCCGCGCCTGCCGGGATGCTCTGCTTGTGCCAGCCCTTTTCACGGGCCAGCGCGTCAGCAGTGCGCTTTTGGGCCACGACCTTGGCGTGACGCTTGCGCCAATGCAGGCGGCTGTTGGCGGATAGCTCCGAGGTTTTAGCCCACGGAAGGATGATCTGGGGCAACTTCATTGCTCACGACCCCCTGAATAAATCCGGCTGGCCAACGTCTGGTGCTTTTCCAGATACGTTGCCGCCGCTTTCCGGTCGCGGTTGCACATCCGCACGGCGCGGGCTGTCAGATCGGTACGTGCTGGCGTGCCATGCCTCGGCCTCGGATCGATGACGGGCGCAGGACCATGTTCTGCCACGATCAGGATGGCCAAGGGGCGGGCCGAATCCGAAAGCGGCTGCGGCGCCGCATCTGCCGCAGGTGTGGGATACACCGGCCATGTCATGCGACCCGCCCCACGAACTCGGCAGAGTCCGACGCGGCGGCATCGAACAAATACCAGCAGCAGTTATCCTTGCCGGTCATCTTGCTGTCAGGAATCCATTTCACGCGCCCGACGCTGACGATCTTACGCAGCCGGGGCAGATACGGCGCGGCCTGCTTGGTGTGCATCCAGTCCGCATCGAACAGTAGCCATGTCGGCAACATGTCCGAGAGGTGGGCGATCAGCGGGTGCAGGATATCCCGGGACCACGGTGGGTTCGTGATGAAGCAATTTGCGGACTCGATGTGGCGTGGGCCAATTTGCAGCGCGTCGAGCGTGTCCACCCCGTCATGCTTCGGATCTATGTCGGATGCGTGCACGCACATTGCCCCGGCATCATCCAGATGCCATATCAGTGCGCCGTCTCCAGCGCATGGTTCGGCATAGAACGTAACCGACGGAAGGTGTGGGATCAGAGGGGCGACAGCCTCGCGCGGTGTGGGGTAGAAATCGCGCTCGCGGCGCTCAAACGATGACCTCTTACCCATCATGCCGCGCCTCTGTTGCTGCGCTGCACTTGACGAGAGGCTTGGGCGTGACCAACTCGGTCAATATGAGTAGACCGAGCGTTGACCAACTCCATAGGATGCAAGCCAAAACCACGACGATCCGCGCCCTGAAGAAGCGCAGCATCAAACCTTGGGGGCACGCTCTCTCGCTGGAACCAGCGATGAACCGCGATCAACTCCAAAGCCGGGTCAATCACCTTGGCGTCCTCGTGGACGGCACGGCGAGACGGCCAGCGGCGAAGAATTTCAATGATTGTGGGGGGCTGTGTCATGACCGACATTTTATGACCAAATCGGTCATCGGTCAATGGGGCCATCATGGTTATTGATGCCAATTTGGTCACAGCGCAAATTTGCGCCATGTCAAACGCGCAACATGCACTGCTTTCAGAGCAGACCCTGTCAGAGATGCGGCCGGAGCGAATCGGTGCGCGACTGAAGCTATTAAGGGAAGCCCTAGGCTACACCCCGTCCGAAATATCGGACGAACTTGGGATCGAGCGAACGTACTGGTCGCGGTTCGAGAACGCGCGGCGGCCTGTCAATGACACTACCGCCGCACTGCTAGTCGAACGCTACGGCGTGACGCTCGACTTCCTGGTGTTGGGTAAATGGGACAAGCTCCCGCTGGACTTGGCGGGGAAAATGCGCGCAGTCCTTTCGGCGAAAAATAACTGATCCAAACTCTCACCCGTAGTAGCTGCACGTATCGCAAGATCGTGCAGCTTTTTGTTGTGTGACCAATAGTCACTGACCGGCATTCCCTCAGGTTTCATTCCTCTCCCCCATGCTTCCGCAGGTAGATTAAGCACGCAGGTTGCCGTGTGGGAAGCGCGGAAAGTCGCCTACGAACCCTGTCAAAAAATACAGTAGACGCGGCGGTCAAGACCCCCGGTAGGGCGGGCGATTCGCCATGCCCGAATCACGTCTCGTAAGTACTGCCTCCATCCGCGAGCAGAGTCGGAGACGAAAAATAACCGTATTGGTCATTATTCATCTTGCGTATGACCGAAATGGTCACTATTCTGATCTCATCGGTGCGACAAAGTGAGCCGCCGATTGGAGAGCCGAAGATGCCCAATCTGCCCCGGCACATCAGCAATGAGGAACTTGGCGACCTGCTTATGTCGCGGCTCATTCTTGCTGCCTGCCCGGTCCCGAGCCTTTCGGGGGAAGCATGGGATCACCTCGTTCGGCTTTTCGAAGAATGCGAAGACCCTGTCGCCTTGTCGGTCATCGATTGGGCGCTGTGTTTCCGCCGCCTCGATCTGGCTGCGGATGACCCCAGAAACCTCTGAGAGGAAGCCATGATGCAATACGTAAACAGTCAAATCGGGACGCCCTCCACGGCAGGACTTGTCGGGGGAGCCTTCGTCCCAACCGCAGAAGGCGAGATCGCGTCGATCATCAACGGCGCGCGGAACACTCTTCAATCCCTGATCAACGTGCGCATCGGCATGAGCGACACCGCAGACCGGCTTCTTGGCCCTGAGCTGATCGGCAACAGCTCGAATGCGGAAGTCGCCCCTCTCGTCAACTCCGCCATCTCTGAACTGGCTGACGTCATGAGCGACATCCAGACCGTCACCAACCAATTGCAGAGCCAAGCCTTCCGCTTTGCGAAGCTGTGAGAGGAAGCCATGCTTGACCGATCCGATACCCCCGCCCGCCAGATCGTCATCCGCCGCTTGAACGCCCTCACGGCCTCGCAGCGTGTGACCCTTTCCGCTCCGATCTCTCTGGACCCCGCCACCATGGCCGCGATCCAGACCGGCCGCATTCCGACCTCGAACCCCGGCGGGGCCAGCCATGCGTGACGCCCTGCACAGCTATCAATCCCACCTCCCCGAGCCAGATGACGGCGGCATGCTCTGCACGGCCATCGTGCTGGCGGTGGTGATGGTATCCAGCGCCGCAGTCGGCGTGTTCATCGGCTGGCTGACGTTCTCGCCCCTGACGATCGATCACGACTGCGGCTCCGTCGAGTCCTGCACCGTTTTTGCTGAGGGGGGTGGCGAAAAATGAGCCGCCGGCAGCAGTATAGGCACGTCAAAGTCGAGGAACTAAACGATCTTCTAATCTGCGATTTCGACGCCGGAATCCTGACATGGAAAGAGCGAGAGTTATCGCATTTCCGCACACAGCAGCTATGCGATAGGTGGAACACCAGGTACGCCGGTAGGGAGGCCCTCAATAGCCGCCACAAGAACGGACGCCTCTGCGGGTCCATTTACTTCCATCACATCTATGCCCATCGCGTAGTTTGGGCAATGAGCGCCTTGCGGTGGCCCTCGTTTTATATCGATCACATTAATGGGGTTTGTACCGATAATCGACTGTCAAACCTCAGAGAGGCGACCCCGCTTCAGAACAATCAGAACGTTCCGGGGCAAGGCGGCACCTCGAATTTTAACGGCGTCTCCAGAATAAGACGATCCACTGCGTGGCGTGCACAGATACGCCACAACGGGAAGAAGCTCCATCTAGGAACATTTGAAAGCGAATTGGATGCCGCGAAGGCGTTCGATGCTGCGGCACTCAGGCTTCGCGGAGAGTTCGCACGTCTGAACTTCCCCTCTGTGGCGGAGGATGGGCTGTGACCGATCCCGTTAAAGACGCCATCCGCGATCTGCGCACCATCTCCGAGCGCGGAGAGATCGACTGGCGGGACGCAGCGCGCCTCGCTGGCATCGCCTCCCTGATCGAACACATCCAAGCGGATCGCGAGGAAGCCCGCGCCCGCATCATGCAAATGGAAAGGGCCGCGTGATGCTTCGCCACTCATTCCCGACCGGCATGGTTCAGATGGACGCCTTCGCCGTGGACCTGAGCAACATGTCGAGCGAACAGGCATTGGCCGAGATCGACCGCGCCTTTGACCACGCATGGCAGGTGTTCAGCGACTTCAAGTCCGCGCTGGCCGATGCCGAACTACTGGTCCGCAACACCGGCAGCATTCACGGCAACGCCGTCGCATTCCCCATCGCTGGCGAGTCCGACCGCTTCTGCACGCGCTGCGCTGGGACCGGCCTGATGCAGACATTCCACGCCGACACCGAGGCGACCGTCAGCCAGACCTGCCCCGATTGCGGCGGCAACGGCTTCGGCGGTCCGGTGATCCGCGCCCTGTGACCCTCCCCGGCTGGCCTCACTGTCCGCCAGCCGCAACTGCCCCTGCGGCATCCACCACAAGCCGCAGGGGCGCTTTCAAGGATCAACCGTGATGCATACCGCTCACCAACTCGCATCCGACCTGCTGCATGAGGCGGCTCAGTTCCGCCCCGGCTCACCGGACAGCGAATACCGCATCCGCGCCGCGTGGAAGCTGGACCAGATGGCCCGAGGCATCCCGTCCTGTGAGTGGACAGAATACCCGCAACCTCAGCAAGAGAGGGCAGCATGATGGATTGGGACAAGGCAAGCGCCGAGTTGTCTAAGAAACTGGATCCGGCACACGTCAAAGGCCGCAAGCAAGGCGGCGGACAGGTCCAGTATATCGAGGGGTGGCACGCCATATCCGAGATGAACCGGATCTTCGGCTTCGGCGAGTGGACCCGCGAAACGCTGGAACTGCGCCAGCTTGGCGAGCCGCGCGATGTCGATGGAAAGATGCGCGTGGATTACTTGGCACGCGTCCGCATCACCGTTGGCGGCGTCGTCCGTGATGGGTGTGGCTTCGGCCAAGGCATTGATCGCGACGTTGGGCAGGCGCATGAAAGCGCGCTCAAAGAAGCCGAAACGGACGCGATGAAGCGCGCGATGATGACCCTCGGCAACCCGTTCGGCTTGGCGCTCTACGACAAGGCCCGTGAAAACGTGGGGGTCGAGCCGCCGACCGCAGATCAGGCCAAAGCCGCGATCATGGCAGCCAAGACGCTGGCCGAGTTGCAGCGCGTCTTTGGCGACCTCTACCGCAATCACCGCGCCGTAGCTGATGACGCCGAAGTCATCGCCGCGAAAGACGTGCGCAAGGAACAACTGACCCCGAAGGAAGCAGCATGACCCGCTACGACATTCTATCCCCCCGCCCCCAGAAGGACGGCAAGACCCGCTGGCACAAGGTCGGCGCAGCGTTCCCCCGAGACAAGGGCGGCTTCTCCCTCGTGTTCGACAGCCTACCCCTGCCCGACGCAGAAGGCCGCGTATCGCTGATGATGTGGGAGGCCAAGCCGCGCGACGACAACCATCAGGGCAACACGGGCGGTGGCTATGCCGGTGGCAGCACGGGCGGCGCGCCGGGGTTCGATGACGGGGATGCGATCCCATTCACGGCTTGTGTGCTGCTGTGAACGCCCTCATCCGCGCCCGCCAAGAACAGCGCATCACCGACGCCATCCACGCGATGCTAGCCGCGCATCCCGGTCGCAACGATCTGTGGATCATCACCGAGGTTGCAGACGAACACGGCTGGACGCTGGCCGAGGTGCAGCCAGTCTTTGACCGCCGGTTCAAAGACCATGGCGCGTGCTGAGATGGCGCGTCACGGCATCACGCTCGACACGCCCGCACGGATCGCTACGGCCCGCCAGTGGTTCGAGCGCGCCTGCCAGATCGGGCATCGCGTGGAGTTCAAAGAGCCGAAGCGATCCGATGCCCAGAATGATCGTTTTTGGGAGCTTCTGGGCCGCGTGTCGAAGCGCATGACGATCAACGGCGCGCGGTTCAGCGACGAGCAGTGGAAGTGCATTTTTCTCCAAGCGATGGGCCGTCAGGTGCAGGTCCTGCCAGCGCTCGACGGGTTCACCTGGTTCCCGACCGGCTTCCGCTCATCCGATCTTTCGGTGCGCGAAATGGCCGACCTGCAAACCTTCATCGAGGCTCATTGCGCCGAACATGGCGTGGATATTTGGGAGGCCGCATGAACGCCCGCATCGGTGATCTCGCAGGCCGCGGGCCGCTTGGGCAACGCGCCGGCAAGGGGAAAACCCGCCGCGACCCCAAGACAGCTACGGAGCGCAAGCACATGGCCGCAGTCGCAGCCTTGCCGTGTCTGGTCTGTGGCTCTCGACCGGTCGAAATTCATCACGAAGGCAAACCGCGCAGCAACATGAACGTGCTGCCCCTATGCCCTTCTCATCACCGCCGCGAATACGGCCCCGGCGCGCTGCACCACTCGCCCCGCGCTTTCTACGAGGCCCACGGCACGACCGATCAACTTCTGGCCCGCGTCGAAAAGATGCTGGCCGAATACGATGACACCATTCTGGGAGACTGGTTCTGATGAGCAAAATCAACACCCTCACCGACGCTCAGTGGCAAGAAATGGCCACGTTCCGTGATGAATGCCGGGCGCTGGCGCTGCGTCCCCATTGGGCCAGCGACGATGAGATGCGCGCTGCCGTGCGGGCCATCTATCGCGCAGCAGGGAGGGCAGAACCAACCGTCTGGGTCTTTGCAGATCCCGTGCAGTGCCTATGGGCGCGGGCAATTTTGAGGGACCAGCTCAGGGACCAGCTCTGGGACCAGCTCAGGGACCAGCTCTGGGACCAGCTCTGGGACCAGCTCTGGGGCCAGCTCAGGGGCCAGCTCGGGGACCAGCTCAGGGACCAGCTCTGGGACCAGCTCAGGGACCAGCTCAGGGGCCAGCTCAGGGGCCAGCTCGGGGACCAGCTCAGGGACCAGCTCAGGGGCCAGCTCGGGGACCAGCTCAGGGACCAGCTCAGGGACCAGCTCTGGGACCAGCTCGGGGACCAGCTCAGGGACCAGCTCGGGGGCCAGCTCAGGGGCCAGCTCAGGGGCGCTCATGACATCCTGTGGTTCGCTGGCGGCTCGGAGCTATATTGGATCTCGTTCTATGCCTTCGGAGAGCGCGTTGGTGTCAAATACACTAAGACGCAATCTGAATGGCTGTCGGCGTGGCGCGCTTACGCCGAAGCCTGCGGCCCGCTCTACGCATACGAAGGCCACGCATTCGTCTCGCGGCGTCCTGATATTCTGCGATTTGATGACCAGCAGCGGCTGCACTCGGAAAACGGAGCGGCGATGCGGTTCCCATCAGGCTATTCGCTGCACGCCTGGCATGGGGTTCGCGTCCCGGCTGAATGGATTGAGGGTCGCGAGAGCCTAGATCCAGCATCCGTTCTGGCTGTCGAAAACGTCGAGCAACGCGCCGCTGGCATGGAGATTGTCGGCTGGGCCAAGGCGATTGACCTGCTGCAATGCAAGGTCATCGACAGCGACCCAGATCCAGACCACGGCGACCTGATTGAGTTGACGTTGCCGGGTCTGGATGAGCCGGGGCGCTTCCTGCGCGCCTACTGCCCACGCAACGGCCTGATTGTCGAGGGCGTGCCACGGCAAAGCGACATCGACGGCAAGTCGATCAACACCGTAAAGGCGGCTCAGGCATGGTCATTCGGGATGGCCGAAGCCGATTTCAACTACCCCACCGCAGTCAGCTAAACGAAAGGAAATGCTTATGAATAATCAACATATCCGCCAAGGCGAAGTACGTTTTGTCCCTGTGGACGATTTCGGAACCCACGAAACCCGCGCTATCGAGGCCAGCAATGGCGTCGTCATCGTGGGAGAGAGCGAAAGCCACCACCACCATGTCATCGATGCTGACGGCGTGACGGTGCTGGAACGCGTCGATGCCCCGGCAGGGATGCGCATCCTGCATGCGATTGTCGAGAGGCCGACTACGCTTCGGCAGACGGCAGGCAACCCGCACGGGGCGCACGCGATCCAGCCGGGGAAATACGAAATCCGCATCAAGCGCGAGTTCAACCCGTTCTCGGACATGGCCCGGCGCGTGGCCGACTGATGCTCCGGTGTGTCGCTCCTAACGGGGCGACCATCCCGAGCGACAGATAGCGCATGGAGGCGCGCCGCATGACCACCACCCCCGACCGCATCTGGGTCACGCCCGGCCCTGAGAAATGCAACTGGATCGGCGATGCCTACAGCGCGCCTGACCCGGATTATGACGCGCCGCAGATCGAATACGTGCGGGGCGGATGGCAGCCGATTGCGACGGCGCCGAAGGATGGAACGTATGTCCTCGTTTTCGTCGACTGCTGGCATGACGTGGCTTCATGGGGTCCCGGCATCAAAGCTTGGCTTAACGCCTACGGCGACCACACCATGAAGCCGTCCCACTGGATGCCCCTTCCCGCAGCCCCGGAGGAATCCGCATGACCGGCAAGCAAGATGGCGGGGCAGCGTTCCCGATATGTCCGGGACAGGAAGGGGCCATTGCTGATCGATTTATCCGATTTGTGGATATGGGAGATGGAGACCTTTCCAATTGCTGGAATTGGATCGGAGCAAAGTCTGATCGTGGATACGGTGTTTTCACCGTAAAGAAGCCCAAGCAGGCTCGAGCGCATCGATTTTCATTCCAGCTTTTCCATGGGAAAGAGCCTAGCGATCTGGTTTTGCACCTTTGCGACAACCCATCTTGCGTCAATCCGACGCACCTGATGGACGGCAATCATGGCGAAAACATGCGCCAAATGGCGGCGAGGAAGCGCGCCCATCGCATTTGTGCGCGGTCTTGACGAAATGGATCTCACGATGGAGCCTCTCAAATGACCGATAAATCCCCTGACCTGTCGCCCGCAGCGATTGAGCGGCTGCTGTGCGAAGATGATCATAAGCGTGGATGCCAAGGCCGAGAATACGCTTGCATCTGCGACTATGATGACCGCATCGCCGCCACCCTCCGCGCCCTTGCCGCCCGTGTGGAGGCGCTGACCAAGGAGCGGGATGAGGCGGGCGAGCGCGAAGAAGATGCATCTGATCATCACGATCGGTTGATCAGCCAACGTGACACCGCCCTAGCCCGCCTCGGTGCCGTGGAGCGGGAGACGCTGGATCGGGCGGCTGTTCTGATTGACGCCAGCGATGTTCCTGTTCGGTATATCCTATCTCGCTCCATCCGCGCCCTACCCCTCACCCCCGACGCAGCCGCTGCGCTGGAACGCGCTGTGCAGGCCGAGCGTGAGGCGTGTGCTGACGTGGCGCGCGACCGGCACAAGACATGGCACGCAATCGGGCCGGGTTGCCTCGTGGATGACGATGCGTCGGCCTGTTCAGATATCGCCGCCGCCATCCTCGCCCGTGGGAAGAAGGAGGCCGGGAAATGAGCGATGATCTGATCAGGAAATGTCGCGAAGGTCAGCCGTGCTTATTGACGGAAAAGTGCCGGGTGATGGATGCCAAGAGCGGTTGCATGTGCGCCGAGATCGCCGACGCCCTAGAAGCCGCCAAGCGCGAGAATGATCGGCTGCGGCGTCTGGTTGAAGCGGCGGAAGCCCTGCACGGGTGTTGCCTCGATTGCTACCAGCCTACCGGCGAATGCAACTGCTGTCGCGCCGCTCTCGCCACCGACCAGAAGGGAGGGAGGCGTGACTGACGTGATTAAAACCGGGTCAAATGTTCTGGCCGATCTGGCACGGGCTAAGGCGTTGTTTCAACAGCGCACCATTCTAGCCATCATGCAAGATGGTGCCGATCGATCAAAACCCGATCAAGAAGCCGCCCAGCAGGCAAAGGGGGAATGATGGCGGCAAGCATCCCTGACCAGCTTGAGCGCCTGATCCAAGCAAGCGAGCGGCAAGGAAAGCGCGTCACCTCGGTCAAAGTCGAGGGAAAGACCATCGTGCTGACCTATGAGGACGCCCCGCAGATAGCGGGCGCGGTCCAGCCGGTTGACCTGATCCAGTGGGGCAAGCGTTGAAGCGTGATCTGCCGGCCTATTGCTACAGACGAGGACGCAGCCGCTATGTCTACTTCTGCAAGCACGGCAAGAATATCCGGGTCCATGCAGAGCCTGGCACGCCGGAGTTCGCCGCCGAATATGCAATGCTCTTGCGCGGCAGGCCCCCGGTTCCAAAGCGGACGATGAAGGGTCTGATCCAGCTTTACGTGGAAAGCGACCGTTGGCCGCAATTGGCCGCGAACACGCACAAAACCTATGCGCGGCACTTCCGTTATTTCGAGGAGAAGATGGCGACAGTGGACCCGGCCACGCTGCGCACGGTCCATGTCTATGAGATGCGAGACGCGCTCAAGGACACGCCGACCGAGGCAAACGGCAAGGTCAAGGCGCTGGCCACGCTATTGGCCCACGGCATCAGAATAGGCTGGCTTGACCAGAATGTCGCGCAAGGCGTTCGGGCGCTGAAAGGCAAGCGCGAGCCGCGCGGGCCGTGGCCCGCCGAGATGATCGAGGCGTTCAGGGAAGCCGCCAATGCCGATACGCGCTTGATCTTCGAGCTTCTGCTAGGGACCGGCCAGCGCATCGGGGACGTGCTGAAAATGCGATGGGGGGACAGCGACGGGGCTGGAATCAGCGTGAGGCAGGGAAAGACTGGCGCGGCGCTCTATGTGCCATTCACAGCCTCGCTGAATGCTGTGCTGCGTGACACACCTCGCCGGGGGCTTACCATCGTGACGCAGCCCAACGGCAGGCCGGTAAGCTATTCCTTGGCCCACAAATGGATCATGGACACGCGCATCCAGATAGGGGCGCAGGCATGGGACATTCACGCCCTGCGACATTCCGCCGCCAGCGAGATTGCTGGATTGCCGGGGATGACTGCCGAGCATGTCATGGCCATAACTGGCCACACAAATTCGGCAATGGTATTGCTCTACGCCGGTGCGGCAGCGCAGAAGGCACGGGCGAAGGAAGCGCAGAACGCGCGGGGAAAATAGAGGAACATTGTTCCGCGATTTGTTCCGCAAAACAGTTATTAAATAATTACAATGCGATACACAGTGGAAAAGATACCTGACACATATGCCGTGATCGTCACCGCTGCCGGGCGCGGCACCCGCGCGGGCGGCGACATTCCCAAGCAATGGCGCGTCCTTGACGGGCGCAGCGTCATCCAGCGCAGCATCGAGGCATTCGCGGGTTTCCCCCGCATTGTCGTGACCCTGTCCCCCGAGGATATGGGCCGTGGCCTTGGCCAGCTATCCGGGCAGGTCGTGCTGGTCGCGGGCGGCGATACCCGCAGCGCCAGCATCCGCGCGGCGCTGGAGACGCTTGAGGGCAGCGGTGTCACCCATGTGCTGATCCATGACGGCGCGCGCCCGCTGGTCTCGCCGCATGTCATCCATGGCGTGGTCGCGGCGCTGGAGGCGGGCGCGGATGCCGCCGCCCCCGGCCTGCCCGTCACCGACGCCCTGTGGCGCGCCGAGGGTGGCCATGTCACCGGCACCGCCAACCGCGAGGGGCTGCTGCGCGCCCAGACACCGCAGGGCTTCCGCCTTGACGCCATCCTTGCCGCGCATCGCGCCTTTCCCGACGGCGCCGCCGATGACGTCGAACTGGCGCTGCGCGCCGGGCTGACCGTCACCGCGACGCCGGGGGACGAAGACAATCTGAAACTGACCTGGCCGCAGGATTTCGCGCGCGCCGAACGCATCATGGGGGCCCCGATGGATATTCGCCTTGGCAACGGATTTGACGTGCATGCCTTTACGACGGGCGATCATGTCTGGCTGTGCGGCGTGAAGATTCCGCATGACAAGGCGCTGCTGGGTCATTCCGACGCCGATGTCGGCATGCATGCCCTGACCGACGCGATCTATGGCGCGCTGGCGCAGGGCGATATCGGGCGGCATTTCCCGCCCAGCGACCCGCAATGGAAGGGCGCCGAGAGCCATATTTTCCTGCGCCACGCCATCGAGCTGGCGCGTAGCATGGGCTTCGCCTTGGGGAATGCCGATGTGACCCTGATCTGCGAGCGGCCCAAGGTCGGCCCGCATGCCGGGGCCATGCAGCTGCGCCTGTCCGAGATCATGGGCGTCGATCC
Source organism: Paracoccus sp. PAR01 (assembly GCF_014851995.1). Classification (NCBI taxonomy): domain Bacteria; kingdom Pseudomonadati; phylum Pseudomonadota; class Alphaproteobacteria; order Rhodobacterales; family Paracoccaceae; genus Paracoccus; species Paracoccus sp. PAR01. Next base: position 75,827 of record NZ_JACVAW010000017.1, read on the forward strand.
CGACCGCATCAGCGTCAAGGCCACCACCTCGGAACGTCTGGGCTTTACCGGGCGCGAGGAAGGCATCGCCGCCATCGCCACCGCAACCTTGATCCGGGGATAACCATGGAACGCCAGATCGCGACATTCTTTGGCGTGGGCCTGCTGCGCCCCGCCCCGGGCACCTGGGGCTCGGCCGCCGCCGTGGCGCTGGCGGTGCTGGCCTGCGAGCTGGGTGGCACGTTGCTGGTGCCGCTGGGCTTCGTGCTGGCGACCGTGCTGGGCTTCTGGGCGATCCCGCGCGTGATCGCGGGCAGCGCCAACAAGGACCCCTCCGAAATCGTCATCGACGAGGTCGCGGGGCAATGGCTTGCCATGTGCTTCACCGTGATCCCGCTGTGGCGGCACGGGGTGTCGATCCTTGACGCATGGCCCGCCTATGTCGCGCCTTTCCTGCTGTTCCGGCTGTTCGACATCTGGAAACCCTGGCTGGTCGGACGTGCCGACCGACGCGGCGATGCGGCGGGCGTGATGCTGGACGATCTGTGGGCGGGCTTGTTTGCGGGCGTGGTTTCGGTGATCCTTGCCGGGCTCTACCACGGAGTGCTGGAACCGATGCTGTGAACGCCGCCGACATCCTTGATCTGGCCCGCATGCGGGGCGTTATGATCGCCACCGCCGAAAGCTGCACGGGCGGTCTGATCATCGGTCGCCTGACCGATGTGCCGGGATCGTCGCGGGCGGTGGATCGGGGCTTTGTGACCTACTCCAACGCCGCCAAGATCGAGATGCTGGGCATCCGCCCCGAGACGCTGGATGTTTACGGCGCGGTCAGCGAGGAAATCGCGGCTGAAATGGCCTCGGGGGCGCTGAAACGCTCGCAAGCCGGGATCGCGGTCGCGGTCACCGGCATCGCGGGTCCGGGCGGGTCGGATCATAAGCCCGAGGGGCGGGTCTGTTTCGGCTTGGCCGATGCGTGGGGGATCAGGACCAAAACGGTCGATTTCGGGGCGATTGGCCGGGCCGAGGTCCGCCTCGCCACCGTCGATCACGCGCTGGAGCTGCTGGCCGCCGCGCTGCGCAAGGACTAGCCGCGCATCAGCTCCAGCAGGCGACCCACGTCATCCTCATGCGTGGCCCAGCTGGTGACCAGTCGCACGGTCACCGGCTCATCGCCGACGGGCGGTTGATCCTGCCAGATGTGATAGGCCGCGCCATGGCCACGGGCGCGGGCATGGGCTTCGGACGGCAGGCGGGCAAAGACCTCATTGGCTTGCACCGGGACGACCAGATCGCCCCCGGCCTGCACGATGCCCTGCGCCAGCCGCGCGGACATGGCATTGGCATGCCGCGCCAGATCCAGCCACAGCCCGTCCGTCGCCAAGGCCAGCATCTGCGCCGCCAGATAGCGCTGCTTGGACCAGACCTGCCCGGCCTGCTTCCTGCGATAGTCAAAGCCCTCGGCACGGGCGGGGTCAAAGAAGACCACCGCCTCGGCGGCCATCGCGCCATTCTTGGTCCCGCCAAAGCACAGCGCATCGACGCCCGCACGGATGGTCAGGTCGGCGGCATCAACGCCCAGACCCGCGACCGCATTGGCAAAGCGCGCGCCGTCCATATGCAAAGGCAGCCCGGCCTCATGCGTGATGCGCGCCAGTGCTGCGACCTCGGCGGGGTCATAGACAGTGCCCCATTCCGTCGCATTGGTGATCGAGACCATGGCGTTGCGGCCATCGTTCAGACTACCCGCCTTACCGAAACGGATCGCCTCGGCCAGCGTTTCCGGGGTGAACTTGCCATCCGCGCCGGGCAAAGGCACCAGCTTGGCACCGTGGCTGTAAAACTCGGGCGCGGCGCATTCGTCGCGGTGGATATGGGCGCTGTCGTGGCAATAGATCCGCCCGAAACTGGGCGACAGCTGCGCGCAGACCAGCGCATTCGCCCCGGTGCCGGTCGCGGCGAAACGCACCACGGCATCCGGTGCGCCCAGAATTTCGCGGTAAGCTGCCTCAGCGCGGGCGGTGACCGGATCGGCCCCATAGGAGCCCATCGCGCCTTCATTGCAATCGGACAGTGCCTTCAGGACCTTCGGGTGAATGCCATGCACATTGTCCGATGCGAAATTCATGCCAGATCCTCGATGATGTAGTCGTCCCAGTCATCCTCGGTCACGGTCAATTCGCTGACCGTGCGGCCCCGGATGCTGATCCCGGCGTCATGGACCGACTCGCGGTCGCCCGAGATCAGGTAATGCCACGGGTAAAGGGGCTTGCCCTCGGTCCGCAGGCGGTAAGCGCAGGTTGCGGGCAGCCACCACGCGATTTCCTTCAGCTTCTTCGGCGTCAGCACCACGCAATCGGGCACGAATTGGTGGCGATTGGCGTAGTTCGAGCATTGGCAGGTCTGCCCGTCCAGCAGCTTGCAGCTGACGCAGGTGAAGGCGATTTCACCGGTGTCTTCATACTCGATCTTGTTCAGGCAGCATTTGCCGCAGCCGTCGCAAAGGGCTTCCCATTCGTCGGGCCGCAGGTTCTTGAGCGGCATTTCCCAGAAACGCTCACGCATCAGCGTGCCGCCAGAATTTCGCGCGCCTGCGCGCTGTCACGGTCCATCTGGGCGATCAGCGCGTCCAGACTGTCGAATTTCATTTCCGGGCGCAGATATTCGACCAGCGCGACCGAGACATGCTCGCCGTAAAGATCGCCGCGGAAATCGAAGATATGGGTTTCCAGGTTAGGCACCTGCCCGTCGAACATCGGGCGCACGCCAAGGCTGGCCACGCCCGCATAGCTGCCGCGTTCCGGCCCGGTCAGCACGTCGATCAGCACGGCATAGATGCCCAGCCGCGGCAGATGCAGCCCGTTCACGGCCATGTTGGCGGTCGGATAGCCCAGATCGCGGCCGCGCTTGTCGCCGTGCAGCACCTCGCCGTCGATACGGTGCCAATGGCCCAGCATCCGTTCGGCATCGCGCATCCGGCCCTCGGCCAAAGCCTCTCGGATCGCGGTCGAGCTGTATTCCTTCCGCCCGTCCCCGATCAGCGGCGCGACGGTGACGCCAAAGCCGAAATCATGGCCCAGCTGCGTCAGCGTCTGGGCATTGCCGGAACGCTTGCGGCCGAAACAGAAATCCGCGCCGACGGTGACATGGCGGACGCCCAGCCCCTCGGCCAGCACCTCGCGCACGAAATCCTCGGGGGTCAGGCCCGCCAGAAGCGCGTCGAAGGGCAGCTGATACAGATGCTCGACCCCCAGCCGCGCCAGACGGTTCGCGCGGGATTCGGCATTCATCAGGCGGAATGCGGGCGCATCGGGCACAAAGACCTGACGCGGATGCGGCTCAAAGGTGATGACGCCCAGCGGCGCATCGGCAGCCGCGCGCGCGGCGTCGATCACCGAGCGGTGGCCCAGATGCACGCCGTCGAAATTGCCCATGGCGACGGTTGCACCACGGGCCTCAGGCGACAGACCCTTCCAGTCGTGATGGATGCGCAATCAGGCCCCCGATGGGCCGGCCCGGCCCTGTCAGTCGAATTTCCGGCACGGCGACAGCCCGGCCGCCATGCCCACTTGATTAGGTCCGTATCGCCGCATGCAGGCGGTTGCAAGTCCTTGCCCCCGCCGATTTCATGCAGCGACCTCTTAGGCTCAGCGCAGGCGGCCGATGCTGTAGCGAGGGTTTTCCAGACGCAGCGCCAGCCATTCGTCCAGCTTGGCCTGCTCCGGCGCCTCGACATCCGTGCCGAACTGGTCATGCGCCAGCCCGCCGGTGACGAACAACGCGTCGATCCCCTGCCCGCTTGCGCCCGGCACGTCGGTGGCAATGCCGTCGCCAACGGCCAGAATGCGGGCATCCGGGCCAAGACCCAGCTTGCGCCGCGCCAGATCATAGATCGGGGCATGGGGCTTGCCGAAATACAGCGAGATACCGCCCAGATCCTCATAGAACTCGGCCAGCGCGCCGGCGCAGTACAGCCGCGTTTCGCCCAGATCGACGATCACGTCCGGGTTAGCGCAAAGCAGCTTCAGCCCGCGTTCCTTGGCACTGGTCAGGGTCTGGCGGTAATCCTCGGGGACTTCGTTCACTTCGTCGAACAGGCCGGTGCAGACGATGCCTTCGGCCTGATCCAGCTCGACCCGCTCAATCGCGGGGGCGTTCTGCCACTCCTCGGGAATGTCGTTGAAGAAGCCATCGTCCTTGGCGACCGAGATCGCCCAGACCTTGCGCCCGACCGCGCCCGAGAACATCGCGTCCTGCGCGGCATCACCCGAACTGACCACCACGTCCCACGCATCGCGCGGCACGCCCATGCGGTCCAGCTGCGCCGCCACGTATTTCCACGGGCGCGGCGCATTGGTCAGCATGACCACCTTGCCGCCCTTGGCGCGGAAACCCTGCAGCGCGGCGACGGCGGCCGGATAGGCCTCGACGCCGTTGTGAAGGCAGCCCCACAGATCGCAGAACAGGACGTCGTAATCGGCCGAAATTTCGGCCAGCGAATTGATGATCTGCGTCATGAAACTGCCTTTACCTTAGATCGCCAGAGCCGGAATGATCTGCTTCTTGCGCGACATGATGCCGGGCAGAACGACGGTGTCGCCCGCGACGGTCGCGTTGAAGCTTTTCTCGGCGACCTGCTTCACGAAATCGTTCGGGATCAGCAGGGTCGCTTCCTCGTTCAGGATGTCGACGACGAACAGCAGCACCTCGTCGGCGCCATCGGCGGCGGCAACGCCCGGCATGGCGGCCATCAGCGCGCCCTTGCGGTCCAGCAGGACCTGCGGCGCGGTGGTTTCCAGAACCGAGACGCGCAGTTGCTTGCCGCCCAGTTCGTATTCCTTGCTGTCCATGCGCAGCAGGGCTTCCTCGCTGAAGGCCGAGACATCGGATTTCGCCGCGAACATTTCGGCCGCATAGGCAGGGATCGAGACCCCCAGATCCTTGGCGACCTTTTCGGCCACGAAACGGTCATGCGGCGTCGTGGTCGGGCTGCGGAATTCCAGCGTGTCCGACAGGATGCAGGTCAGCATCGCGCCTTTGACTGCGCGGGGGGCGCGGTTGTAGGCGTCCTCGCCCATCAGGTCGAACATGATCGTCGCGGTGCAGGCCAGCGGACGGATGGTGATGTTGATCGGCAGGCGGGTCTTGATGCCGCCAGCCAGCAGGTGGTGGTCGATGATCTCAAGCACCTCGGCCTCATTGATCGAGGCGGGCAGTTCGGCCGGGTTGTTGGTGTCGACGATGACGCATTTCTCGCCCGCGGCCAGATCGGTGACGATCTGCGGCTTCGGCAGATCCCATTTCGCCAGCATCCACAGCGCTTCGGTATTCGGTTCACCCTGCAGCACGGCAACGGCGGGCTCTTTGCGGACCTCAGAGAGATACCAAGCCCAGACGATGGGCGAGCCGGTCGAGTCGGTGTCGGGGGCCTTGTGGCCAAGAACCTTGATCATGGGATACCTGCGCGAATGCGGAAAAGTCGCGCGACTTATAGGGCTTGGCGCGCGGGATGTCTATTGACCGAGGCCCTGCCCGCTTACGCAACCGCGCTGACCGCCAAGGCCAGCAGCACCGTGTTGTGAAAGAAGGAAAACACCGAATGGACCAGTGTGATCCGGCGCACGCGGGTATTCAGCGTCGAAATATCCGCCGTCTGCGCCGTCATCCCCAAGACAAAGCTGTAATAGAGAAAATCCCAGATCCGCGCCTCACCATCCGGGGCCAGACCCGGAAATTGCAGGCAGCGCGTCTCTTGTCCGTTGGGGCGGCGGGCATACCAAAGCGACGCGTAGTGAAACGCCATGACAGTATGGATCATAGCCCATGCCAGCGGCACCGAGGCCAAGGCCAGCCCCAGACGCAACCACCCCACATGGTCGTCATGCGTGACCTGCAAGATTGCCCACAGGTTGATCGCGACCGAGCCCATGGCCAGCGGCACGATCAGCAGCATGCCTTCGTCGTCCAGATCGGCATGGCCGCGCAGCATGTCGATGGTCAGGCGGCGCATCAAAACCGCCGTCAGCACCAGATAGCACTGGTTGAAGGTGACCGAGAAAGTCAGCAGCCGGTCCACGGTCTCAAGGTGGTAAAGCCCCAATCCCGCCGCCAGCCCCAGCAGGAAGCTAAGGATGAAACGCTGATGGCGGCGCAGATCGGACAGCATCAGACGGGCGTTTGCTGGTGCTGGACGATGCGCCAGTCCCCGTCGCGGCGGATCCATGTGGTGGTGCAAAGCGCGCGATAGGTCTCGGCCCCGGCGCGGCGGGCGGTGGCGCGATAGGCCAGCACGCACAACTCATCGGTTTCGATGCTGGCCCGGTCCGAGATGGTGACCTCTTGCCAGCGCGGGGACGCGCCAAGGTTTTCCACGACCTTTCGCCGGGTCAGGATGCCTGCGGGCGCAAAGACCATCAGGCAGCCGTCATCCAGCTTGCGGGCGGCCTCGGCACTGCCCGCCAGCCAGAAATCGCGCTCTTCGCGCCAGAGTTCATCCGCCATTCGCTTCCTCCCCTGACTTGATCGGCCGGATGGTCCAGCCTTTCGCCTGCAACAGCGCCAGCACGCCGCTCCGCCCCGGAAGATGCAGCGCGCCGAAACCGGCGACCACGCCCTTGCCCTGTTTGGCCGCGTCCGCCGCCGCCGCCTCGATCGGGGCGATCCAGTTGCGGTTGCGCTGGTCCATCAGCTTGTCCTGCGCCAGCCGCATCTGCTGGTCGATTTCAGCCCGCGACATGCCCGAATTGTCATAGGCGTCGAAGCGGCCGAACTCCCAGATCAGCCAGCTATCGCCCGAGAAATAGGCCTCGGTCAGCGTGACTGCATAATCGTCGGCATGTTCAGCCGCGGGCATGGCGGCGCGGATCATGTCGATTTCCTCGTCCGGCGTCATGCCTGCGAACAGCTTGAAGACCGTGTCCCATGGCTCCAGCGCGTGGATCGGCACCTGCGCCTTTTCAGCGCGCTCGATCAGCTGGTGGTCCAGCCCGCCGGTATCGCCGGTCTTGCGCACCGTCTGCAGCATGCAGGGCGAGATCCCCAGCATGACCGAGACATACCATGGCCGCATCCGGCTGGTGACGACGGCGGGCATGCCGCGCGCCTCCATCGCGGTCCACAGCGATTTCCAGTCCTCGGGGGACATGCGTTCCGGCAGGGTCGGCCCCTTGGCGTCCATGATCAGCGACGGATCGCTGGTCATGGCCCCGGCCAGCCGCTTTTCCTCGGCGGGACCGGCCTCGACCAGCAGCGTGGCTGCCTTGTCCAGAACCGGACCGAAACGCTTCATGGTGGCGTCGTGGCGCGGATCGTTGAAGTGATAGGTCCCGATCAGCGTGACCACCTGATCGCCCTTGGTCGCCTGCCAGAACAGCCCGCGATGAAAGGGAATGTCGCGAGTCGCCGCCTGCAACTGCTCCATCCGTCCCGGGGGCAGGTCGTCGAACAGGTTCCGCCCCACGCATTCCTGTGCCCGTGCCGGTGCAGCAAGGACCGCGGCAAGGGCAAGTGTGGTCAGCAGGTGGCGCAGGCGCATCGTCAGGTTTCCTTTTCGCTGCGCAAAGAATGGCATGTCGGGGGCTACCCTGCCAATGCGTGACATTCACCGCAGCAGGGGAAGCTCTTGCGACAGCGGCTGCCCGTCCAGAAGGCTGCGCCAGATGCGCTGGACCTGCCCGGCCTTGGCGGACCATGTGTAATCGCGCATGACCTTGGCGCGCGCGGCGGCGGCCATGCCCGGCAGCACCGAAGGGTCGGCGGCAATGGCCTGCAACTGCTTGCCCAAGGCCGCGACCAGCGCAGGTCGGTCGCCCATCGGGATACGGAATCCGGTCGAGTCATCGACCAGCTCACCCGGACCGGCATAATCGGCGACCACCGGCACGACGCCAAGCGCCATCGCCTCAAGCACCACCCCGCCGCCGAATTCGCGGACCGAGGGGAACACCAGCAACTGCGACTGCGCCGCGACCTGCTGAACGCGCGCATGTTCCAGCCAGCCGTGAAAGCGCACGCCGTCGGCCACGCCCTCACGCGCGACCAGATCGCGCAGCGCCTCGCCCTGCGGCCCGTCTCCGATGATATCGAGCGAAAGCGAGCCGGATTTCAGCAGGGGAAGCGCCGCCTCGATCGCCATGTCGCAGCCCTTATAGGGGACCAGCCGCCCGATGAAGCAGCCCCGCAAGGGCAGCGTGCCGGGTTGCGGCGCGACCATACCGAAGCGCACCGGGTCGATGGCGTTTTCGGGCAGCCAGACGGTTTTCGCCTGATGGCGCGCGGGGATCTCACTTCGCGTATGGGTCGAGCCGCAGATGATCGCGCTGGCGGCACCCAGCGTCGCCCCCCGGCCCGGCAGCGCCTTGTAGGCGCCACGGATATAGGACAGCCATTCCTTTTCCCGCCGCCGCTCGGCATCGAAACCCTTGGGCCAGGGCACGCCACCATTCAGCGGTCCCATGACAAAGGGCACGCCCGTCGCCGTGCAACGGGCGGCGATCGGACTGGCGGCGGTGGGTGTCAGCGGTGTCACCCGATGCACGATGTCATATTCACCCGCGCGGATGTCGGGGCCGAATTTTTGCCAGATCAGCCGCTCGAAGTAACCATAACCAAGGGTCGAGATCGCCGTGGTCATGGTCCAGCCGACGCCCTTGCCCATGCGCAGCTTCTCGGCCAGCTTCCACAGGGGCGCGGCCAGTTTTTCGCTGTCGATGGCGGTGAAATCACGACCCTCGACCAGACCGGCGCGCAGTATGGCGTCACGGTTGCGGATCTGGGTCACGATATGGACATCGGCCACCTCGCGCAGCGCATGTGCCAGCGACCAGCCGACCAGCGGAACCGATACCCATTCCGGATTCGCGGCCTCGGCGATGACAAGTGCCCTGATCCGTTCCTGCACCATGCACCCCGCCGCCCTGCGCCCCTCTTGGCTATCCGGCGGCAAGAAATGGCGTCAAGGAATTTGAACAGAAATTTCGTAGGCCGTGACCGTTGACACGAATCTGGGCGCTGCCTAGATGGTTGCGCACTGGCACTCACCAAACGCGAGTGCCAACAACGAGACACTGCAACCTGTAACACCGGAGTGTTCACATGGCTTTCAAACCGCTGCATGACCGCGTTCTGGTCCGTCGCGTCCAGTCGGACGAGAAAACCAAGGGCGGCCTGATCATCCCCGATAGCGCCAAAGAAAAACCCGCTGAAGGCGAAATCGTCTCGGTCGGCGAAGGCGCGCGCAAGGACTCGGGCGAGCTGATCGCACCCTCGGTTTCGGCTGGTGACCGTGTTCTGTTCGGCAAATGGTCGGGCACCGAAGTCACGATCGACGGCGAAGAGCTGCTGATCATGAAGGAAAGCGACATCCTGGGCGTCATCGCCTGATTTCCGCTTCCGCGTAACCCATTCTAGGAGACGAACAAATGGCTGCGAAAGAAGTCAAGTTCAACAGCGACGCCCGCGACCGCATGCTGAAAGGCGTGAACATCCTCGCGGATGCCGTCAAAGTGACCCTCGGCCCGAAAGGCCGTAACGTCGTGATCGACAAGTCCTTCGGCGCACCGCGCATCACCAAGGACGGTGTCTCGGTCGCCAAAGAAATCGAACTCTCGGACAAGTTCGAGAACATGGGCGCCCAGATGGTCCGCGAAGTCGCTTCGCGCACCAATGACGAAGCTGGCGACGGCACCACCACCGCCACCGTTCTGGCTCAAGCCATCATCAAAGAAGGCCTGAAGTCGGTTGCAGCTGGCCTGAACCCGATGGACCTGAAGCGCGGCATCGACCTGGCGACCTCGAAAGTCGTCGAAGCGATCAAAGCTGCTTCGCGTCCGGTCAACGACTCGGCTGAAGTCGCCCAAGTCGGCACCATCTCGGCCAACGGCGAGGCCTTCATCGGCCAGCAAATCGCCGAAGCCATGCAAAAAGTTGGCAACGAGGGTGTGATCACCGTCGAAGAAAACAAAGGCATGGAGACCGAAGTCGAAGTCGTCGAAGGCATGCAGTTCGACCGCGGCT
>NZ_JACVAW010000018.1:0-81927 GCF_014851995.1 Paracoccus sp. PAR01
GGCCGAAACGTCCGGGAATGGTTTGCGGCCCGCAATCAGTTCGCCATAATGTTTGGCGAGCGCTTCGACGCTTGAGTATCTGAAACCGCATGGAACGGCCCAGATACACAAAGTTCAGGACACTCCCTTCCGCCGACGCAACATTGGCCGGGATCGAGGTGGCACATATGATCCGCAAGGGACAGATCGCCAACGGGAACCGCTGCCCCTTCCAAATTTTTGCTGAACTCGCGGGCTGAGTCTGTCCAATTGTAGGCTCGTATTCACGCCATACCAAAAGATGCGACACAACCCGTGCCAGCGGTAATGCACCGCGACAATCTGACCGACATGGGCAGAATGAACGGGAGATAGCCCTCAATCGCAAGAATGCGCTCTTCGCCGGCCACGACGAAGGCGGCATCGCCTGGGGCCGCATCGCCTCGCTGATCGAGACCTGCAAGATCAACGCCGTCGAACCCTTCGCCTACCTCAAGGCCACGCTCGCCGCCATCGCCAACGGTCATCCGCAAAGCCGCCTCGACGACCTGCTGCCATGGAGCTTCAAGCCGTCAAGCTAAGACGACCGTGATGACCTGCGAACGCTTACAGTGCTTTACACCATTGATCGGGATGACGGCCTCGTCGAGGTGCCATTTGTCATTCGGCCGTGGCCGATCGCGACGGATGCAGGTAGCAAAATGTGCGCCGAACCGATTGATCCAGAGGCGGATGGCCTCCCGGCTGACAACGACACCCCGTTCCGCCAGCAGATCTTCGACATCCGCAGTGCTCAGTGCGAACCGGTGGTACAGCCAGACTGCGTAGGCGATGATCTGACGCGGATAGCGAAAGCCTTTCAGGCGCGGCATGGACGACGGAATATTCATGCCACAGCCCTATCCGAATGAACCCGCTCGATCAATTTGGCAATGCCTTCATCAACCTCGCGACCGTGCAGCGGGCCACGTCGAAACCCTCGCGACCAAGTTGGTGCCAGACTTTACGCACTCCATAGACCCGCCAGTTCTCCTCGAACACGCGGCGGATCTCGGGTCTCAAAGCCTCGTCACGGCGCGCGCGGTCCGATTTCCGTGCCGGATCGGCCCGCTTCGCCAGATGATTATAATAGGTGGAGGGGGCAATCGGCAGCACGCTGCAGATCGGCTCGACCCCATGCGCACCGCGATGCATGTCGATGAACGACACCATCACTTCGACCGGCGGTCGAGCTCCGCCATCGCAAAATAAGCGATGGCCTTGCGAAGGATCTCATTGGCCTGGCGGAGTTCCCGGTTCTCGCGTTCCAGCGCCTTCATCCTGTCCGCTAGCTCGCTCGGGATGCCTGCCCGCTTGCCACTCTCGACCTCGGCCTTCTTGGCCCAGTCATGCAACGTGTTCGGGGAACAACCGATCTTCGCGGCGATCGACACTACGGCCTGCCAGCGCGAGCCATGCTGGCCCTCATTGTCCAGCACCAACCGCACAGCACGTTCACGCACTTCGGGGGAAAACTTGTTCGTCGTCTTGCTCATGATGCTCCATCCTACTCAGAAGTTGGAGCCTCCGGCAAACCCGGAGCGTGTGTGGATGCCCCCGGTTTGGCAAGCGTAATCTTCGGTTTGTCGGCAGGGTCTTCGATCGGACGTGTGTCAGGCCTCTGTGCGTGGCCTTTGATGACGCCACGGGCCGGTATGCTGTTCGGAAGGCTGGGTTCACATCGGTTCAGAGAGCTGCATGCGCTCGAGCCCCGGGACTGAATCTTCCTGCCTTGAACTTCGAAGTCCGTGTCGCCTACTCCTCGTCGATCGCTCACCCCGGCCTTTCGGCCATGTCGTACCATCGCCCTTCCCGAGCTCGGGTCACGCCATTCTGTAATCCTGCTCTTTTGTCGTCAGCGCCCAGATCATCCGGGCCATCTTGTTCGCCAGCGCAACGGCCGCGACCATCTTCGGCTTGCGCATCACCAGCGCAGCCAGCCAACGGTTCGCGCTGCCCCCCTTGCGGACAACCCAGCGGATGACGCTCATGGCACCCACAATCAGCAGGCGGCGGATGTCGGTCTGACCCATTTTGCTGACCGAACCCAGTCTGGTTTTTCCACCCGTCGACCTCTGTCTCGGCACCAAGCCGAGCCAAGCGGCGAAGTTGCGCCCACTGTCGAACGTGGCAAGATCCGGTGCGAATGCCGCAACAGCTCCGGCGGTGACCGGGCCGATCCCGGGGATGGTGCACAGCCGACGAAGTTGCGAATCTGTCCTTGATGCAGCCTCGAGCTCCTCCGCCAGTCGTCCGATCACCGCTGACAGCCTCGCGATCTGCTCGACGTAGATGGCGCCCATCTCCCGGACAGAGCTTGGCAAATCGCTGGTCTGGTCTTCCAGCGCATTCTCCAGAACCTTCAGGCTCGCGGGCCCCTTCGGTGCCACCAGTCCGAACTCCGCCAGATGCCCCCGGAGAGCGTTGATGAGCTGTGTGCGCTGCCGGACCAGGCATTGATGCGTTCGGAAGGCCACTGCGCGGCCTTGGGTCTCCGCGCTTTTTACTGCCACGAAGCGCATGGTTGGGCGGGCGGCAGCTTCCGCTATGGCTTCGGCATCAACCTTGTCGTTTTTCTGCCGTTTGACAAACGGCTTCACATACGCTGCCGGAACCAAGCGCACATCGTGACCGTGCGACAGCGCCACTCGGCCCCAGTAATGCGACGTGGCGCAAGCTTCCATCGCAACAATGCAGGTCGGCTGCTCAGCGAGAAGCGTCATCAGACGCGTCCGTGAGAATACTCGGTTGTATAGAACCGCCCCATCCGCTCTGACTGCGCACACTTGGAAGCTGCCCTTCGCCAAGTCGATCGCCAGCATGCTGATCTTCGTCGTCATCGATGTGCCCTCCGTTTGGTTCCCATGGAACCATCATGGCATAGGAGATGCCGTTGGGTGGGGGCATCCACCGCATCGGTTCAACGCGACAGTCTGCTGGCCCGGCCAATGCCGCCAGCCGAGCAAGTCGAGGGCTTCGAGGCATGGTTCGGCCCCGCGCCCGATTTGGCGGAATGGGCCTTGGCGTCCATCATTGCCGACGGCGCGCTGCTGTGAAACCCGGATCACGAGCATCTGCGCTCGGCCGCGATTGGCTTTCTCTGGACCAACGTCTCGAATAGCAAGAAGGGTCGAACGTGATCGGCACGGCTGAACCGGGCACGCCGCAAGGTGCTATGGGCAAGTGGGGCCGCGCCAAAGCCACGCTGCAGGTCACCCAATGGTTCGGCACGGTGCCGGATTTCATCATCACCATCGACGCCGAATGGTGGCTGCAGGCGTCCGATGCGGAGGCCTGCGCGCTGGGTAACTTCGCCCGGCGGCGGGCCTCCGCACCATCACCATTTCTGCTCACCCCAACCCAGGATCACTCCAACACCTCCAGGAGCCTTTGCCAATTTTGACGCCCTCCGAGGATACGAAGGACATCGAGGTAACCGCTATTTTCCAAACGGTAGATGATCAGATGCGATCCAGAAGGATGAATGCGGACGGGCGGCCTGAACTCCCGGCGCTCGCGCGCGATCCCAGGCAAGTCACAGAGCAGGTTGAGCACAGCCATGAGGCCATCGACATACCTATCCGCCCGGTCTGCCGACCACTCGGACGCTCCGTAGAGCCAGATCTCCTCCAGATCAGCTTCGGCCTGAGGCGTCAGCCTCAGGACGCAGAGGCGTTCACTGCTCATGTCGGCTGCGCATCCGACCCTTGAACGATGCCACATCAAAAGGCCTAGCAGGGCCGCTTTCAACACCGGCCGTGACGGCGGCTTGCAGCTGCTCCACAGCATGGTACCGCTCTTGGTCACGCCGGATCAGGTGTCGGACGTAATCACTGGCATTGCTGAAGCGGCCGCCTTGAGACTGCTCTTCGACCCAGGTCTTCATGGGGTCTGGGATAGAGACGTTCATCGTTGCCATTGAGACTGCTCCCAGTTCGTGCAGAGCGAAGATGGCAATCTTTGCCATTAATGTCCAGAGAGGCAGGCCAAGACTCGGTCAAAAGCTGTGGGGTTTAGGATAGGCCATGCCTGCGACACCCAAAACAACGGCAACAAGTTCGTATATCGCCTGCCTGAAGCCCTTGAACGGCGAAGAACATCACGTCGTCTTGCGCGCTGTGCCTGCGTCAGACACGGCCATCTTTTCCGCGAGCGCGTCCAAGGCCAGCAGGTATCCATGATGACCCAACCCGGCTATGATCCCAGTGGCGGTTTGCGACACCAGCGATCCGTGCTGGAAAATGCCCCGACGGTGAACGTTGGACAGATGCACCTCCATCACTGGGCGCTGCAGAATCTTCAGCCCATCCGCGATGGCCGTTGATGACGATGCCCATGACCCCGGATTGATGATCACGCCCGCGTCGATTTCCCGCGCGAGATGAATCCAATCGATCATCTGGCCTTCGTAATTGGTCTGGCCGAACAGCGCGACCGACATGCCCAACCGGTCGGCACGCGCGCGGCAGATCTCTTCGATTTCGGCCAAGGTGGTGCGGCCGTAAATCTCGGGCTCGCGCACACCAAGCAGGTTAAGTGAGGGGCCGTTCATAATGACGACTGATACCGCCATGGGACTACCGCGCCTGCGGCAGAGAAAGCGGCTGCAGCAGTTCGTTCGAGGCGTAACGGACCAAAGCGCCGTCCTTGTCGGTCTCGGACCAGATTTTCTGCCATTCTTCGTCCGCGATGAATGCGCCCCATTTCTGGGCCCGCTCCTCAAGGCTGCTCCATTCCAGCATGTAGACGAACTGGTCATTGGCCTCGCCGACGATGACGGTCCATGCCCCGGCCACTTTAATGCCCAGACGTTCATAGATGCGCATGTTGTGGTCGGCAAAACGCTTTGCAACAAGTCCGACCTTTTTCGGGGCTGCGTGATAAACGCGACGTTCATGGATCATTTCATTCTCCTAAGTTTAAGGGTGTTATTGCGCGGTTGCGCTGCCGGTTTCGGCGGATGCTTTCCGCGACCGGCGAAGGGCCTTTGGCAGGGCAAGTTCCTTGCCGCGCATGATGCCTTCTTTGCGGAAAACCAGAATGACCAGCATGCTAAGCGCAAGGATCATTTCCTGAGAGCCGGGGGGAATACCCAGATCAAGCGCTCCAAGGGATACCCCCGCCTCGGCCCGGCGGAAAATGTCAATGACGAGGCTGATCAGGGTTACACCGACCACCGTGCCCGCCAGACTGCGCATTCCGCCCACCACGATCATCGCAACGATCAGGAAGGTGTGGCTAAGAAAGAACGACCCGATCGAGACGGTGCCCGTGAAATGCGCAAACAGAACGCCCGCGGCCCCCGCCATGAAGCCTGACAGCGTGAAGGCGATCACGCGCGGCCAGTAAAGCGACACACCCGAGGCTTGCGCGGCGACCTCATCTTCGCGGGTGGCGCGCAGCTTCAGACCCCAAGCCGAGACCTGATAAGCATAGGCCAGGCATATCGCAACGATTGCCGCCGCCAGCGCGACCTCAAGATTGACGTAAACCGGCAGGCCCACGATGGTGGAGTTTCCCATCGTGACGGTGGTCCAGTTTCCATAGACCGTGTTGACGATGAACAGCAGCGCCAGCGTGGCGATAGAAGCGCTTAGACTGGCCAGCCGCATCAGGATCAGCCCCGCGATAAAGGCGACGATTCCGGCAAGCGCAACCGATGTCAGCGCCGATCCTAGCAGGGAATAGGTCTGATCCTTCAGAAAGGGCGGCAGGCCGGGCATGGTGATCGGCTTCAGCATCGCACAGCAGGTCTGCCAAGTGGTAGCATAGGCGGCGATGGCCACGAAGGACATGTGGCCGAAGGACACGATCCCCGAGTTCCCGGCAAAGACATACAGCCCCACCGCAAAGAGCAGCCGGATCAGCGCTTCGGTCGCAACGCGCATGGTTTCTGCTGAGCCGAACAGCTTGATGATCACGAAACCCAGGATCAGCAGACCGACCAGCGCCAGCGCCGGATAACTATTGCGCAAGAAACTCATCACACTCTCTCCTTCGCGCCGCCGGTGACGAACAGGCCCTGCGGGCGGACCAGCAAGATGACGATCACAATTGAAAAGACCACAGCGTCACGGAACGGCCGCACCTCTTCGGGCAAATAGGCTTGCAGAAAGACGCTTATCACGCCCACGATATAGCCCCCCAGAACCGCGCCGGGCAGCGATCCGATGCCGCCGATCACGGTGGCGAAAAAGGCGTATACTGCGGGCATCAACCCCATTCTGACATCAAGGGTGCCAGTCTGTATCACGAACAGCAGCGAGATCGTGCCGCCAAGAATGCCGCTGATGCCAAATGCGATCGAGATGACCAGATTGGCCGGAACGCCCAGCAGACGCGCCATGTCGAAATTCTCAGACGCGGCGCGCAACTGAATGCCCATCGAGGTCTTTTTCAGAAAGAACACCAGCGCAACGAGAAGCGAGATCGCGACGATCATGGTCAGAAGCTGGATGCCCGGAATACGCAGACCAAAGACCTGAACCGCAGATGTCAGACCTTCGCCGATGCTGACGGTCTTGGGTCGTCCCCCATGGAACATCAGCACAAGGCTTTGCAGGAAATAGCTGACCGCAAAGGATGAAATCAGCAAAGTCGTGGTATCGGTATTACGTAGCGGACGGAACGCAAGGCGTTCGGTCAGCAGGGCCAGCGCCGTCACGGTGAGAACAACCATGACGATCATCGGCACCCAGTGCAGTGCGCCAAACATCAGCGCCGGCACGGCAGCGGTTGTTGGCGCGACCAGCGAATAGGCCCCGATGGTAATATAATCGGCCTGCGCAAAGTTGATCAGTCGCATGACCCCGAAGACAAGGCCGATCGCCAAAGCCACAAGGGCATAAAGACTGCCCAGAGCTATGGCATCAATGGACACCTGAAAGAAGTATTGCATGGGTTCAGATTCTCTTTTCCGTCTGCGATGCGTGATCTCCCAGATACGCACGAAGAACGGCAGGATTGCTTTTGATCTCGTCGGGGCGACCCTCGGCAAGACTGCGGCCGCCATCCAGAACATGGATGCGGTCGCACACCCCCATGATGACCTGCATGTTATGTTCGATCAGAAGGACGCCGCAGTTCACCCGCGCGGGCAGGGATACGATGATCCTCATCAGCGCGTCGCATTCGGCCTCGTTCATACCAGAGGCGGGTTCGTCCAGCAGCACGAATGCGGGGTTCAGCGCCAACGCCCGCGCGATACTGACTCGCCGCTCTGAGCTGTAGGACAGCGATGAGGCAAGCTGCTCGGAATGGCCTTCCAGCCCCATCCAGGACAGGATTTCACGGCCCTGCGCGGCGGCGGCTGAGTTCGACAGCCCCATACCAAGGCCCGGTATGATCAGGTTTTCCAACACAGTCAGGTTTTTAAACAACCGCGCCGCCTGAAAGCTGCGACCGATCCCCGCGCGCGCCATTTCCGGCGCACGTAACCGGGATACGTCTTTTCCGTTCAGGATAATTGCGCCGGGCTTTGACGCCTGAAACCCCGTTAGGACATTGACCATGGTGGTCTTTCCAGCACCGTTGGGGCCGATCAGACCAAGAATGTCTCCGGTATTCAGCACTAGATCGACGCCGCTTAACGCGTGGACCCCGCCAAATGACACATGCACATTTCGGGCTTCTAGGGTTTGTCTGTCTGATGTGATCATTCGGGACATGTCCTTGGAATGCACAAGCCGTCGGCCTGCGGGATATGCGCGCTGAGCCTGAGCGTTTACAGCCCACGGCCTGCGACGTGACGGCGTTAAATCGGTTGGGACGGGTGCGGCCCCATGCCTGCGCTAGCGACCGCACCCCGCTGCGATCACTGGCCGGTGCGGAGCAAGAGGCCCAGATCGGGAACGAATTCGTTCTGGAACACACCCACAGGGCGGAACGCGCCGTCTTCGACCCTGGTGATCAGTTGCGGACGCGAGACCTGAATATGCACCTCGTCGGTGTAAGACGTCGGGCCACAGGTGATCGGTTCATTCTTGAACTGGTTCATCTGCTCCACGACCGCGTCGGTGTCGACCGAACCGGCCTTTTCGACGGCGCGGCTCCATTGTTCGATGGTACAATATCCCAGAACAGAGAATTCGGTGGACGGAGCCTGTCCCCAACGTCCCTGATAGGCGGCAAGGAAGTTGCGGATTTCCTCGCGCGGGTCCTCTTCGTCGATGGCCATCAGGGTTGGGACGTAAAAATCCTTCAGGCCCGGCAGGCCGCTGAGCCAAAAATTCCCGCTCATCCCGGTATCAGACAGGATCGGCAGGTCCACTTCTGCGGCCCGCAACTGGCGCACGGCGATCGGCCCCTCGGGAAGTGAGCTACACATGAACAGGAAGTCCGGGGTTTCGGCCAGCGATTTCAGGCGCGTGATCTGCACCGCAATACTGGGATCTTTGCCCTGAAACGTGTCACGACCGACCAGTGTGCCACCCGCGTTCTCCCACGCCGCCACAAAGCCCGCGCATGACGACTTGGTGGCCTCCATGGTCAGGTCTTCCAGCATATAGGCGGTTTTGTAATCCAGTTCCTTGAAGGCGTATTCCGCCATCAGGATTCCGGCGGCCTGACCTGCCGTATGGGCGGAAAACACGTTCGGCCCTACACCCTGAACGCCCATCTTGGGATCGCTGGCGCCAAATGAAATCGCGACTTTCTGCGCGTTCTGCGCCACGAATGCTGCCGGTGATCCGGTATCGTAATCGCCAGAAACGACGATGATATCGGCACCCCAATCCACCAGACTCGAGGCTGAGTTGATCGCCAGCGTCGGTTCCGTCTTAGTGTCGATGACCTGATATTCGAGCTGACGGCCCAGCAGCCCGCCCGCCGCGTTGATTTCTTCGATCTTCTGACGGGCGGCGTTATAGGGCTCTTCGTCATAAGCGGCCATCCAGCCCGACAGCGCGATCGCGAAGCCGATCTTGATCGGTTCTTCGTCCTGTGCTGCGGCTGTGCCAGTGGTCAGCGCCAGCGCAGCCATTCCCAAGGATGCTGCAACAGAACTCTTCCATGGCTTCGTCAATTCAGTACCCTCCTGTTATGGGCTCGGAACGTTATGGCGTTCGCGGACCCCCATGCTTTACCTACGCGCTTTCCGCGCCTTATCAGACAGTTGCCGCTGCAATTGGTTGAAGAACCGTTTCGAGTCATCGTGCCGGGGATGGACATCCTCAAGGCAGCGACGGCATCGATATCGCAGCGGCGATTATTGTTAATTCGGAAAGCCCCAGCCGGGGTCACCGGTGTCTGGAAACAATAAGGCAAAAACGGACAGCAAAAAGGTCCTTATCCTACCAAATCGATGGTACCACTTTTGCGGATCGCGGAACGTGGACCATCCTTCGAGGGGCCACTTCACGATCACCGTGCCTTAAAAGTCGTATTGCGCCAGCACTGCTGCCAGAGTCTCAAGCCCTTTTTGCATCGTGGCGTCGTCCAGCGCGGCATAGCCCATGAACAGTCCCGGCATCGGCGGCCCACTGTAATAGCGCGACAGTGGAATCACGTTCAGCTTGTACTGATTGGCGGCGCGGGCAATGGCCACGTCATCGACCGGTTTGCGAAAGCGGAAGGCGATCTGGATACCGACATCGGAATCCATCGGCTCCAGCCACTGGCCTAGAAGCTGTTTCGACAGTTTCAGGAACCTGACCCGGCGGTGCGCATAAAGCTTGCGCGTCCGGCGAAGATGCCGGGCGAAATGCCCGTTGCCGATAAAATTCGCCAGTGTCGCCTGAACGGGCAGAGGGGCCTGATTGCCACTGTACAGCGCGACCCGCATCACCCGCTTGGCAATAGTTTTCGGCAACACCACAAAGCCCACCCTGATGGCGGGAAACATTGTCTTGGCGAATGTCCCAACATAGATGGTACGCCCGAACGTGTCGTTCCCCTGCATCGCGGGAACCGAACGCCCGTTCAGCCGGTATTCGCTGTCATAGTCATCCTCAATGATCCATGCCCCGTGCTTATGTGCGATTTCCAGTAGGCGCAGGCGCTGATCGATACGCATCGTCAGGCCAAGAGGGTGCTGCGATGATGGAGTCGTATAGATGACCTTTGGCACCAAGGCGGGAAGATTGGTCATGGACCAGCCTGCATCCGTCACGCGCCACGGGCGGACATCCGCGCCCGCCGCGCCAAAGACCAGCCGCGCGTTTACATAGCCCGGCTCCTCCATCCAGACGACATCGCCCCTTTCGATCAGCACGCGCGACAAAAGGTCGATACCCGATTGCGCCCCGTTCGTGACCAACACCTGCGAGGGTTCGCACCTGACCCCACGATAGGCCTGCAGGTATTTGGCAATCGCCTCCTGCAATGGTGGATAGCCAAAGGGATAATTATAGTTCAGCAGCTCAACATTGCGGTGCAGCAGTTGGTTCGCGGCAATGCGGTTCCACGTCTTGAAGGGAAACACGGCGGTATCGGGCGTACTTGGCCGCAGCATCGCCGATTTCGGCGCGAAGTTGACCCGGCTGTCGGAATCGAAGGCCGTAGCCAGCGCCGACAGGCTGACCGTGGTGTCTTCGTTCACTTCGTTGTCGGGTTCATCCACGACATAGGGCAGCTCCGCCACATACGTGCGCGACCCCTGCCGCGTTTCCACATAACCTTCGCTGTAAAGCTGTTCATAGACCCGGACGGCCGTGTTCCGGGAGATGGCCAGATTCTTGGCCAGTTCGCGCGTGGCGGGGAGTTTCGCGCCACTTCCCAGAACGCCGCGCAAGATAAGATCGCGCAACGCCACGTAAATCTGCTTCTGGATTGGCTCGCCACCGTCGCGCACGATGGACAGGGCATCGATGGGCAAACTGGCGCTGTCGGAATTGGTCTTACCGCGTTGCATTAAACCGGACCTTTTGGACACCCAATTGGTGCCGTAGCATTCCTAACGTTAAGAAAGTTAAAAACCTACCTCGTATTCTGAAACGGGTCGGCGCGTGGGCACCATGTGCGCGACCCGCCGTCCAGAGGTGGCGCAGCACAGGCGATCCGGTCCGGTAACTGAACGACGCACGTCTGCGCCCCGGGGTCATTAGAAACAGTACGAAAGCGGAATGGGATGCATATGAGCATGATGAGTTCAACCAAAACGGGCGCGATCGACTGGTCCAAGGGCGCCGCCTATGTAAACGGCACGTTCATGCCGATCGGTGAGGCGCGCGTTCCATTGACCGACTGGGCCTATCGCCGTTCGGATGTTGTCTACGATGTAGTCAGCGTCTGGGACGGACAGTTTTTCCGGCTGGACGATCATATCGCGCGCTTCCGCCGCTCGATCGAGCGTTATCGTTTCACGCCGCAGGAAACCGATGCTGAACTGCGCCAAATCCTGCATCGCATCGTCGCCATGTCAGGCCTGCGCAGCGCCTATGTTGCAATGGATTGTCTGCGCGGGCAGGCGGCATTGGGCATTCGCGTACCCTCCAAGGCTAAGAACTATATCGCCTGTTATGCCGCGCCGTTCACCAGCCTTGTGCCGGAAGAACATCTGCAGCGCGGCCTGAAACTTGCCATCTCGACCATACCACGTATCCCGCATGAATGCGTTGACGCCACGGCCAAGAATTTTCACTGGGGCGATATGAACATGGCCATGTTCGAAGCCGAGGAAATGGGCGCAGATTTCCCGCTGCTGCTGGATTTTAAAGGGAATCTGACCGAAGGGCCGGGTTTTAACGTGTTCATCGTCCGCGACGGCGTAGTGGCCACGCCCGATTACAACATGCTGGAAGGAATTAGCCGCCAGACCGTGATCGAGTTGTGCGCCGAGCTGGGCATCGATGTGCAGGTGCGCCCGATCTCGGCCGCGGAAGTGCGCGATGCGGACGAAATTTTCGTCACCTCGACCGCAGGCGGCGTCATCGGGGCAAGCCGGATTGACGGTCGCATCATGAGCAACGACCGGCCCGGCCCGGTCAGTAGCGAATTGCGCGAAACCTATTGGGAAAAGCGCAAGAACGGCTGGCACACCGAACCGGTGAACTATGACGCCGTCTGACGGGCCGTGACCGGAAACGGATCGACCTCATGCGGCTGAACGGGGCGTGACCCTTTCGCCCCAGGAAAGAAGATAAAGGAATGGTATCCGTAACATGACCGATGACCTGAAGATCGAGAAAATCGAAATCGCCGCCTGTGCGCTGTCTCTGGACAAGCCCATCCGTCTGGGCACGGTCGAGGTGCGGGCGCGCGATTATATCTGTCTGCGGATCCATACCAATGCGGGGATCATCGGCAACGCCATCGGCTATCGCAGCGGCAGTATGCTGGCCGAAAGCCTTAACATGCTGGCGCCCCGTCTGCTGGGGCAAAATCCGCTGATGCGGCGCGCGATTGGCCACGCGCTAGACAGCGCGTTCATCCCCTCGCGCGCCGCCTATCTGCGGGCGGTCAGCCTGATCGATATCGCGCTGTGGGACATCACCGCGAAGCACGCCGATTTGCCGCTTTACAAGCTGCTGGGTGGCGAACGAAAATCCGTTCAGGCGCTGCCCGTGCTGGGGTTCAACTATGCCGAACGCCCGGTTGACGACATCCGCGCCGAAATGGACCAGCACAGCAGCGCGGGCACCCGCCTGATCAAGGTGATGATCAAGGGCAATGATGCGCTGGCCAACAGTCGCTATATCCGGGCGCTGGCCCAGCATGGCGGCGATGACGTGGCGCTGGCCGTCGATACCCATTGGTCATGGCGCACGATCACCGAAGCGTCCGAGACCTGCCGCCGCATCGACGATTGCGGTCTGGCCTTCATCGAAGACCCGTTCCTGCCACAGCAGACACAACTGTTGCGCGATCTGCGCGGCAAGCTTCGCACGCCCCTTGCCAGCGGCGAAGATGTGCTGGACCCCTATAGCTATCTTGAACTGGCGCGGAACATCGACATCCTGCGCGTCGACGCGACCAGCAACGGGGGGATCAGCGCCGCCATGGACGCCATCGCCGTCGCGCAGGCGTGCGGCAGGCAAACCCTGCCGCATGTCTTCCCGTATCTGCACCTGCATCTGGCCTGCGCCAAAGGTTCGGTCATGGCGGTCGAGTACATTCCCGAACATACCGGCACCGACCCGGTGCGGCAGTTGCTGAACGATTTTCCCAAGATCAGCGGCGGAGATTTCCAGATCTCGGACCAGCCCGGGGCAGGGTGCGAACTGCGCTGGCAAAACGTCGTTCAGCATGCAGCGCAGACCCTTTCCATCGAGCCTTAACGCGACCAAAAACAGGATCAGGATATGGCAACCCGTATCGTCGAAAAAGAAAACCTGAAATACGAGTTTTCGACCAAAGACCCCTTCGTGGCCAGCATTCAGCCCAATGAAAAGATCACCGTCGCCTGCGAGATGGCCTATAATGGTGGTCTGGTCACGTCCCTTGACGCGACAATCACCCCTGAGGATTTCAAATATCCCTTCTTCAACCCCATGACCGGACCCATCGAGGTCGCCGGCGCCAAGGCCGGCCAGACCCTGTGCATCCATATCCACGAGATGGAGCTTGAAGAATTCGGCCTGACCGGCCTGACCGCGCATAGCGGGTTGTTTCAGGAATGGATTTTCGAACGGCAGGAGCGCTTCAACCAGTATAAGCCCGTGCGCGTCGCCGATGGCGTTATCCATTGGAGCGATGATCTGAAAATCCCCGTAGCGCCTATGATCGGAGTGATCGGGACGGCCCCCGCCTATGGAAGCTTCCTGAGCCTGGATAATGGCGAACACGGCGGCAATATCGACGTGCAGGAGATGGGCCCGGGCTGCAAAATCTATCTGCCCGTAAATGTCGACGGGGCCTATCTGTTCATGGGTGACTGTCACGCCCGTCAGGGCGATGGTGAGGTTTGCGGCATGGGTGCGATCGATATCGGCGCGCGCATCACTCTGTCGGTCGATGTCATCGACCGACCAGCGCGCATGACATGGCCCCGGTTCGAGACCACCACACATATCGGCACGGTCGGTCTTGGGCGGCCCTTGGAAGACGCCATGCGCATCGCCTATCGAGAAATGATCTATTGGCTTACCGATGACTTTGGCTTCACCGAAGCGGACGGCTATATGCTGCTTTCAACCGTGGCTGAAGGCCGCGCGACGCAGATCATGAACCCAAAATCCACATTCATCTGCAAGGTCGAAAAAAGCCTTTTGCCAGCATCGTAAGACGGCCCTTTCCCCCATACTGAAGCGGAGTGAAATCGCGTGTTAGAAGTTTCCCAACTGATTGCAGGCTATGGCCGTCTGACTGCCCTGAAAGGGATCGACCTGAACGTGTCTCAGGGCGAGACGGTGTTCGTGGTCGGCCCCAACGGCGCGGGCAAGTCCACGCTTTTGAAGACCATCTCGGGGCTGCTGAAGCCGAACTCGGGCCAGATCAGGTTTCGCGAGGCTTCTCTTCAAGGCAAGACACCCGAACAGATTTGCCGCAGCGGTCTGTGCCTAATTCCGGAAGGGCGGCACATCTTCAAGTCATTGACAGTGGCCGAAAATCTCCGCGTCGGGCTGCTTGTCCGGCGTGATGTCAAGGACGCGCAGCGCAGCGATCTGGAAACGGTTCTGGATACGTTCCCCATCCTGCGCAAAAGGTATCACGGCATTGCCGGATATCTGTCGGGGGGCGAACAGCAGCAGCTTGCCATTGCCCGTGCCATTCTGCAGAAGCCTGCTTTGCTGATGATCGATGAGCCGTCGCTTGGTCTGGCACCCTTGGTAATTGATCAGGTCTATGCCAATCTGAAACGGCTGAACCAATCAGGGCTAAGCCTGCTGATCGTCGAACAATCCACCGGCCGGATTATGGATCTTGCCTCGCGCATCTATGTGCTGCGCAACGGCAATATTGTCCTGCACGGAACCCCGGCCGAACTGTCCGGCGACGGCAAGCTGGACGCGGCCTATTTCGGCTTCACCGACAACGCGGCCTGACGGGGGCTGGGGCGATCTTCCCGCCCCGTGGCCCCGGTGCCATCGCGCGGCGCACTTCTGCAGCGGCTCGTGAGAGCGTAATACCTGTCGAAGCAACAATGAGGCTCACACCGATGGGCGGGGATATAAGTGAACGTCTTGCGCGTCTCCACGGCATCCAGAACGAGACATATATCGTGACGGGCGGACCGAAACAGATCGACATGCCTCAGCATCCTCGATCGTGCTCGCATCGTGCATGAAACAAGCGATGGTCATAAGCAGGAGGTGGGAATCCGGATTATTTTTTGGCTACGCCAGCTCCTAGAGCGGTCTAGCTACAGGCTGGCGCGAAAACGCTGGGACCGATAGGGGAATGCCAAATAGCACTGCACCTACTACAGGACAGTTGGGGGGCTCGAGCTCGACGCTCCGGGAGTTCCGCCATAGGTGCGCTATCGCGGACCAGGATGCAGTGCATGGGCTGTGTACCAGCTATCCCGACGAGCGCTTGGGCGATCTGCTGAAGATCCCGCGCAGCGGGGAAGTTCGCTGAGAGCGCTATCGCATCGTCTCGCCCGAAACCTGACTAAGACGCCCTGCCCCTAGCGTGGTTTTGTCAATGAAGAAGGGCACTGCCGATTTCGGGTCGACGAACTGCGGCATTTCCCGCGCATCGTGACATTGGTAGTCTGCAACAGTGTCTGCAGTAGCCGTTCGTTTCGCAGGGGGCTTCGGCACACGCTCCTGAACTGGCGTTGGTTGCACCTCCCGATCAGGCCCGTGTGGCGGTTGCCCGCGACTGTCGCTTCTTGTTCGCCCATCGGTCGGCGTGATCGCATGCATCGTTGTGTTGCGATGGATATGCCAACTCCCGGCAAGTGCGGCAGACGTAAGTGCGACGCCCATAAAGAATTGCTACTCTAGGTCTGGGTGTTGGACCCACCTTGATCGGAAGGAGCACTTTTTTGCTTTCTGTTGAGGGTATCGAGATCTCCATCGCCCTACCCTTCCCGGTCATAATCCTACCGCTCGCGATGCTCACGGTCAGGTGCTTGTGGGCGGTCCACCTCACGCTTACCCGCGCCCGTTCTCAGATCTGGCAGCCGCGCCTTGGCCTCCTGGACCTGTTTCAGACTCATGCCCATGCTCTCATGCTGTTCGGCGGCGGCGGTGATGGCCCGGGCGATGTCACGCCTTTGCGCAGGATCGGGAATATCGATGGCCAAGGCGCGGTCGTCGCCCTTGGCCAGCCGTGACATCAGGTCATTGCCGTAGCGTTGGCTCAGATCCCTGGCGAAGCGTCCGGCATGTTCGTCACTCTGGAAGGCGACCTGACCATCTTGTTGCAACGCCTGCGACATCGCCTGCAGGGTCCGTGACAGGCGATCATTGTCGCGGCGCGGCTCGAGGCTGCGATCCAGCAATTCGGCGGCCTTGGCATAGAAACTGTCGACCAGGCTTGCGGCCTTGCCCGGATCCTTCTCGCCGGCGAGATCGAGCCGCCGGCTTTCGGCCACAGCCTGGATGTCCTGCCGCGTCCAGTCGCGCTCCTGCCAGGCATTGGCCGCGCCCTGGCTCAGGCGATGTTGCACCTGGGCCGGATCCAGCCCGCTGGATCTCGCCGCCGCGGAAATCCGGTCGCGGATCTCGGCGATACCGTCATGGCCGATCTCGCGGCTCACCCCATCGCGGGTGATCGCAGTCGCGCCGATCTGACTGCGATGCAGCGCCTCCTGCGCCGGGCGCTGCATCAACGCGGCGCCACGGGCATCGCCCAGCTCGCGGGCGACATCGGCGGCGGCGGTGTAAAAGTCGCGCCGCATGTCGCCTTGCTCGCCTGGCGGCAATTGCCGGATGCCGGTCTCTACCCGGCTGAGCCAGGCATCGTAATAGCGGCTGAGATCGCCGCGGTTTTGAACATCCTGTGCCTGCATGAAATCCTCCGTCGATTGAATGATCCCGCCGCGCGCGAGGCGCTGCGCGACAGCCTCGATCCGCGCCGCCAATTCCGCCTCGCGACCTTGCCGCGCCATGGAAGAGAAGATCTGCAGGGTGGCGACGTTCTCGCGGATCTGCGCCAGGGCATCACGCACCGCCTGACCCTGCAGCGGCACTTCCCGGACCTCGCGGCCCTCGCGCAAAGCCCGCTCCAGCTCGGCCCGCGACGGGCCATAGGTGAGCTTGCCACGCTCGATGCGCGAGGCACTGTCGAGATAGAGCCCCTGTTCGGCGGCGATCTCGACCATGCGCTCCTTCATCACCAGCACATCAAAGGCATGGCCCTTGGCCATGTAGAACCAGCTGTCGTTTTCCAGGCCGCGATTGTTGATGACGATATGGACATGGGGATGGCTGCGATCGGTATGCAGCGCCGCGATATAGGCCCATTCATCCGCGACATGCCGGCCGCTTTGGAACATGTCCGCGGCCCAGATCTCGGCGACTTGCAGCGCACGCTCGGGCGCGACATCGGCCGGAAAGGACAGGAGCAGATGCGTGGTATGGCCGTTTTTAGGATCGCCGGTCCAGGCATCTTCCCAGTCCGTGGCAATGGCCTTGCGCTCCTCACGGCTCAAGGTGCGGCGCTCCGGATCATGCTCGACCATATTGCCGAAGATCGCGCTGGCCTTGGAGAAGAGATAGTCGAACTGATTGCCGAGCTGCTTGCGGCTATGGGTGCCACCATTGTGGATCTTCTTCAGCACCGCGGCATTCGAACCCTGGGCCAGACGCCAGAGATTATTGGCCCGAGTGGTGAAGCGCTGCCGCGCGGATCCCTTGCCACCGCGCAGATAGCGCAGGTGCAATTCCTCGAGGACCCCTTCCGGCAGGCTAGCCACGCTCGCTCTCCGAATAGCTGCGGAACAGCCGCACGCCGCGGCGGCGCTGTTCCTCGACCACGGCATTGAGCCAGGTCCGGAGCTTTGGCAGCGCGAGGCGCAACTCGTTCAGCGCCTGCCATTCGGCGCGGGCGAGATCGACGCGCCCGCGATTGGCGGCCAAGGCGATCTGGTTCATATTGACACCGATCTTGTGCAGCTCGGATTTGATCTCGCCGAGCTTCGCGGCCTGCTCGGGGGGGAATTCCAGCAATCCGACACTGGCGCGCAGGACCGAGCGCAGGGCATCCGAGCGCGACCCCGCCCCCATGCGGGTCTGCAGCCGGGCAAGTGCCTCAAGCTCTTCCGGCGAGAGCCGCACCGTCACCGCCTTGCCTCCGGTCGTGGTCGCCCCGGATTCCCGGATGCGCCGGGTCTTGGCCCGTTTCAGCTTGGCGGCGTCCACCCCAGCGGCGGCGGCAGCTGCCCCCGCGCGCCTTTGATCTGAGCCCTGCGTAAAACCCGTCACCGCCCCCTCCGATCCGGCAGGGCGCGCGCTTTGTACACATTGTGCATTTCCTGCCATATCCCTTTGCTGCCAGATGCGACTCCAGCTGTCAACGCAACCGGAGCTTGCGAAGATTGCGTTGACGGGAGGCCATCGATGCGGCGCAAAGGGTCGGTTTTCTGTCACGGGACAGGCTTCGGGCCAGAGGCCCGACCGTTTCGGGCGCCGCGCGTCCAGAGGCTGCCCCTCGGGGCAGCCGCTGCCGAGAGAGGTCACCAAAGGCCCGGGGAGCCGGTCTCTGCGGGTCGTCGGACGGGTTTCGCGGTGAGAGGCGCGGCTTGGTCTCCCCGGCTCCACCGCAGCCGAATGGCGGGGAAGCCAAAGATTTGCGGAGAAAGCACTGAGACCACATGCCGCGTCGTGCACCGGGTTCCGGGCCGGCGACGGTGCCGCGGCGCGCGAGCCTGGCTGGCGCGACGCGGCACCGACGAAAGCCGAAAGTCAAACTCCTGAACCTATGCGCTGGCGCGGCAGGGATCGGGCCGCAGGCCGCGATGCCGGATCCGCACGCGTTTGCCGGTTTCCGCTTATGGCGTCACGGATCTTGTTTCGTGTGTTGTGTGTCGCGCTATGCGGGTGTTGTCTAGGGGGAGGCTCGTCGGCAAAGGCGCGCGGACAGCACCGGAGAAAGCCCAATGCAGAATGGCATCCGTGTCATCACCGCGATGAACCGCAAGGGTGGCTGCGGCAAGACCACGCTGATCATGGGACTGGCTTCAGCTGCGGCCGAACGCGGCGAGAGCGTCACCATCTTCGACACCGATGAGAGCCGCAGCAGCTGGAAATGGATGGAGCGCGCCAAGAAGCAGGGCCATTGGCATGACCTGGTCCGGGTCATTCCGACCCTCTCGGCCGCCATGGTGATCGAAGAGATCACTGCGATCTTCGCCCAGCCAGATCAGGAGCATCTGATCCTGGTCGTCACCTTTGGCGGTGGCTCAGAGGCGCAGGACCATATCGCGCTGATCTCGCATCTGCTGATTGCGCCCTGCATGCTCTCGGCAAACAATTACGCGGAAAGCCTCGAGACCGGGCTCTGGTATCTGCGGCTCAAATCCCGCGTCGCGGATCCGGCAGATCTGCCACCCTTCCGCGTCCTGCTCAATCGTGTGCCGCTGAGCCGTTCTGCCGCCGAACATGAGGTCTATGAGCAGGTCATCCGCAATATGCCGGTGCTGGGCGAGGTGGTGATGAACCGGGCGATGTATACAAGGCTCGACGGTCAGGGCCTTTTGGGCGAGATCCGCAGGAGCACCAGGAACCCCGGCGTCGCCAACCATCTGGCGACCGCGCTGCAGGAAATGGACGAGGTCCTGACCGAGCTCGATCGCACCATCCGGGAGGAAGGGTAATGGCCAAGCTCAAGCTGCCGGGTCGGATCTCGGCCCCCGATCCCGGCTTCAGCCGGCGGCTGGAATTCGAGGCGGCGGCGGGACCAGAGCAAGTTCCGGCGCCCGCGCCGGAGACCGAGACCGAGACCGAGACCGAGACCGAGACCGAGACCGAGACCGAGAAGACAGTTGGATCCAGCATCGAGCCGCAATCAACGGAAGCGGAGGCGGCAAAAGCTGCGCCGAGGCGCAAGCGCAATGCAGTGCCGCGAAACGGTGCCACCCCTGCCCTATCGCGCGGGTTGCTGTCCTCGGGCGAGGAGATGGTGACGATCCGGGTGCTTTATCGCCTGCCCGATGAGTTGATAGCGCGTGCCGCGGCCTGGGCCGAGAAGGCACGCTGCCCGACCGGCACCGTGCTCAGGCGCGCGATGGCGGAATTGCGCCCGCAGCTCGTCGCGGCTCTGGAAGCCGGGATCGACTATCGCGATGTACCCAGCGAGCGGTCCAAGCGCTCCGCGCATCGCTTCGACAGCTCGATCACCCTTTCCCGCGATGCCCATGCCCAGCTTTGCGCCGAGATCGATCCCGAGGGCCTGGCCGGGCTGACGCCGGCGCTGTCGCGCTGGGTCCGGGCCAAGGTGATCGCGCATCTCGAGATCTATCTCGCCCGCGCCGGTTACTGACCGCGACCGGCGCGCGATGTCATCTGCACAGACTATCCGAGTATCGTCGCCATTCCCCGTTGACGACGACACGCAAAAGCGCCAGCTTGCCGCCACGTCAGGGGAGTCCCGCCTAGGGGACTGAGAGGCTGACAGGGGGAAACCCCGGTGAGGCGACCCTTTGAACCTGACCCAGTTGACACTGGCGTAGGAAGACCGAAGGGCAATCTCCCCAAAGCATCAGCGGGGCGGTCCTTTCGGGCCATGGGCCCGGATTGCGGGGCCAATGGCCCCTTTCTGCCCGGTTTCGCTTGGGTCTTTTCGAAAGGAAGGACCAGATGACGAAACTGAACATCACCACCGGCGCCTTGCCCGCATCGCGCAAGATCCATCTCTCGGGTCAGTTGCACAATATCCACGTGCCCCTGCGCGAAATCACCATCTCATCCGAAGCGCCCTTGAGCATTTACGACAGCTCCGGTCCCTATACCGATCCGGCGGTCCAGGTCGACATTGCCAAAGGATTGGCGGATATGCGGGGCGACTGGCTGCGCCAGCGCGGTGATGTCGAGACCTATCCAGGCCGAACGGTGACAGCCGCCGATAATGGTTTTGCACAAGGTGCAAGGCTCACCCCTGCCTTCCCGCTGCAGCGATCGCCCCTGCGTGCAACCGGGGGACGGGCGGTGACGCAACTCGCCTATGCCCGCGCCGGGCTGATCACGCCCGAGATGGAATTTGTGGCGATCCGCGAGAACGAGGGCCGCAAGGCTGCGCCTATTCGCGACGGCGAGCCTTTCGGTGCGACCCTGCCCGATCGCGTCACCCCGGAGTTCGTCCGCGCCGAGATCGCCGCCGGTCGCGCCATCATCCCGGCGAATATCAACCATCGCGAGCTGGAGCCGATGATCATCGGCCGCAGCTTCAAGGTGAAGATCAACGCCAATATCGGCAATTCCGCCGTGACCTCCAGCATGGAGGAAGAGGTCGACAAGATGGTCTGGGCGATCCGCTGGGGCGCGGATACGGTGATGGACCTGTCCACAGGCCGCAACATCCATAACATCCGCGACTGGATCATTCGCAATGCGCCGGTCCCGATCGGCACCGTGCCGCTCTATCAGGCGCTGGAAAAGGTCGGCGGCGTGGCCGAGGATCTGACATGGGAGATCTTCCGCGATACATTGATCGAACAGGCCGAGCAGGGCGTGGATTACTTCACCATCCATGCAGGCGTGCGGCTGGCCTTCATACCGATGACAGCCAAGCGGGTGACCGGGATCGTCAGCCGTGGCGGCTCGATCATGGCGAAATGGTGCCTGCACCACCATCGCGAGAGCTTTCTTTATGAGCATTTCGCCGAGATCTGCGACATCATGCGGGCCTATGACGTGTCATTCTCGCTGGGGGATGGCTTGCGTCCGGGCTCCATCGCCGATGCCAATGATCAGGCACAATTTGCCGAATTACGGACCTTGGGAGAGCTGACCAAGATTGCCTGGGCCAAAGATTGTCAGGTCATGATTGAAGGCCCGGGCCATGTGCCGATGCACAAGATCAAGGCCAATATGGACGAACAACTGAAGCATTGCCACGAGGCGCCATTTTACACATTGGGGCCGCTGACGACCGACATCGCGCCGGGCTATGACCACATCACCAGCGCCATTGGCGCGGCCATGATCGGCTGGTTCGGGACGGCAATGCTATGCTACGTCACCCCGAAGGAGCACCTGGGCCTTCCCGATCGCAACGACGTCAAGACCGGGGTCATCACTTACAAGCTAGCGGCACATGCCGCCGACCTCGCCAAAGGTCACCCCGGCGCCCAGATGCGCGACGACGCCTTGTCGCGGGCACGCTTCGAGTTCCGCTGGCAGGACCAGTTCAATCTGAGCCTCGATCCCGATACCGCGCGCGACATGCATGACGAGACCATGCCGGCGGAGGCGCATAAGGTCGCGCATTTCTGTTCGATGTGCGGGCCGAAATTCTGCTCGATGAAGATCAGTCAGGACATTCGGGCCGAAGCGGAACGACAGCAGGGCATGCAGGCCACGGCCGAGAAATTCCGCGAAGGTGGCACGTTATATGCGCCGGTCGAGGAATCTGCGCAATGATCCAGGTGTCCGGACATGATCCGAGCTGGCTATGCACTGCCTCTGTCCAGGTCGCGTTTCAAATCCGGTCGAGACGACGTCTCCTCTGAAATCCTGCCCCCGCCGCATAGCTGGCGGGGGCTTCACCGATATCGGCACTGACGACGGTCGTGCCGGTTACGGTCCGCGACCGGCCCGTCTTGTGCCCGGCGCGGGCATATCAGGCGCGAATCCGGCGCGTCCGGATTCTCTGCTTCCCTGTCGCGGGCCCGCCGCTGGACGCGACGGGCCGGAAACTTGGCGATGACGGGCCGCTAGGCGGCCGCACCTTGTTCGACCAGCTTTGCCACTCCGGCACAGGCCAACAGGAAATCTGCCGCCTTCTGCGCCTCGGTCGCGGCCTTGAAGATCAGCCGCTTGTCATCTTGCAGCGCGCGCAGCCAGCTTTCGACATAGGTCGCCGATTGGCCGAAGTCCGGGGTCAGGCCAAGCTGGGCGCAGAGCATGCAATTGCCAATCTCGGCAATCAACTCCTCGAAGGCATAGGCCTTGCGCGCGGCAAAGCGGCCGAGCCGGTCAAGGCGAGTGCCATGGCCAGACCAATGGCAGGCCTCATGCGCCAATGTCCCGTAAAATCCAGCCGCGTCATAGAAGCTTGAGATCGGCGGCATATGGATAAAATCCGCCTGCGGATCGTAATAGGCCTGCGGCACTGGGGTGATACGGATATCGGCCCCGGTCGCGGCGAAAAAAGCCTCAAGGCGCGGGTCGGGCTGAGTACCGAGATCACGGGCCGGTTCAGCAGCCGCGGCATAAAACTCCTCGGGCAAACCATCGATCTGATCGGCATTGAAGACCCGATAGCTCTTCAAATAGAGGATGCGCTTCTCGGTCCCGCTGTCCTCGTCCTCACGCGCGAGGGTGCCATATTTGACCACGGTTGCGCTTTTCTCGCCCTTGCGGACCTGACCGCCTGCGGCCTCGGCCTGCCTATAGGTGAACCAATAAGCGCTGCCATAGCCTTGCGCCGATGCGGCAAGCCAGAGCATCAGCACATTGATGCCGCGATAGGCCTCGCCATTGCCGCGCAACGGCATCTGTGCCGCCCGGCCCTCGCCAATCCAGGGCTTGCGCCATGCCGGGCTGCCCGCCTCAAGGCTGGCAATGATGCTGTCGGTCACCTGCTGATAAAGATCGTATGCCATCCACGGCCCTCCATTGATTTCGCGGCCTCAGAGCTCTCGCCCCCTCGTCCGCTTTGGGCGGAGCCTTTCCGTCTGTTCTCTGGAAAACCCCCGTGGTTTCCGGAGGGCAGAGCGGGAACGGCAAAGCCCGGCCCGTGGCCCCGGCGCGGGCGGTCATGGGGCGCGGGACCGGGGTGGTGCGGCCCGCAGCGCAGGAGCGCGAGGACACGGCCCGGGCACGCGACGACGCGCGTCGGCGCGGCGCTTGCCCATTGATCCGACCGCGCCGGGGATGCGAGGCGGACAGTTCTGGATTGGAAAAGACCGCGGTGCGGCGGTGAGCCGGGCCCTGGCCCGGTCGATCCGCCGCACCGACAATGTCCCGGCTCGGGCCGCGCTCTTTCGCGCGGACCTCATCGGATCATTGAAGAAAGGTCCAATGGAGACCAGCGCCACAAAGGCCCCGGAGATCGGTGCTCCGGAGCTGACGCTTGCCGCCATGCCGGCGCTTGGCCGGCACTCACCGCTGGAAGGTCCATGAGAGCGGCAATTTGCCGCCGGTTTCGAGGTCAAACCGCTGCAAGAATCCGCCAAGGAACCGCACAAGCGGTGGCCTCGTTGCGCTCATACAACTATTGCGTGCCTCAGAATCATGGAAAGGAAGCCAAGCGTTGCCCCTCGACAGCCAGACCAGCGCCGAAATCCTCACCAGCATCACCAGCGCCGCACAGTCGCTCAGCGAGCTCGATGCCGCGCTGCATTCCGCCGATCTCGCCAATCTGCAAGGCAAGGTGGCGTCGGTGATGGCCACAGAGATCGTGCTGCTGCGCCACCTCGCCACCAAGCTCTTTGATACCGATTTGCCGCATGATCCGGTCGAGATCAGCGAAGCTTTGAGTCAACTCTCTGTCGAGAGCTGAGCCGGGCACGTCAAAGCGTCTTTCGCGTTTCCGAGCGGTTGAGCTGCTCGCGACGCGCGGCCTGCATCGATCGTATCGCTGTGACAGCGTGGCAATCAGGTCCGATAGCCGCGCCTGTGTTTGGCGGCGGCAAGCCGCAGCAGCGCATTGATCGCCAGCCCCTCGTCGGCATGTGCTTCCCTCGATTGCTGCCCCGGTCTGCCGATCCGGCCCCATTCCCGCACCAGGCTGGCGCCGCCGAAAAGATCGGGTTCGACCGCGAGGCGATAGAAGCGCCACATATTGCGCTCAGCATCGATCCGCCGCAGCACCATCTCGCGCGGAAACACATCGATCTGATCTTCAAGATCGCGCATCGACAGCCTGACCTCCAAGCAGGGCCAGAATAGCAGCAGCAGGCATTTGTCGCCAAGATGCTGAACTTTGGCCCTCTCTTACTTTATGGGTGCGGTGTAAGCGCCACCCGAACCGCAGCACAAACCTACTGCCGATTGCCCGAACGAAGCGGATGCATCCCCGCATGGCTTTCTTCTTTGGGACACCAATCCCGAAGCGTTGCTTTCGCTGCCATGACGCGACAGTCCCGTGATTTGACCTTCGATTTCGGTGCCCCACAATGAGCCGAGCATGTCGGCATCGCGCGCGCCTGCCATGCCGCGCGAACGCACGGGATCCGCATTAGTCGCCCAGATCACAATAATTTTTCCGCGGGAACATCGCCGCCTTCCGCCTGTTGGACCCACAACCGGGTGACACCGGAGACACGAGGAGATCGAGACATGAACAAGCTTTTTGCCACATCCGCTATGATCGCAATCCTGGCAGGCCCGGCTCTCGCACAAACCGCGCCGCCCGCCACGACCGACGCCCCGGTGACCCCGATGCCGGCGGACAGCGCGGCGACAGCGCCCGCGGCCCCGGCTGCCGATGCGGCGGTCGCTCCAAATGACGCGACCACGACTGCCCCTGCGGCCGGATTCTCCTACATGGCCGCGGCTGGCGACATGTCTGCCGAAACCTTCATCGGGAAGCGTCTTTACACCTCGGAGATGGATGTCGATCCCGGTGCCCAGATCAATGAGGTGGACAAAGGCTGGGATAACGTCGGTGAGATCAGTGACCTGGTGCTCAACAAGGACGGCCAGGTGAAGGCGGTCCTTGTCGATGTGGGTGGATTCCTCGGCATGGGGGAAAAATCCGTGGCGGTGGCAATGGACCAGTTGCGCGTGATCCGCGACGGGGACTCTGAAAACGATTATTTCATCGTTTTCACCGCCAACAAGGCTGCACTGGAAGCCGCGCCGGCCTTTGAGTGGCCGGACATGTGACACTGGGCTTGCCGAGCTGACTTGATTGAAGGGATGAACATCCTCCGCTCCATCTTGGGGCGGAGGTCTTTTCTTCGCCGAGCGCTTTTTTGCACTGAGGAATCAAAGCATTCTGGCAAAGCGGAGCTTGCTGCATCCGGTTCGGGTGCAAAATGTGTCCCGCCGCGGTTGGAACAAACGCCCTCACATCAGGTTTGGCTTAAGGAAACGCAGGGACTTCCCGACAATCTGGAGGACTCAGTATGAACAGATTTTACATGATCGTTGCAAGTGGCGCGCTTGTCACATTCTCGTCGCTGGCCGCACAGGCCGACTGTGCAGCGGAGATTGCCAAACTGGACAGTGGAACATCAGGGCCGACTGAAGGCATTTCCAAGGACGGCTCTCTGGCCCCGCTGCAGGACGGCCCCGCCAGCACGCAGCAGCAGGCAACGGCCCCGCCAGAGAAACCATCCTCTGACGCAGTCGCAAAGGACGGCACGCTCGCACCGCTGGAAGGTCAGGGGATTGCTGACAAGACCGATCAGGCTATGTCGGCAGCCGACGCACAGGCGCAGCAGGAGGGCAAGCCGACTGCAGCCGCTGAAGCGTCGAAGGAATCGCCCCCGGCCGCTTCGCTTGCGGAGGCACGCGCGGCCTTGGCCGCAGGCGATGAGGAAGCCTGCATAAAGGCGGTGGAGGCCGCGAAAGCCGGCTGATCACAATCTGCGCCAGAATGGGCGCATCTTGCGACCAGCGATAGTGTTCAGAGCCGAAACTGGTCCGGGTACGCGCTCAATCTGACCAGAGGATTGCCGTACCGAGCGGCCTTCATTCCGACCAACCTGATACGCTTCGGCTATTATCGACCTCGCCCCCGCCGCAGAAAACGCAGGTCTCGCCTCCATTCGCTCAGCGAAAGGCGAAGAGTTCTGCCTCTGCATCAGCCTTCCCTCAATTCCGCGTAGCGACAATCTGGAACGCAAGCATCGAGAAAAGGATATGCTTGCCACCCAAACCCATCAGCGCATGGGCGCTCCGAAATCCGGGAATGCCGTCGATGATAGCAGGGCCGTCCATCGCCCTGCCCCCGCCAGCACTGGAAGTGGGCCTGAACCTGAAACCAGCCGCTGCTCCTGTCAGGACCAACGACTGTGGGGCGGCAACATCGAGAGCCACCCCCGACGAAAGTTCCAATAGCGGATTAGACATCAAAAGATTGACCTTAGATATGCGGCATCGCCGAAACGCCGGTTTGTCCCCACCGCAGGGTATCATCGGCGCGAAATACTGCGTTCCCTGCTGAATGACCGGTTCGGGGAACGCCTCTACTCGGCATTGGTGAGGCTCGAACGGCGGCAATGGGCCGGGCCATTTCGATCTAGGGGCAGTACCCACGCCTGAGCCAAGCTACCAATTGGTGCCGCGCAGCATGTTGCTCGGAGCCCAAAGCCGCCATTCGCGATTGCCGTCCAAGAGCGGCACGCGGGGAATGTTGCCCGCGCAGGCTACGCGGGCAAGTCCGGTGTCAGAGCGCCAGTTCGCTGTCCTTGATGTCGGCGATAGGGCCAAGGATCGCGGGGTCGAATTCGCGCAACTTGTTCGCCTCGGCCAGACGGATAGGCAGGTCGGGGTTCGCCAGCGCACCGCGACCGAGGGTCACGATGTCGGCGCCATCCGCTACCACCG
The DNA here is from genome assembly GCF_014851995.1 of Paracoccus sp. PAR01. NCBI lineage: Bacteria > Pseudomonadati > Pseudomonadota > Alphaproteobacteria > Rhodobacterales > Paracoccaceae > Paracoccus > Paracoccus sp. PAR01. The sequence goes on from NZ_JACVAW010000018.1 coordinate 27,504, forward strand.
CTTCGGCCTTCGCCGCGTCATGCAGGCTACCATTGGCGATGATCAGCGCGTTCGGCGCATATTTCTTCGCCAGGTGAGCGAGGGTCGGAGTACCCTCGCCAAAGGCGGGCTGCCACGCTTCGAACTCGGTAACGTGGATGAAGTCCACGCCTGCCTCGGCCAGCGCGCCGAAGATGATCGCGGCATCGGTTTCGCCATTTGCCCATTTATGGTGATAATCGTTGACCTTGCCCTGAGAGATGCGGACGCCGACGGGAACGGCGTTGCCAACACGGGCGCGGGCGGCCTTCACCACCTCGACCGTGAGTCGGACACGGTTTTCGGTGCTGCCGCCATATTGATCGGTGCGGGTGTTGGTGTAATCGGTCAGGAACTGGTCCAGCAGATAGCCGTTCGCGCCGTGGATCTCGATCCCGTCGAAGCCTGCGATCTCGACCGCGCGGGCAGCGGAGTCGGCAAAGCCCTCGATCACTTCGGTAATCTGCGCCTCAGTGATCTCGGTCGGTATCACATAGCCGCCCTTGCCATAATAGAACGCCATCTGCTGCCCTTTGGGGAGGATTGCGGACGGGGCGACGGTCGCGTCACGGAAGCGGTTACCTTGCGAGATGCCGCCCGCATGCATGATCTGCGCGATGGCCAGCGATCCGTGCGACTGGATGCCCTTCACCAACGGCTGCCACGAGCGGGCCTGCGCCTCGTCCGTGATGCCGGGCTGGAAGACGTAACCCTGCGAATGCGCCTGATCGGTATAGATGCCTTCGGTGACGACCAGACCGAAGCCGCCGCGCGCGAAGCGTTCGTAATAGCGGGTCATCGTCTCGGTTGCGCGGCCATCTTCGGTCGCGGTCACGCGGGTCATCGGGGCGACGCCAAGGCGATTCTTGGCGGCAAGGTTGCCGGTGGAGGTGGCTTCGAGCAGTTTCTGCTGGCCGGTGGTCATAGTTGCAATCCTTGATTGGGTCATGCCGAGGATTTAGCCGGTGGAGCCACCTGCCAGAAGTGAGGCTGGACGCTAAGCTGCATAACTCATAACGTTACAATCATGGATATCGACAACGTTTCCCTGTTCAAAACCATCGCCATGCTCGGCACACTATCGGCTGCGGCGCGGCAGCTTGGCCTGCCCGCAATGACGGTCAGCCGCCGCCTTGCCAGCCTTGAGGATGAACTGGGTGTGCGGCTCTTCCACCGCACCACCCGTTCCGTGTCCCTGACGCCCGAGGGAGAGGCGTTCCTACCCTATGCCACGACGCTGCTGGAGACGCATGACGCCGCTCTTGCCGCGATGGTGACGGGGGACAGCGGACTGCGCGGGGTGCTGAAGGTGACTGCGCCGAACCTGATCGGGCGATCGCTGATCGTGCCGGCGCTGACGAGGTTGATGGCGGACAACCCGTCACTGAAGGTTGATCTGACGCTGACGGACGGGATCGTGGACATCGTCGACTCGGGTCTGGACCTCGCGATCCGCGTCTCGCCGCTGGAATCCTCGGAACTGGTGGCGACGCAGCTTGCGCCGAACCCGCGCATCCTTTGCGCCGCGCCGGACTATATCCGGCGGTTCGGCAAGCCCGCGACGACGGAGGATCTGGTCGCCCACCCCTGTCTGACCCTGCACGGCATGCCCGCCTGGCCGCTGGAAGTGGAGGGCGAGACACGGATGGTCCGCGTGACGGGACCGTTCGCGACCAGCAGCGTCGAAGCGGTGCGCGCGGTCTGCATCGAAGGCGCGGGGATCGCCATGATGACCTATTGGGATGTCTGGCAATGTCTGGAGGATGGCAGTCTGGAACGGATCGAACTGTCCGACGCCACCCTTGGCGGGCTGGGGATCTGGGCCGTATATGCCACGCGCCGGCGGCTTCCCGAACGGGTTCGCGTGCTGATGGATCAGCTTCGGGCGCAGTTGCAGGAGCGCGTGCGGTAGCCTCCGCACACCGTCGGCACGAATGGCCGCAATGTCCGCATCGCTGCCATCCAATCGAGAATTTCGCTGCACGGTGTGTGAGCGACCGCTTCGACGCATGCGGCAGTACGGCACATGGAGTGTCCGACCGGCGGTAATGGGTCGTCCGAGCGGAAAGCGGACCGACTGGGACAGCCTCGTTCCCGAGTCTGGGATATAGTATTGTATCGCCAAGCGGGCAACGGTGGCCAATTGCGGGTCGTTTGTTTTGCTCGCAGCTAGATCAGCCGCTCGAATGAATTGCCATTTTGAGCATTCGCCTCTCGTGATAGGCTCATCCAGCAGGCCCTCATGATCTCCGCCCCATCATCCGGACAGGATATTGCGATGCGCTATTTGACTGCGTTTTCGCTTGCTGCAATGCTTGCCATCCTGATGCCGACCGTGGCGCGGGCGCAGATGACCCTCGGCGGTGCGTGGTCTGGCGATTACAGTTGTTCGGGCATGTCCGGCGGAAGCCTGACTATCGATCTGACCGATCAAGCCAACGGGATGGTCGAAGGCACCTTGGTCTTTAATCTGCAGGACCAGTCGGGCAGCTATCGCGTTGCGGGGCGGCTGCTGCCCGAGGGCACGTTCACTCTGGTCCCGCGCGAATGGATTGAGCGTCCCGCGGGCTTTACGGCATCGGGCGCCGAGGGTCGCCTGCATCCGAATGGCCGGATGATCGAGGGCAAGCTCACCCCCTGCGGCATGGGACTGTTCAGCGCAAGCAGGGCCGCGCCGGCCGCGACAGAGGCCCGGCTTGACGCGGCGCTAGCCCCGTCCCGAGGACCGTTGGACGGCAGTTGGCAGGGCGGCATCCAGTGCCGGCAGAACCGGCGCGGGACAACCGAGGTTTATCCCCTGCATCTACAGATCCGTTCGGACGGCGGCTGGGCCGGGGCACTGGCCGAAATGCAGATCTATCGCAAGTTCGGCAGCAATGCCGGGCCTGCCGACACCCAGATCTCGGTCCTGTCGGGCATGATCGACGGGCGCCGCCTGTCGATGAACCGCAACCTGCCGCTTCAGCAACTCAGGAACAACACCAACCTGCGCGAGATGCAGTTGGAGTTGCAGGCGAGTGGCCGGTTGCTGGGCACGACGCGACTGCCGGGTTGCGACATGGTCGAGTAGCAGCGTGTCGGTGACCCTGAAGGTGTTGTGGTACCCGCCCAAATAACCGGCGACTGGATCATGCCGGCAGGCGTGGATGCCAAGACCGAGGTCAAGCTGCACATCGCGGACGACGGGGATGCGTTTGCCGAATTGAATGCGCGCTATCCGCTCGACCAGCACGAGGCGGCGCGCGACCTATTGCAACTGGTGCTGTTGCCAATGATCGTCACCGGCCAGGTGGTCGTCTGGGCTCCGGTCGGTTATCGTCAGGCGACCGGGGTCTTTGTCCCCGGTGCACAACGTCACCACAATTTTGGCGCGGCGCGGGCCTTTACGACGGCACTACTGCCAGATGGATCACTGGTGCTTGAGGGGCCGGCTCAGGGCAAGGCCTTTGATCTGGCCGTTGGCAGTCCCGACCGTCAGGCCGGTCGGGATGACCCCCGCATCGTTCTGGCCCGACCCGTGCCCGGCGACCAGCCGCACGCAGGAACCACCCCGCCCGTCCACTTCGCCCCGTCCATCGGCGGCACGCTGGCCGCCGCGCCGACGCGCGAGGCACAATGCGAGATCGTGAAGACCTGGCTGGAGCCCGAGACCGACCCTGCCGATTATGAGCGGAAATCGCTGGATGAGGTGATGCGCGCCATCTCCCCCGCCTTTGACGATGCCCGCTTTCAGCCGGTATTTGGCCTGTCTTTCCTTTTGACCACACAGGCCAAGCGCACCGAGCTTGCCCGCTTCATCCATGAATCCTGCAACCGGGATCGGGACATGCGCTTGATCGACACCATCGGGAACCGGATATTCCGCAGCGAGAAGGGTTTTGCTGACTATGCCGCCACCCTCGCCAACACCGCCGATACCAAAGCATGGTCGGATCAGTTGGGCAGCGAATTGGCGGACCTGCCGCCCGCGGAGGCCTCGCTTGACCGCATCGCGGCGCTTCGGGGCGAAATAGGGACGCGTCGCCCGGACCTGACCCAGGACACCTATCGCGAGATCGCTACCGCGCTTGATCGGCGCGCGCTTGAGCTGCGCGCCGGGATGTTTCTTGCCGAGGCCGAGGCCCTTCCCGCCTCTGGCTTTCACGATGGTCCCCTTGATCGGGTTCTGAACCTGATGGAGCGCATGTCGAAATCGGAACTGCCGCTCGACCTGCTGCGCCCGGCGCGTGACGTGGCCCGGCAGCGGGCTAAGGCTATTCTCGACCCACCCATCGCCGAGGCCGTTGCATTGGCCCCGATCCTGCCTCCCACGCTCGAAAGTCTGGCCAAGGGGCACGCATCCCTGAGCGCGCTGACACACTATCGAGCTGCCATGGATGCGCATTTCGGTTCGCTGGACGAAAGCGGCAGGCTGCGCGTGCTTTACGCCCGTCTTGACGGGATTCGCGCCGATCCCGGCGTCGTGTCCGAATTCGCCGCGGTGCTGGACGCCGTTGAACCGGCGTCAGGCGTTCCCCCGTCCGATCGCGTCTGGCAGGTCGCCGGTCAGTATATTGCCAAGGATGACATGACTTCTGCCCCCGAGATGTCCGACCTGATCTATCAGGCCATCGACCTGGTCGAGATCCGCGCGATCGAGATCATGGATAGCTCTGTCCGCGTCTCGGATCACGAACCTAGCGTCGAGGATATCGCCCGGTTCGCATTGCAGCGGGTGCGAACCTATAACGAGGGGTTGGCTGCACAGGAGCAGGCCTGCCTCAGCGGCCGGATCAGCGATCCGATCCACGCGCTTGTCTGCATCCAGACCCCGGCCGTCTGGACTGGCAAGACGGGCTTTGGCGCGCAACTTCTGCGCCTTGAAAAAATCGGGTGCCGCGAGGATGAGCCGCGCGTCCAGTATACTTGCGATTTCCGCCAGAAGATTGACGTTCATATGCCGGGCGGGGAAGCTTTCGGCGCAAGCAGCCTTGGACAAATGGCACGCGGTCTGAGCGAAATGTCGGCGTCTCAGACTCGCTTCCTGCGCAACGCCTCAGGCGGCTGGACAAGGGTCACCGAAATCGAGAATTGAGCGGGTCATAGCGAACGGCTCCCAGCGGACCGTTTCCTGAGGCATGTTGTACGCTGATCAATCTCCGTTAAAGGCTGACCCGCTGCCCGGAAATCGGACCAATCTGAGTTGGCATTTTCCACATATGATCCCTCTTGCGGGACGAGAAGGATTCCATGAAGAGGTCGAAGTTCACGGATGAAGGTGGGGGCGCGTAAGCCCGAGTGAACAGATTGCGTTCGTGCTGAGGCAGATTGAGGAGGAGAACGCAAATCTGAAGCGCTTGGTCGCGGAGCCGTGCCCTCTCGCATTCAGGCGCGGTCTCATTGAAGAAGAAGACATCCGAACCCTACCCCAGGGACGAATATTTAGCCGGAACGGCCCCGAGTCATTCAGCATGATGTCGGCAGGAAGCGCCTGCGTCCGCCCAAGAATATCTTCGTGGGCGGCCGACGATATAGCGGGGACGAAAGTCTTCCTTACGAAGGACTCGCGTGGAAATGGAGATGGGTGCCTTGTCCAGGGGCTGTGCTTTTGTTCCTGACCGCTTCCCTCCTCACCCTCAGCCACGACAGGGCCCCCTGCAGGGGTTGACCAATATCAGCTTCGCCCTAGCCACGCACAGGAACTGGCCAAATCATGTTCAGCAAGAAGCGGTCAGGAGACAGGTAAAGCTTGGTTGACATGCTGGGCAATCGCTCCGTATGTAAAGCATACTTTACAATGATTGAGGCCAGAGTGCGTAGACTGTTTTCACTTCTGGGCGGGCTGACCGCCTATGTGGCTATGCTGTTTCTGTCGCAAAAGCTGCTCGCTGGCGGCATTGAGAGTCATACGGCGCGCATCATGATCACGCTTAGCCCAATGCTTCCGACCCTGTTCATCTGTGGGGCTGTAATGCGCAGCATTCGCCAACTTGACGAACTGCAGCGCAAGCTGCAATTCGAAGCTCTCGCATTCGCATTTGCCGGGACGGCATTGATCACCTTCGGCTACGGCTTCCTTGAAGGAACGGGCTTTCCCAAGCTGTCAATGTTCGTCGTGTGGCCACTCATGGCGACAATCTGGTGCATCGGTGTGATACTGGGGCGTTTGCGTTTCAGATGAACAACCGCATTCAGGAATTACGTCAGCAGAGGGGCTGGTCGCAGGCGGATCTGGCCGCCCATCTGAAAGTATCGCGTCAGACAGTCAACGCCCTCGAACGGGGGCGCTATGACCCCAGCCTGCCGCTCGCTTTCAGTATTGCACGACTTTTCGGCCTGCCGATCGAAGAGATCTTCCAGCCCGAACAAGCATGACAGCGAAGCGCTAGGATGGCCGCGTGAGCCCCTGTGTCTCCCCTTTCCCCTCAAGAGAATTTGCAATGTCGCATCACCGCTTGCCCATGCGGCATACGCTGCCGCATCGCGGCCTCGCCTTTTAAACAATTGATCCGCTTTCCTGTTCAGCAGCCCTCGCCTCAGATCGACCCGGGGGCATGCTTCGGTCCGTGGTCAGCGTAATGGCCGCCAACTTTATGCTGGTTCAATTCAATTCCGGTGTGCTCATCTCGATTGCGTGCTCGATACGCCAAATATCAGTTTCCAAAATCGGTGCCAAATGACGAATAGAAAAGGGCCGGTCCCTCTCAAAGACCGACCCTCCGGCGATCGAAGACACCCCCCTCATTCGCCATGCTCACGCAAAGTCATGATGCATCCGTGGCGCCCAATCACCTACATGTCGAAAACGTCAAGCTTGCCTCCTAGAAGCCTTCGTGTCGAGTCATCGACTGACAAGCGCAAGTTTCAGCGCATCGATGGTGGGACCGAGTTTTCGAGCCCACTGATCGTGACGAGCAGGTTGTGGCGCAAGAAGCGGCCCCGCACCTTTTCGACCGCCGCCAGGGCCGTGATATCCCACAGCCTTGCCCGCGACAGGTCGATGGTGACAGGGCCATCATGATTGATCGGATCGAATGCCTCGATAAATGCCTCTGCCGAGGCAAAAAATATCTGTCCTTCGACGGTGTAATGGTCGCCCTCGCGACGGACGTGCTGCATGGCGGCCACCTTTGCCGCGAAGAAAACGCCACTCATCAGGACGCCGATCAACACCCCTAGCGACAGGTTGTGGGTGAAGATCGTCACCGCCACCGTCGCGAGCATGACGAGATTGGACAGGATCGGCGTAGTGGGCAATCTTTTCAGGGACCCCAAGTCCAGCGTGTCGATCGACACCATGATCATGATTGCCACTAGCGCCGCTACCGGCACCTGCCCGATCAGGTCGCCTGCGGCAACCATTAGCAATAGCAGCAGTCCCCCGGCGGCCAGTGTCGAAAGCCGCCCTCGCCCGCCATATTTCACATTGGACACAGTCTGCCCGATCATGCCGCAACCAGCGATGCCGCCAAGCAGGCTGGCCGCGACGTTGGCAAGCCCTAAGCCCCTAGCCTCGGTGTTCTTCTCCGAAGGGGTGCCGGTCAGGTCATCGACCACGCCTGCCGTCATCAGGCTTTCCAAGAGGCCGACCATCGCGATGGCCAACGCCGGTGCAAAGATGACGTTCAGAAGGTCAGGACCCAGAACCACATCCGGAATGTGTAACACCGGCAAACCCTCGGGCAGCGTGCCCAGGTCCGACACACGGGGAACGCCGATCCCCAAGGTTATACAGACGGTCGTCAGAAGGACCACGCAGATCAACGGTGCCGGGATCTTTGTCGTAACGTGCGGCGCGAGGTAGATCACGCCAAGGCCCCCCGCAATCAAAACATAGCCAGTGGGTCCGGCATTCAGGATATGCGGTAGTTGCGCCGAAAAGATCAGGATGGCCAGAGCGTTCACGAAGCCGGTGCGGACTGAATTCGACACATAGCGCATCAGCGTGGCCAGCCGGGCAAATCCGAACAGGATCTGGAACAGTCCCGCGAGCAATCCTGCCGCGAACAGATGTTCCACGCCATGGTCACGCACCAGAGGTGCCACGACCAGTGCGACCGAGCCCGCCGCCGCCGAGATCATAGCAGGTCGACCTCCGAATACGGCAATGACGATGCTGATAACGAAAGAGGCATAAAGCCCCACTGCCGGATCGATTCCGGCCGTGAAGGAAAAGGCGATGACCTCGGGTATAAGGGCGAACGTTGCCACCGCTCCGGCAAGGATTTCGCGGACAGGATTATCCCGCCACTGACGCAAATAGTGCCGTGTAATGTTCATGATGATAAGTGCGAGGACGCGTCTGAGATGCGATGTCCGGCGGATCGGCGGCCGGAATAGCCACCCGGGCTTGCACCGGGTCCATGCGATTACCCGTCGTTTAGTCGGAAATGGACGGCATGACAAGCAGATACCGGCCAAACGCCCTCTTCTGCGGTGTGCATTCGCCGCCACTTCTGCCTCAGTTAGGCGATATGGCAATTTGATTCGCTGCCAAGATCTCCGCCTTGGCGTCGCTCAACAGACTGCTGCGATTAGATTATCGTATCACTGTGACAACTGGCGACGAACAGTTCAGACAGGCCGTGCTATTGTGGACCTTATCCCGTCATGCAGGAATAGGCCGGGGCCGGGCGTTCGCATGCCGGCCCCTCGTTGACCCATCCACTTGGGTTGCGAGATCAGCCGCCGCTGCTTTCCGAGTCGGTACCACCCCCGCTTTCGGAACCGCCGTCAGAATCCGAATTGCCGCCCGCATCATCGCTGCCGGCGTCACTGCCCGCCCCGTCATCGGAGCCGGTATCGCCGGTTCCGGCACCCTCGGTCCCATCATTTTTAGCCGCATCATCGGAACCGCTATCTGCCGCATCGTCGGCAGCTTCGTCAGTAGCGTCGTCGGTGCCAGCTACACCAGCTGGAGTAGCCGAACGAGGAGAGGGAGTTGCATCGCCCGAATTATCCGGCGACTGCTCCTCCTCGCTCAGGACGCGTTCACCATTCACCTTGATCAGGCGGCCCTCGACAAGGTTATAGACAAGATTGACGTCGTCATTGCCGCGCGTCCCGGTGATCGTCATCAACGAACCTTCCCGCAGGATATGGATGTTCTCGAACCCCTGCGCGACCAATGTGCTGGCGATGTTTTCATTGTTCATGGTCTGGTTGAAGGCCGGGTATTCGGAAACGACCTGGGCCGCGACAGGCGAAGTTCCTTTAGATTCCGTGGCCGCCTCGGGGACCACGACGGTTTGACCGCCGCCGGTAACAATTTCGGAGCTTGTCTGCGCCAGTGCATAGCTACCCAAGCCTGCCGTCAGCACCACCGCGCTCAGCATCCCTTTCACAAACATGTCGCTCCTCCATTGGCTTTGCTGCCGCACAACGCAGCACCTAGCGCACGGGTTCTAGGCGGTCACGGGATCGTCAAGCCGCAGGTCAGCCAACGGCGCGGCGGCCCACGACAATTCCCGTCGAGATACTGCAAGGCTGCGCGGGGCCTGAACATGGATGGGACTGCGGCCGAAGCTACATATCAGCCCGAGGCCGGTGAGTGAGAGCGTCCCACCGTTGTTGATCGACACTGCCCGGAGGGCTTCGGTCAAGTCGACAGTGTCTCTCGGCGTCACGGCGAAGGCGCCGGTTGTCGGGGCGTCGCTGATGCTATGGGTGAAGGCTTAGTAGACATGCTGATCTCCAGACGAACAAAAACTCGCGCGAGAACGGGATGAGCGGGAACATTCGGATCGGATCTCGGTTCCCCGATCCCTCGCGTCGCCATGGGGCATAAGTCCCGTCAACCCCAAGCGGCAACACGCCTCTTCCGGTAAGGGGGCGTGCGTGGGCGGGGGGGGTGTGCCTAGCCGGTCCACCCCCCGATATAAACCGCGCCATGGCGAGGGCCAGACAACCTATGTCGTCAAAAATGGCCGCTACTTCTTTATTCTTCTGAACGATAACCGCTCGCTAGACGATAGGTCCGGTCAGCATGATGCAATCACCCCGTGCATGCCTCATATCGAGTTCATCCGCTCGGTATTCTCGGGTGGTGTCATGGAGGACCCTTTCATGGGTACCGACCGAGAAGACCCTAAACCGCTCACCCCTCCCCCGCAGCAGGAGTTCCCCGATCCCCTTCCCGAATGGGAACGCCTTCAGGGCGAGCCCGCTGATCTGGAAGATGAACGCGAAGCTGCGCCCGAGACAAAGATCGTCGCAGGCCACTACAAAACCAATCGTCCGTGGTAGTCGGATTCAATTTCCGGAAGTCAGACGCCATGCGATGGGGTGCCCTCTTACGTCACCAAATGCCTTGATTGTTTCCGGATCGCCGGGCGGCGAGTCTAGCTCGCCGCTTTCGCACGTGCGCAACCACCTTGGAGTGCCATTCATGAGCAAGGCCGCAGTTCTCACAGATGCGCTGACCGGCGTAACCGCGTTTTATCACAGCCCACCCTGGCATCTCGAAGAGATCAGAAAACACACGATCTGCACGATTGTCACGCTATCAAACGAAGACGGAACCCGCCGATTCATCCCTATCAGATCCGAAACCCAAAGTGTTCATAACCGCTTCGCTGATTGGTGATGCCAAGGGCACGTGTCGACCTGTGATCTCGCAAAGATAAGCCCGCCCGATCGGGGGTCAAACGCCGAACTAGGTCAGCAATCGCGACAGTTAATTGACTGATCAGTCAACTTCCGCTCACGAGCAAAAAATAGGATAAAGGGGTGGGGTCCTGCCGAGCACAGGATCCACAATTAACGAGTACAATGTTAAACGCCGCAATTTGCAGCCATTTTTAACAAAGGCCGGATGAGCAGATGATGCTCATCCGGCCCTTTTCTTTGTCCTCCGAGACCAAATGGCGACATTGGGGGGGGCGGACTGGGGTTGATGCTGGGGACGGCGGAGGGCACAATGCCCCATGAAGGCAACATATGATGACACCGCATTCACTCTGACCGGCACCTATTGGTCAGGCACCTATCCGCTCGAAGATCTGCCCAGCTGGTTGGGCTTCTATCGCCAGCAGCGCGATCTGCATCCGAAGGCCACTGGAAAGTACGATGCCAGCATTGCCGAGCTGGAACGCCTCACCAGCGAAGTCGATCAGCCTTTCGGCAAGAGCGAGTAAGTAACGGCGTCGGTACGGTCGTAGAACTTGCGACCGTCGCAGTCATAATTCCTACGCGATGTAGACCTCGATCCCTCCCGACCGCAGCGTGTCGGGCGGGATCAGCTTGACCCGCAACCGGGCCTGCTCGTCGCCGAACTGGCGCGACGGCTGGATATCTAACCCGGCGTAAACACCCGGTGTTTGTCAAAACAGTTGTCACCCGTGTTTGTTGTAAGCGTCCGGTCTGACTGCCCTGCCGCGCGGTGAGCGTGGGAGATAGTGTCCGCTGTGTAAATGCTGGATCAACTTTCCCCAGAAGTGCTGACGCATAATTCCCCACCTTGCGGGTTCGGCGATCAGCCGTGCGGGTGATGAGCACCTCCATTTCTGGGCGGCCGCCCGCGGCGTTTTGGTGGGGGCGGCGGAGTTATTGCGGCATATGAACGGATATGTTCGGGGATCAGATCAGCATGTGCCCGCAGTCGGTAGCTGGCGCCCTCGATCTGGATCACCACGGCATGGTGCAGGAGCCGGTCCAGCAGGGCGGTCGCGACCACGGGATCACCGAAGATCTCGCCCCATTCGGCAAAGCCGCGATTTGAGGTCAGTATCATGGCACACTTTTCATACCGGGCATTGACGAGCTGGAAGAACAAGTTGGCCCCGCTCGTGGTAATGGGCAGGTATCCGATCTCGTCGACGATCAGCAGGGATGCACGGGCATAGAAGCGGATCTTTTCGGGGAGACGTCCCTCACGCTCAGCCTTGGTTAGAGCATCGATCAGCTCTGCCAGGGAGCACCGATAGACGCTTCGTCCGGCCTTCACGGCGGCGACACCGATGGCGGTGGCGAGATGAGATTTCCCCGTTCCCGGCGGACCAAGGAAGTGCAGCACCTCCGCACGACGGATGAACTCGAGCTGGGCCAGCGCCATGATGCGATGCCGGTCAAGCGAGGGTTGGAAAGAGAAGTCGAAGCTTTCTATGGTCTTGATCGGCATCAGGCGAGCGGTGCGCAAGGCGACGCCGATGCGGCGCCCCTCGCGCAGGCTCAGTTCCTCGGCCAAGAGTTCATCGATGGCCTCGATGGCACTGATCTCGCCCCTTTCCACTCGGCTGAGGATCTGATCCAGCGTCTCAAGGGCGCGGGCCATATGAAGGCTGACCAAACTTTGGCGGATCCTCTCGATTGCCGGGATCATGGGCGATGCTCCGCTGCGCCTGCCAGGCGCCGCCCGACCGCCTCATAGAAGGCCAAGGGTCGGCGGGTGACCGCAGCCTCGGTCGGGGACGGCAGTTGCAGGGCACGCTGTGCGGCCGGGACCGGCTTGCGATGGTTGGGATCGACACGGCGCTGGTGCTTGCCTTCCAGAACCGGGTGGCTGGCAATCAATGTGCCATCCTCGAAGATCCTGACCTCGGCAGGATGGTTCTGCACCTCGACGATACGTCGCCGGGTGGTGTCGGGAACGCTGTATTGATTGCCGCCCACGGCGACCATGCCCTCTTGGCTGATCCGCCGCTCGACCGTCAAAACCGCCTCATATGGACGGAGTGGCAGGGGCAGCAACTGGGGCCGCTCCTCCTCGAAATGCGCGTCCACGATCTTCTGGGTCATGGCATGCAGACGGGGATTGGCGATGGTCAGGCGCCATTCGTTGAATTGGGTGTTCAGATCGTCGATATTCTGGAAGATGCGGCCGAGGAAAAAATCCTGCCGCACATAGCGGAAGGGCCGCTCGACCTTGCCCTTGGTTTTGGCCCGGTAGGGCTGGCAGGCCCGGGGCGCTGAACCGTAATGCCCCAGCAAGGCCACCAGGGACTCGTTGTAGGTCACCACCCCTGCAGCGTCCTCGCCGATAACAGCGGTCTTCATCCGATCGTACAGGATCTCGCGACAGACCCCGCCCATGGTGTCGAATGCGGCGATGTGGCAGCGCATCACCGTTTCCAGCGTCTGGTTCGGGCAGAAGCGTCCCCAGAGCCAACGGCAATGCCCGAGCACCATGCAGAACAGCCAAACCTTGCGCAGGACGCCCGGATCAGAGGCGAATTCCACCTGGAATTCGGCAAAATCGACCTGTGCCTGTTGGCCAGGCGCCGTCTCGAAGCGCCGCTCGAATTGCCGCGGGGCGGCGGGCCGGATCAGCCGCAGATATTCCGTCAGCGTGGAATAGGCTCCCTTGTAACCCATCGCCCGGACCACTCGATGCAGCCGGCGCGCAGAGAGCCCGGGGAAGGCCTTGAGACGTTCGGAAAGATAGGCCCTGAATTGTTCCGCCAGTCGCTCGCCCCGGGCGCGCGGGCCATAGACAGGCGCCTCGAGCCCTTGGGCGAGATACTTCCGGACCGTCTTGCAATCGAGCCCGGTCTGTCGCGCGATCGCGCTGACACCAAGCCCCTGCCGCCTCAACTCCAAGATCATCACAATCTCCCTCAATCGAACCACCTGCGCGCCTTTCCCATGGCATCCGCAGGCGGAATTTTGCGCTTCCGAAGATCCGGGGGCATGCCCCCCGGATCTTCGGAAAAAGCGCCAGACTGGGGAATTTTCATCCAGCCGTTTTGGGGAGATTACGGCCAGCACTCACACGCTGTAGATGGTGGACACTATGGTGCGAGCGTGGCGCGTCGGATAAAGCGGCTTTGGTCGGACGAAGAGAAGCGGTCGATCTGCCTCCAGACGACGGCTCCAGGCGTTTCGGTTGAATAGCCCCATGTTTCGTGGACGCCTTCTTCGCTAACTTTGAGGCAAGGAGGCCATGATGGGCACGGGCAATTTCACTGACGACTTCAAGCGCGATGCTGTCGCGCAGATCACGGAACGGGGTTATCCGGCAAAGGAAGTTTCGGCACGGCTGGGTGTGAGCACGCACTCGCTCTATGCCTGGAAGCGCAAGTTCGCGAAGGCGGTGTCGGGTGACACGGAGAAGGACGCCGAGATCCGTCGGCTGAAGCGTGAGCTGGTCCGGGTGTCGGAGGAGCGCGACATCCTAAAAAAGGCCACCGCGTATTTCGCCAGGGATGCAAAGTGAGATACGCGTTCGTAGCCGAGCATCGGGGTCAGTTTTCGGTGCGGGCGATGTGCCGGTGCCTGCGTATCCAGCCGAGCGGGTTCTACGCGTGGCTGAAGACACCGCTGAGCCAGCGGGCGCAGGAAGACAGGCGCCAGACCGAACTGCTGCAGAAGGCTTGGGCCGAGAGCGGCAAGGTCTACGGCTACCGCAAGCTGCATGACGATCTGGTCGAACAGGGCGAAAGCATTTGTCCGAACCGCGTTTCCCGACTGGCGCAACTGGCGGGGATCAAGGCACAGATCGGCTACAAGCGCCGCCCCGGCAGCTATGGCGGCAAGCCGTCGGTCGTGGTCGACAACACCCTCGACCGGCAGTTTGATGTCGAGGTTCCGGACAAGGTTTGGGTAACCTACATCACCTACATCCGGACGCAAGAGGGGTTCGCTTACCTCGCGGTGGTCATCGACCTGTATTCCCGGCGCGTGGTCGGCTGGTCGATGCAAAGCAGACAGACGACAGATGTCGTCCTGCAGGCCCTGCTCATGGCCGTCTGGCGGCGCAAGCCGAAGAACAAGGTGCTGATCCATTCAGATAGTCATACGATTGATGCCAGTTCTCGGATGGTTTGACTCAAACACCGATCGACCATTCGCTGGGTTGGTGCCGCAGGCTTCCCGGTGTGATCTGACCCTCACTCCGATCGACCCAACATGTGTCTTTCCCTGGACCTGTCGATCATCCGGGAACGCCCTGCGGCGAGGCCTGGCCTCCAAGGTGCACCGTGACCCAAGAAGGGCATGACCATCCGGTCCCATGACTGTCCTGTCCATGCATCCTTCGGAGCAAAGAGCAGACGGGCGCCCCAGGAAAGGATAATCGGATGGCAGCAGACCCGGCAGAAACTCACATCATCGGCGGCGTCGACACGCACAAGGATCTGCATGTCGCCGCTGTTGTCGATCATTGCGACCGTGTTCTCGGCACCGAGAGCTTCCCGACAACCCGGCATGGATATCGCTTGATGCTGGCGTGGATGAGATCCTTTGGCGATTTGCAGCGCGTCGGGGTCGAATGCTCTGGCAGCTACGGCGCAGGGTTGCTGCGCTACATGCAGGCTGCGGGTGTCGAAATTCTGGAAGTTACCGCACCTGACAAACTGGACCGTCGCCGGCGCGGCAAGAATGACGATTTCGACGCGGAAAGCGCGGCTCACGCGGCCTTTGCAAAACGGCACACCGTGACGCCGCGCAGCCGGGACGGCATGGTAGAAAGCCTGCGTGTCCTTAGGGTTTGCCGCAAGACCGCTGTTCAAGCGCGCCGCATTGCCCTGCAGATGATCCAGATGAACATCGTTTGCGCACCGGACAAGATCCGGGATCCGTTGCGCTCAATGACGCGGATGCAGCTGATCCGCACGCTCGCAGCCTGGCGACCTGATCTCACGGCGTATCGCCAGGTCGAGGAAGCCTACCGCATCTCTCTCAAGTCCTTGGCGCGGCGTTATCTTGAACTACATGACGAGATTGCCGATCTGGACGACATGATCGAGGCCATCGTCCAAGATCTCGCGCCGGAGCTGCTGGCCCAAACCGCGATCGGTCTGAACAGCGCTGCGCAGTTGCTGCTGACGGCGGGCGACAACCCCGACCGGCTGAGATCCGAGGCGAGCTTCGCGGCATTGTGCGGCGTTAGCCCGGTCCCGGCATCTTCGGGGAAATCGGTACGGCATAGGTTGAACCGAGGCGGCGATCGCGCTGCAAATAGCGCCATCCACATCATCGCCATAGGGCGGCTTCGATTGGACGCTCGCACGCAAGCCTACGTCGCCCGGCGTGTTGCCGTGGGAAACTCGAAGCTTGAGGCAATCCGCTGCCTTAAGCGCTACATCGCCCGCGAAGTCTTCGGCATCATCATGCGGCGGCATAGGGAGATCAACCAAAGCCAAATCGCGGCTTGACTCTTAGAAGGGCGTCCAGGGCAGTCAGTTCACCAGCATGGATTGGGCTGCGTTCCTGCGCGCCCACAATCTTGAGCATTCGATGAGCCGCCGCGGCAACTGCCATGACAACGCCGTTGCCGAGAGCTTCTTCAACCTGCTCAAGCGCGAGCGGATCAGGCGCAGAACCTACCGGACCCGCGAAGACGCAAGGCAGGACGTGTTCGATTACATCGAGATGTTCTACAACCCGAAGCGCAAACATGCGAGGAATGGGATGTTGTCGCCCGCCGAGTTCGAGCGGCAGCAGAAGATGAGACGTGAAGGCGTCTAAGAAACTCGGGGCTATTCAGGTTGCGCAGGTGGCGCGCCGTTATGCGGCGAACGCCAACATGGTGTTCAAGTGGCTACGCGATCCGCGTTCTGCCCCTGAGACAACGGCAGTGGCGGCTACCCCCGCCTTCCTGCCCGTGGAGATCATAGACCATGTCAGGAAGGATGATCTGGTCGTGACCAGCGAGCCGACACGTCCGCAGGAGCTGATCGAGGTCGAGCTTGCGGGCGGTCATCGGCTGCGGATCACCGGCAGTTACGATCCTGATGTCCTGGCGCGCCTGATCCGGGGCCTGACAGCATGATCCCCGTGCCGGTCAACACGCGGGTCTGGCTGGCAGCGGGCGTCACTGACATGCGCAAGGGCTTTGCGGCACTGTCCCCGCAGGCCGAGGCGGTGCTGAAGCAGGACCCGTTCGCCGGGCATATGTTCGTCTTCCGCGGCCGTCGCGGCGACTTGGTCAAGGTGATCTGGTGGGATGGCCAGGGGGCCTGCATGTTCCTGAAGCGATTGGAGAAGGGCCGGTTCGTCTGGCCCGCGGCCAAGGAGGGCAAGGTCGCACTGACGCCGGCGCAGCTATCGATGCTCCTGGAGGGGATCGACTGGCGGGCCCCGGAACGGACGTGGCGCCCCTTGGCAGCGTTGCCATCACCCGGGCTAAGGACCAACTGACCCTGGGCGTGCCCTTGCGCTTCTATGTTACCCAGCAGGTCAAGCGCGGCGACCGCCACCTCTTCGCCGCGCGCACCCGTTTCATCACCAGCGATATGCTGGAACATTTCGACGTCACGGGTTGGGCCCCGCCACACGCGACCGAGGCCGCCGCCCCTGCCCCGGGCAGCGTCGATATCCGCGCCAGCATGCGCGATATGTGGGGGTGAAGAATGGAGCAGCAATCAGCTAGCCTCCAGGCGGATTACGGCCTCCTTAGAAAGCCATTGTCCAACGGTGCTCTGACCGCCCTTCAGAAATTCGCAGCTTTCCGAGTTATCGATTACAATCGCCCAGCGAGGCGACGTGCATTCTCTTCAATCAACTCGGCAGCCTGCGCGGCATAGCCCTCGGTCGCACCTGCCAAGGCAGCAACCTGCTCGGTGATCTCCACCCTATTGGCCACCATTTTGTCGACGAGCTCCTGAACCCGATTGCGAACATCGGTCGGGCGATATCCGATCTCGCGGGCAATCGTTTCCCAGTGTCGACCCGAGATCTGCTCTGATGTCCTTTTTTTCCCGGCGATCTTTTGCGCGAAGCTCTGCACGACATGCGGCCAAGGCAATACCGATGACACATCGTAAAGTGGCGCCAGTCGCGGTGTCGCCCCCACGGGCAGGATCAAGGAATAGTTTTTCGCATGGGCATCGGTGTTGGCAACAAGGATGTTGAAGATGACCTGATCGAGCAGCGCCAGCGCGTCACTCGCGCTGACATGGCGTCCTGTTTCCAGAAGCATTTTCAGGTCGAGGCCGGGTAAGGTACCGCGCTCATACTTACGCCCAGGCGGCAGACCATTCGCTTGGGCGAAGTCCTCTTGGTGCAGGCGGAGCAAACGACCGTTGCGGCCGAGCCTGCGATCATAGCGCAACACCCCGATTGCCGAACGCTCAGTCGCCTGCAGGACCGTCGTCTGTGCGGCTACAATGCCGATGGCCTGTGCCATGCGCAGGCACCAGACTTCGTTCTCGGTGATACCGGGTAGATTGGGATTGTCAGGTTTCACGATCAGCGTGGACGGCGCGCCATTGCGGGGTACGGCAAGTATGTCTCCTTTGCCGGGCAAGCGCAGCACAGGCGCTCCATCGGCAGCAAGAACGGCTAAAGCTGATTTTTTCTGACCCCCTGCAAGGGACTGACGCACGCCCTCCTCGCCCACAAGGAACGGCCTGCGGCCCAGATCCTGAAAGTGGCGCTCCAATGCTTCCTGTTCATCGCCGGTCCGATAAAGTTCCGTGAGCGGCGTATAGGCCCAGCGACCACGATCCGACGGTTCACCAAACGATACTGCGCCCGCAGTATCGCCCCCTATCTCATTGAGCACTGCCAGCACATCCGCCTGGTCCAAACCCAGTGACCGCGTCAGGAGCTGCAGTTGCTGCTCTTCCGGCAGCAGGTTCGCAAGCCAAGGCGATATGAGATCGGACGGATAAGGATCAGGCCGCAGCGGCATGGTAACGGAAAGCGGAAATGCCCCGGCAGTCTGCAGCCATGGCTCTGCATATCGCAGTGACAGCGCACCATCCGCTGCGACATCGACCTGCCCGATCAGGAATTGGTCAAACCAAATCGGGACAGAGGACGTCATTGGTAGTCTCCGAGGTCATAGCCTTGTGATGCGTCCCCGCTAAGCGTTGTTCTGATTGCGGCGTCGGCCTCGATTAAGCGCGAAACTGGCAAGCGTAGCGCATCTGCAATACGGGCAAGCGTTGTCAATCGAGGGTCGCGTTTCGCCGTCTCTATCAGCGACAGTGCCGGGGCACTGATACCAGTGAGACGGGCGAGTTGATCCAGCGTCAGGCCCTGAGAGTTTCTAACCTCTCGGATGCGTTGGCCCATATGATGAAGCAGTTGGCGCTCGTTATCAGTGATCACCAGTTCAGGTCCTTACCTATTTAGGTAAGATTACAGCGATGAACGGGCTTCAGCAATCCATTTTATCTTTTTGGGTAATATACCCGTCAGCTCCGGGCTAAGAGAAGAACTATTATCTAAAACGGTAAGTTAACGCGAGCGAATATGCGAGTTCTCAAATATCCGCTTCTGTCAGCTTATCGTTATAAACTGAGGTCTGCCGCGCACTGGCTGGCGGGTCCCGCTCTGAACGAGATGCCTCCGCCCTTAGGCCTCGACCAATTGCCAGAATCCGTATTTGCGGCCGTGCTTCTGCTTGAGCCTGTCGACGAATTGCTGATGGGTCGCAAAACGACCGAAGTCTTCGATGGCGGGCTCGCTTGCCTTGCATTCCGCAAGATGGCGGGCGGCGTAGCGGTAGCGCTTCGATTTTCCGCCCTCGAGCGTGTCCTCGATCATCGCGCGGCGCAGCAGTGTGGCGGCGAGGGGATGATGGGCCTCGAGTGCCTCGGCCGAGCTCGTTAGCAGCTCGTAGAAATCCCCATCCAGCTCATCGTCCCGCGCCAGCACAAGGCGAGCGGCGCGATCCTGCGCAGGCCATTTGATCAGAAAATACAGGGCCGCAGCCAGATCGGGATGGGCCTCGGCAAGGTTCAGCGCCTTCTCCTCGGCTTCGATATCGTCGAAATCGGGAAGCAGCTTGAGGTATTTACGCAGGCTCTGGCCGTCAAGCACCTCTTCGAAGGCCTGCCAGAGATGCGCCTTCAATTCGTCCCCCCTGCCCTGCCGCTCAAGGCATTCGGCATGGATTTCGTCGAGCTCGTAGCGGAAGTTTCGGGCCTGATCGGCGGCCCGCGCCTTCGAGATGATCTCGCAGGCCTCCTCGACACGACCGGCATCGAGCAGGCGCCGCGCGACGTCGGGCGCGATGGTGCCGTAGGTCAGCTGCTGCGCCGAATAGCGCGCCATATAGGCATCGACATCGCCCTGCGCATCCGCGATATCCGCCAGGATGACCGAGGCGGTCGAGGCCCGGCTGCGTCGCACGCTTTCCTCGGGGTTGGTGGTGCGCCCGTAGCCGCGAAAGCGCTGCAGTTCCAACACGGTCGGCGGCGAGGCCTGCCAGGCCTTCGTGATCTCCTTGAGATGTTCGAGCCCTGCAGGTCCGAGGTTCCCCGACAAGGCCGGGATGATGTCGTCGAATTCGCCATAGCCGGCATCGCTGACCGCATCGAGAATCCGCTCGGCCAGCGCATGGGGCGACATGGTGAACTTCGGCGACAGTCGCTCGATGATCTGGACGGCCTCATGCAGGACATCGCCGATTGCGCCGTTGCTGTCATCGGTGCGCGCGTGGATCGAGGGGGCCAATTGCAGGAAAGCCCAGAGCAGCTCAAAGGCCTCGTTCACATCATGCGGCGCGACGGTATTCTCGATCATCGTGAGAAGGCCATTCAGGTCCTTCACCAGTGCCTTCTGCCCGCGCCAATCGACGAAGCTGCTGGAGCGGCGCAGCGAGGCGAAACGCTTGCGGATATCCGCCGCCACATCCTTGGGGCCCTGCGCGGCGCTGAGCTCCATCCGGGCCCGCCGCTGCAGCGCGGCGCTGCCCTGCACCAGTTCCATGACTAAGGAGGCGAGCTTTTCCGCCCCGAGCTTTTCGAGATTGTCGCGGTTGAGGGTTTTCTTGGACATGGCTGGAGAAGTCGAGTTTGAGGCCTGAATTTTTCCTCATCTTTCAGAGCGCGGCGTCCGGATCAAACAGAAACCGGCGTGCTTTAGCGTCCGCGGGTGTCAGGCGCGGTTCCTCCTGTCGCGCAACATCGGCATTCGATGTATATTTGTTCGCTCAATGTTCTGCGCTATTTCATGTATAGGTAGGATGAGGAACGTCTCTCTTGTGCAATCGTTACTCCCAGACGAAGAGCCAAGACGCGATGCGACAGGTGTTTCGCGATGTGCTGGAGCCCGGCGAGGACCTGATCGACGAGACCGGCAACCTCCCTGCCCTTTCGGCGATCTGGCCGGATTATCCCGCGCCGATCATTCGTCGTCATCCCGATGTCGGATGGCAGTTGGCCATGGCGCGCTGGGGCATGCCGACGCCGCCCGCTTATCTCGAGGGCAAGCGGACCGATCCGGGGGTCACCAATATCCGCAATCTCGGCTCGCCGCATTGGCGGCGTTGGCTGGAGGTCGAGCATCGCTGCCTTGTGCCCTTCACCAGCTTCTCGGAACTGGACGCGCATCCCGGCGCGCCGCGCAACCATCCAATCTGGTTCGCCCTCGGGGCGGAGCGGCCGCTGGGATTCTTTGCCGGCATTCGCACTGAATGGACCTCCGTCCGCAAGTTGAAGGAGGGTGAAGTCAGAGCCGAACTCTTCGGCTTTCTGACCTGCGCGCCCAACCGCGAGGTGGCGCGGATCCATCCCAAGGCCATGCCGGTGGTGCTGACCCGGCCCGAGGAGTGGCGCATCTGGCTGACCGCGCCAACTGATCAGGCGCTGCGGTTGCAACGGCCACTCGCCGATGGGGCATTGGACATCGTTATGGAGGGCGCGCGTGAAGATCCCGCATGAGAACCACTGGGCGGCAGATCCCATGGCGCTGGCGCCGGCCCGGGTCCATGAGGCCGGGGGGGGGCGGGCCGTAGCAGCTTCGGGATCTTGCAAGCGCTGCGGCATCCCGGGCCGGTGTTCTGGGTTCGGCCACGGCATGAACCCCACCGCCCCCTGCCCCGTGGCTTGCCGCCGGGTCTGGCCTAGCGGCTGCATCTGGTCGAGGCTCGCAATGAGGCTGACCTGCTTTGGGCCATCGAGGAGGCGCTGCGCAGCCCAGCTTGTGGCTTCGTCATCGCCGAACCCGCCAAGGCGCTCAACCTGACGGCCGGGCGGCGGCTGCAGCTGGCGGCCAAGGCGGGCCGCACCACCGGCCTTCTGTTGATCCGCGAGGGGCATGGCTGCAATGCGGCCGAGACGCGCTGGCATTGTGAACCGGTCGCCGGCCCGGCGGACTCGACTCGGCATCGCTGGAGGCTTAATAAGAACAAATCGGGAATTCTTGGGATATGGACCGTGCATTGGGATGGCGCGTCGGCTGCTTGCGATCTGGTTTCCGAGGATGGCGAGTGAGATCAGCCTGCGGACCCGCCCCTTGGCGGGGCCCTTTGCCCTGACGCATCGCGCGGGCAATGCCGATCACCTGCGCTGCCTGAATGCCGAGGCCGAGGCGCGCGGCCTTTATCGTGGCATGGCGCTGGCCGATGCCCGCGCCATCCTGCCCGAACTGGCCACCCGCCCCTCTGATCCCCCGGGCGAGATCGCGGGGCTGAAGCTCTTGCGCCGCTGGGCCGACCGCTACGCACCCCAGATCGCCACGGATGGCGAGGACGGGCTGATCGCCGATATCACCGGGGTCGCGCATCTTTTTGGCGGCGAGGAGGAGTTGCGAGATGACCTCCAAGCCCGGCTGGCCCGGGCGGGTCTAAGTGCGCGTAGCGCGATCGCCGGATCGCGCGGCGGCGCGCATGCGCTGGCCCGGCATGGTGGCGGGATCGTGCCCGACGGGCTGCTGGCGGAACGGCTCGGCCCCCTGCCCGTCTCGGCGCTGCGGATCCCGCCCGCCACGGCCGTGGGGCTGGCCCGGATGGGGCTGGTCCGTATCTCTGACCTGATCCCCCTGCCCCGCTCGCGCGCCGCTTCTTTCGCGAGTTGGTGCAGCGTCTGGACCAGATGCTGGGCACCTTGCCCGAGCCGGTCGGGGCGGAATCCGCGCCGCCGCATTTCGGGGTGCGGATGAGCCTGGCCGAACCAATCGGCCTGACCGCGGATGTAATGGCCGGCGTCGAGCATCTGCTGGCGTGGCTTTGCGACAAGCTAGCAGCCAATCACATGGGCGTGCGGTGGCTCTGCTTCGAGTTGCACCGGGTTGACAAGGAGACCGTCACCATCGAGATCGGCCTTGCGCGGGCGATGCGCGAGCCCAAAGCCATGGCCGCCTTGTTCCGCAAGCAGGTGGACGAGGTGGATTCCGGTTTCGGCATCGATGCCCTGCGCATTGAGGCCATTGTCACCGAACCACTGGCTCCGCAGCAAATCGGCGATATGCGGATCACTCAGGCGGATGAACTTTCCGACCTGATCTCGCGTCTCGGCAACCGGCTGGGCTTCGAGCATGTGCTGTGCTTCCTGCCCGTGGAAAGCCAGCTGCCCGAACGCACGTTCCGTCTGGTCCCGCCGCCTATAGCGCGCCAAGCCCCCTGCCCCACAGGCCGCGCCCGCGGCGTCCCGTGCTGATCTTTCCGCCAGAGCCTATCCTCTCCGCCTCGGGTCACCCACCCGCCCGCTTCCGCTGGCGGCGCATGAAGTTTACCACGCTGCGTGCCGCAGGACCGGAACGGATCACGCCTGACTGGTGGCAGGACGATCCGGCCTGGCGCAGCGGCACGCGCGACTACTGGCGGATCGAGACCTGCGAGGGGCCGCGGCTCTGGCTCTTTCACACGCCCATGGCGCCCGGCTGGCAGATCCAGGGGACCTTCCTGTGATGGATTATGCCGAGCTTTGCGTGACCTCGAATTTCAGCTTTCTGCGCGGCGCCTCGCATCCCGAGGAACTGGTCACCCGCGCCGCCGAACTGGGGCTTGCGGCCATTGCCATCACCGACCGCAATTCGGTCGCGGGCGTGGTGCGAGCCTTCTCGGCGCTGAAGGAATTGCAGCGGCTACGTGACGAGGCTCAGGGCGAAGGCCCCGAGATCCGCTCGCGGCAGGTGACCGATCCTTCCAGCCGCCAGCGGATCGCCGCAGCGCCTTTGGAGGGACTGTCATCCCCGGTGGATACGCCCCTGCCCCGGCTCATTCCCGGCGCGCGCCTTGTGCTGACGGACAGCGCCGTCGAATGGCTGGCCCTGCCGATCGACCTTGCCGCCTGGTCGCGACTGACGCGGCTGCTGTCCTTGGGCAAGCGCCGCGCGCCCAAGGGCGAGTGCCACCTGACCCGCGCGGACCTCTTGGATTGGGGCCAGGGCATGGTGCTGATCGCCCTGCCCCCGGATATCCTGGACACCGACGCCCGGGACCAGAACAGGGCCGATCTGCGCCAGGTCGCGCGGGCCTTTGCCGGGCAATGCCATCTCGGTGCCGCCCCCTTCTATGATGGCCAGGATCAGGAGCGCTTCAACCGGCTGGCGGAACTGGCGCAGGTGACCGGCCTGCCCATGGTCGCTTGCGGCGAGGTGATGATGCACCGCTCGGCCCGCCGGCCGCTCGCGGATGTGCTGACCTGCCTGCGGCTCGGCTGCACCATCGACAATCTCGGCGAGAACCGCCTCGCCAATGGTGAACGCCGGTTGAAGTCCGGGGCCGAGATGGCCCGCATGTTCCACCGTTACCCGGCCGCGCTCCGCCGCAGTGCCGAGATAGCCAATCGCTGCAGCTTCCGCCTTGACGAGCTGCGCTATCAGTATCCTGACGAGGCCCTGGACGGCGAGCCGGCGCAGAACCGGCTGGAGCGCCTCGCCCGCGAAGGCCTCGCCTGGCGCTATCCCAAGGGCGCGCCGCCGAAGATCGTGACGCGGGTCGAAAAGGAATTGCGCCTGATCCGCGAGGTCGATTACGCGCCGTACTTCCTGACCGTGCATGACATCGTGACCTATGCCCGCTCGCAAGGCATCCTGTGCCAGGGCCGCGGCTCGGCGGCAAATTCGGTGGTCTGCTACCTCTTGGGCATCACCGAGGTCCCGCCGGAAACCATCACCCTGATCTTTGAGCGCTTCATTTCCAAGGAACGCGGCGAGCCGCCGGATATCGACGTCGATTTCGAACATGAGTGCCGCGAGGAGGTCATCCAGTGGATCTATGACCGCTACACCCGCGAGCGCGCCGGGCTGACCGCGGTGGTGATCCATTTCCGCTCGCGCGCCGCCATCCGCGAGGTCGGCAAGGTCATGGGCCTGAGCCAGGACGTGATCGCGCGGCTCGCCGGACAGATCTGGAGCTGGTCATCCGCGGCGCCGGACGAGGACCGCTTGCGCGACGCGGGCCTCAATCCCGGCGACCGCCGCGTCGCGCTGGCCACGCAGTTGATCGCCGAGATCATCGGCTTTCCGCGCCATCTCAGCCGGCATGTCGGCCGCTTCGTCATCGCCTCGACGAGCTTTTCCCGATCGAGAATGCGGCGATGGAGGATCGCACCGTCATCGAATGGGACAAGGACGATATCGACGCGCTGGGTCTTCTCAAGGTCGACATCCTGGCGTTCGGGATGCTGACCGCGATCCGCAAGGCTTTCGGGCTGATCAGGGACCATCACCGCGAGGACTGGACCTTGGCGAATATCCCGGCCGAGGACCCGCGCATCTATGACATGCTCTGCCGCGCCGATGCTATCGGGGTCTTCCAGGTCGAGGGCCGGGCCCAGCTGAATTTCATGCCGCGCATGCAGCCGCGCAAATTCTACGATCTGGTCTGTGAGGTCGCCATCGTCCGAACCGGCCCGATCCAGGGCGGCATGGTTCATCCTTTCATCAACCGCCGGCAAAAGAAGGAACCGGTCGAGGACTTGGGCCCGGCGATGATGGAGGTGCTCTGCCGCACCTATGGCGTGCCGCTGTTCCAGGAGCAGACGATGCAGATCGCCGTTGTCGCAGCGGGTTTTTCGCCGGCCGAGGCGGACCGGCTACGCCGCTCGCTTGCCACCTTCAAGCGGATGGGGACGATCGGGTCCTTCCGCGACCGCTTCATCGGCGGCATGCTGGCGCGCGGCTATGACGCGGAATTCGCGGCGCGCTGCTTTGCCCATATCGAGGGCTTTGGCTCCTGCGGTTTCCCGGAGAGCCATGCGGCGAGCTTCGCGCGCTTGGTCTATGTCTCGGCCTGGCTCAAATGCCACCATCCGGCGGTATTTACCTGCGCGCTGCTGAACGCCCAGCCGATGGGCTTCTACGCGCCCGCCCAACTGGTCCGCGATGCCCGGGACCCCGGCGTCGAGATCCGCCCGGTCTCGCTCAATCACTCAAATTGGGATTGCACGCTGGAGCCGCGCAGTGATGGCAGCCTGGCGCTGCGGCTGGGTTTCCGGCAGATCAAGTCGATGCGCGAGGAAGACGCCGCATGGATCGGTGCCGCGCGCGGCAATGGCTATCCCGATGTCGAAAGCCTCTGGCGCAGGGCAGGGATCCATCCCGACGCGCTCGAGCGGCTGGCCGAGGCGGACGCCTTTGCAAGCTTCGGGCTGAACCGCCGCGAGGCGCTCTGGCAGGCCAAGGCGCTGCGCGCGCCGAAGCCTTTGCCGCTGTTCGGCCTCGACGGGGAAGGGGGCCTGGAGCCGCAAGTCGATCTGCCGCAGATGACGCTGGGCCAGGAGGTGATCGAGAACTACCTCGCGCTGCGCCTGTCCCTTCGTGCCCATCCGCTCGAGATCCTGCGCCCGAACCTGCCGGAAAGCCTGCCGCATGCGCGGCTGACGGAGGCGCGGGGCAGGGTGGTCGTGACCGGCCTCGTCATCACCCGCCAGCGCCCCGGCACCGCCTCGGGCGTCATCTTCCTGACCCTCGAGGACGAGACCGGCGTGGCCAATGTCGTCGTCTGGAAAACGGTCTACGAGGCCTTCCGCAAGCCGGTCATCGCCGGCCGCCTGCTTCGCGTCACCGGCCGGATCGAGCGCGAAGGTGCCGTCACCCACCTCGTCGCCGAACATATCGAGGATCTTTCCCCGCGCCTTGGCATCCTCGGCCGAGAACTCCAGATCGGCGCGGAAACCGAAAGGGCAGGGGAGAATCTGCGGCCCGGCTGGCTTGGCAGTCGAACAGCCGCCCGGCATCCCCGCGAGCAGGCCAAGAAGCTGTTTCCGAGCAGAGACTTTCACTAATGGGTTACCTTATGGTTCTAAGCGATTGCTGTGACGTATGTATGGTTTCCGGCCGGAAACCGGTGATGGCGCTGGGTTGACGTGAGGGACTGAAACATCCGTTTGAGATTGAGAATCCCAGAGTTTGCCTTTGTGAGAAGGGCGTTGAGGTAGCGATCTGGCTGCCTGATCTGAGGATAGGCTTGAGTTAGACCGAGGACTGCGATGGCTCGACCTTTCTCACCAAGAACCACACGGGATTTTTCTAGCACCGAGTGAGAGATTCCGAGGCATGGGCCGAGTTGGTCCGCAAGTCCGATTAGCTCCGGCCAAGTCTCAGGCTTTGTCAAAGCAAACTCTAAAGCGTTTGGTGCAAGCTTTGTGCAGTCAGCGACTGAAAGCTCTACGCGGCTAGGGGGCGTGCCGGTGGGCAGCTGGGTCTCACATGTTCTTCTTTCTATATGTTCTTTATTGGAACTCTGAATATGTCGGTCATTCTGACCGTCGCTGTCGGACAAAATCCTTGTCTGTTGCGGTGCGCTGCTGATCTCAGGCAGGCGTTGCTTCAGTAGCGCGATAGCATTCTCGAGGGACTGGACCGAGCAGTCGCGGCGCAACAGACGGCGATATTCAACAATGACTTGTTCGGGAGCATCGGGGCAGTCGTGCTCGAGACGGTAAAGTCGATCGCGGAGGACTGCCTTGAGCGCACGGATTTGGACCAACTCTGCATTGTGTTCCTCCGCGAGAGCGATAAGCGCCGGTACGGCTTCACGCAAAGGGCTCAGATCAAATCCATATGTCAAAACTGGCGCGCCAGCTTCGTTGCGGACGACATAGCGCTTCTTGTTTGGGCTTTGATGCCGGATCAGGAGGCCAAGCTCCACAAGTGTGGCTAGATGTCGACGCAGTGTACGTTCATCCATACCGTCACAACGCTCTTGCAACGTTGCATTTGAGGCGTGGACCATCGGGTTGCCAGTCCAGACTTCAAGCGGGACAAACGTCAGAAGCCCTCGCAGAACCGCAATGGTACGGTCCTTGATCCCGAGGCGTTGTCGTGCTTCGCGAACTGCGTTCAGCGCTGCCCACCGAGGATCGGTGGCAGACGCGGCTAATGGGATACCTTTTGACCGATCATTTAGCTTCTGCATGGCTTTTCACGCAGGCAGGAACCTTTCTCCGAAGAAAGTCCCATGGTGAAAGCATAGAAGGAGTATCAGCATAACCGCAAAGGTATGCCGTTTTAGGTACAAGTTACCCAAAATTCCTTCGTTCATCGCTTTCGCAATGTTGCAGTCAAGTTAGCCCTGAGCTAGAGTTCCGCTATACATCCGGCGAAGAAAGGGTTGGCGCCCTTTCTAGCTTCAGGGCCTCTCGGGATCCTTCTCGGGAGGCCTTTTCCTTTCTGCTTTGTGCTCCTCTACTGCTGCTGCTCGAATTTTTGTTGTGCTTCCACTAGAGCCCGAAGTGCTTCGTCAGGGTTGGCGGCGATCCAGAGGTGAAGTTGACGAGCTGCTGCACTGGTCACCGTGATCGTTGCGCTTCGCGCGTTTGCCCGAACTGTTCCGACCATTGAAGCGTTCGCACTGGCCATGATCGGCTTCGTGGATTTGCCTTGGGTTTTCGAGTGGTCTTTAACGACCTGTTCGAGCCGATCAAAACGCTCATCGGAGGACATTCCTTCGTCGCGAGCTTTTTCGACTTCAGCCAATAAATGGCTTTGGTTTCCGGGCGGAAACCCTTTTTTATCAATTAGTTGAGCTAGGCCGTACCAGCGATCTCGGCCCACCTTCGGCGCGGGACCCACAGCTTCAACGAGCGCATGATCGAGCTTGCTCATGACCTGCTTCATCCGGGAAAGCCCGGTGAGCTTTTCACCTTCGCGGCGTGCTTTCTGATCGATATTGAGGGTGTCGCAGATGAGTTCGTCGGGCTTTCCGGCTTCAACCAGTTGCCTCGCGAACATCGCTTTCTCGATCCAGCTAAGATCCTTGCGAAACGTGTTTTCCTGGCCCTGAGCAATGATCGCTTGATCTTCGTCAAGATCGCGGACGAGAGCTTTCGCCGGCAAATTGAGTGTGCGCAGGGCCGCGAGCCGACGTCGTCCATAAATGATGCGGAACCTGCCGCCGGCGATCGGGCTCACCAGAATTGGAATCAATTGCCCTTGGGCATGGATGCTCGCGGCAAGGTCGGCAACCTCCAGGTCGTCGTCTGGAATACGATCCTGAAACTGAGATTCCTCGATGAGACGAGGGTCAATTTCGCGAATGCTCGCAGCCGCCGCCGCGTGAAGGGATTTGGCCATCGCTGAAAGGGAAGGGGCTTTGGACGTTGGATCGGCGGAGAAAGCTTGCGCAGCATCTGTCTCTTTTTCGCTATCTTGCGCGATCTCGAACTGAATCTTGCGGGCCATGATTAAGCCTCCTTCCGAAGCCAGGCAGCCTGAATGAGGCGCTCGATCTCCCCGACGACTCCGTTGATGGATTCGATCGCTCGATCGTAGGTCTGGCGCGTGAAGTCGCTGCGGTTCACCTCGTAAAGTGTCTGCTGGGTCAAGCCTGCATCGGAAACCGCCGACGATTTGAGGAATGTCTGTGTCAGCACGTCGTCGCCAAACATCGTTCGCAGAAATCCTGCCATCTGTGCCTGAGGGCCATCATTTGGCTCGAAGCGGGTGACAAGGAACTTCATGAAGTCCCAGTCGGGAGCGGCCCCAACGTCGGCAATTGTCGACATGAGGCTCGAGGCGAGTTGCAGGAACTGCGCCATTGAGGCTACATCAAGCATGCTCGGGACCACGGTGACGAGCAAGCCGGTAGAGGCGACCAAAGCAGAAAGTGTGATGAAGCCGAGTTGCGGTGGGCAGTCAATGACTACGACATCGTAATCGGCCTCAACCTCGGCAATGCACAGTGCCAGACGCTGGTAGAATGGTGGTTGCAGATTATGGCGGAGGGCGTGTGCGGTCTCTGTCTCGAACTCTGAGAGCAGCAGTCCGGCCGGTGCCAGATCAAGATTGTGAAAATAGGTATCTCGAACGATCTGTCGGAAGGGAACAGGATCCTCGTAGCGGATGGCGTCGTATACTGTTCCGGTTTCAGCAAACTCGATCTCAGGTCGAAGACCAAACATCGTTGTCAAGCTGCCCTGCGGGTCTAGATCAATTGCCAGCACGCGATAGCCGTCCAACGCAAGCTTCTGGGCCAGATGGATCGCTGTCGTGGTTTTCCCGGCCCCGCCCTTGAAGTTCGCAACCGAAATGATCTGAAGCTTGTCGCCCTGGCGCCGACCAGGCACGAGATACTGGAACTTCTTGGCTCGGCTGTCCTGAGCGATGATATGGCGCGTCTGGTTAACTTGCTCTGCAGTGAACAAGCGACGCCCGCGGCTGTCGGTTTCGACTTGGATCTCAACCTTGTCATTGAAGAACTGCTTGCGCAGATGATCTAGAGAAACGCCAATGAGATCCGCCGCCTCAGCTGCGCTGAATCGCCGGAGATCTTTCGATGAGTCGGGTAAGAAGGAACGACGCATGTTAGAGTCGAGCGAACGACTTAGGCGGGTAGCCATCGCCTGAATCTTCTGATCAATGCGCATCAGCTGCTCGTTCATACTGTCGCCTCATACCCTGTTCTCCGGGCTTTCTGTCGTGTGAACGCGTAATGGAGAGTTTTTGCGTTTTTACGTTCTTACAAAGAAATGGCAGGAAGATACGATTCTGACAAGCCTTTTCGTAGGTTAGATAATTTCGCACTTTGGCATGTTGCCGTTAGCTTGCACTGCGGCGCCGCTAAGCTAATATAGTATCATAAAAACAATTAGTTGAGTTGATATTGGGGGCGTGCCGGAGCCTTTCCTGCTCGTAGGCTTCTTAGTTTCAGGGAAGGGGGCTACCTCTCGGTAAGAGCTTGCGGAATGCGACAGAGGTATCTGATCGATTCTCGGCACTTGCATCAGCACCCCTGCTGTAACGCGCCCAGCCCAACGGGTGTCCCGAGCGGGATGCCGAAACGAAGTAAGGCCGGCATTTCCAGAATTTCGACGCGGGCGCCGCCACGATTGCAGAGCCCCACAACTTCTCCGCGATTCCGCGGCTGCGGCATAAAGCGCGAACTCTCGGGAACGGGTGTTATGTGCTGCAATCAGTGGGGGGAGGAGGGCGAAGACGGCGGATGGTCAGCGCGAACCCGCCATCCGAACCGGCGATTGGGACGGTATTGTCGACCATAGATCAGCCGCACGATTTCTGAGCGGGTTCTCCGACGACGAAGACTGATTTTGGCTGTGTCTGGGGTGAAGCTGATACGTTTCCCGCCGCCGCAATGGACTATGCCTTGGCAAGACCAATGAAAGCGACAAGGCCGGCGAGGGAGGCGCGGAAGGCGATGGGGTCATCCTCGATCACTCGCCACACGCGTGCATGCCTGTCGCTAGGCCCATTATGTCACCTGAGAAAAAGAGCATGAGTGACCTCAATAAAACGCTGACCATGGTCAATGCTCCGAAAGCCTGGGGCGATGTTCTGGCCGAGCGTCAGCGCCAGCCCTCGTCGGAGGGCTGGACGCGCGAGCATGATGTTCAGCAGACCTAAGGCGAGCTTGCAGCAGCTGGTGCCATTTATGCTCTATCTGCCACCAATCGCATCGTTGAGCAGCCCTATCATCTGACATGGCCGTGGCAGAACATTGGCGAAAACCGACCATGCATCGCCGCAATATGGTCAAGGCGACCGCACTCATGATTGCTGAAATCGAGCGGCTTGGCCGCGCCGACCTCGCCAGCGCGAAGGGCGTAAAGTGACCGCCGACAATGCCGGGTTATCGGGAGTGAGCGACAAAAGGAGCAATGATTTCATCGAGACGTTCTGGCTGAGGTGGCGGGGTGATGGCTGATCGCTGCCATTGGTATCGCGACGGCGATGGCGAGGCGCTGGTCCCAATGTGCGTCGGTGCTGCGGTCTATGGTCCTGAGCATTGCACATGCGCCGTGCCCGAAAGCCGCATCGAGGCGGCAGAGCGCGGACGGGCAGAGGCGGAGCGGCAGGTGTTGCGGCTGCGCGAGGCCCGCGACCGAAGGCTTGATGAGCAGCGAGTGCAATGGGGGCAGAACAAGCGGCTGTGGGCGTGAATCCGGGAGCTTCAGCAACCATGATAGCCGGGGCGTCTCTCTCATCCGCAAACTGCGCGGTGTCGTAGTCAGCTTGTTTGATCTTGTTTGGCTTGCCAAAGCTCGTATGGCTCCACTTCCCCTCGCGAGGGGATCAAGTGTTCCGCGTGCTCTCCAATGGTCTCTAGGCGGAAATCTAAGGAGTCGAGCCTGTCGGTGACTTCCTTCATCCATCCCGTGCCGCCAACATTACTCGTCACGCTTTCTGTCCCCACAAGTGAGATGATCCCATCCACCGCATAATGCAGTCTGTTGCCGATGCCGAATGTTCGCTCGTGTTCGATGATCTGAAAGAGTTTGCGCAGCATCAGATATATGAGCGCCAGAAGTGCCGTGCAGATTACTGCGCAGATTTCGAGGATACTCACACGATCATCCTTGTAAAAGGTCCAGGGCCGCGAAGCGGCGGCACCAATCCGGTTTCTTTTCTTACATTTGATCAACGTTCGCCGGACGCAAAGTCAATCCGCTCTGTGGGTCCAAAGGGGGCGGATGTTATTAACCGTTCAAGGCGACGAACGTCCATGAGAGTGGATGCAACCAGAGACGCAAGGCTATCTAGGTCCGATCGCGTCATGATCGTTCTATCCTCCGGATATCCCTCAGCCATGCCTTTTCTTGAGAAAAACCCGCATTCGATCTTTCCATCTTGCCCGGCCATCCAGACGCCGTGGGCGAAGTGATCTCGGAACCTCTGAGTGTGGGAGAGGATCTTTGTGAGTTTTTTCACAAATCTCTCGGTGCAGTGAGGTTGTATCAATTTCACAAACTGCTCTGATCTTTTTTTGAATGCGCCCGAGACGATGGGCTCATACCTCATGTAGAGCGCATCGATGTTATCCTCTGCATTGCCAACTTCACACTCAATGAGGGAGTAGCAAGCCAGCAATATCTCATGCTCCAGCAGGGAGAAGTTTGCCACCACGCGCCCGATCGATGCATAATCCGCTTCGGATAGGCCGGTGTTCATCACCAGCATTCCCTCTCTCAAAGTTCAATCTCTCCTAGATGGTGGCGGATTGGTTGCGGTGACGATTTGGGCCCCTACCTTTTTCCGTGCGATGATTTGCCAACACAGTCACATATCTAGTCGGTGGAACGGATTTCACCAGCGCTGATTGAAATGCGCGATAAGCGGGACTTATCGAGATTTATTGAGTATGCTATGCAACCTGAAAGTTATCCGCAATATTATTGAAAATAGCGGATTCAAGTGGAATTTACTAGCTATCGTTGGATTGTCAGGTCCGGGTGGGGTGGGGCAAAGTTGAGGCCGTCGAGCTCGCGGCGGAAGGCCTTGCTCTCCCCATGGCCTAAGCCCAGATTTAGCCGACCAACACGACGGAGCGCAGTATGCAGGGCAAGATCACGCTTCAGGACGTCGCACGGGTGGCGGGGGTCTCGCGGGCCACAGTATCGCTCGTCGTTCGCAAGTCGCCGCTGGTTGCCGATGCCACCCGTGTGCGGGTCGAAAAGGTGATGGCCGAGCTTGATTACGTCCGCGATCTTG
Organism: Paracoccus sp. PAR01; assembly: GCF_014851995.1. NCBI lineage: Bacteria > Pseudomonadati > Pseudomonadota > Alphaproteobacteria > Rhodobacterales > Paracoccaceae > Paracoccus > Paracoccus sp. PAR01. The sequence continues at coordinate 61,002 of NZ_JACVAW010000018.1, forward strand.
GCGCGGCACGGCTGCGCGACAAGAGCAGCCGTACGATCGGGGTCGTTGTTCCGAACCTCGTCAACTCGTTCTTCACCGAATTTCTGTCGGGCGTCGAGCAGGTAATGGGTGAGGGAGAGCGCGTGGTTCTTCTGGCAAACAGTCAGGATGATCCGGCCCGACAGGATGCGATCCTGCATCGTTTTCGTGGGCATGGGGTCGACGGTGTCATCCTCTGTCCTACGCAGGACACCGATCCGGGACTGCTTGGGCGCTTGCGGCAATGGGACCTGCCGGTGGTGCAGTCGCTGCGCGAGGTTGGCGACGGGGTGACGGATTTCGCGGGCGGCGATTACATCGACGGCGTCACGCTCGCGATGCGGCACCTGGTTTCATTCGGCCATCGCCGCATTGCCTTTCTTTCGGTGAGCGCGCAAACTTCGGCGCGCGAGCAACGCTTGCGGGGTTGGGCTCAATCGCTGATCGAGACTGGTGCAGAAAATAGCGGAATCGTCGAAACCGCACTGACCTGGGAAGCCGCCGCGCAATCCGCCGCACGGGTTCTGGAATTGCCGGATCGGCCGACGGCGGTTCTTTGCTTCAATGACGTGCTGGCGGCCGGTTTTATGGCCGGGCTGCGCCAGGTCGGAAAGGTTCCGGGCAGGGATATCGCGGTTGTCGGGCTCGACGACCTGCCGATGGCCGAACTGCTTTATCCGACGCTCACCAGCGTGGCGATGATGCCCGAACGCATCGGCCAGATGGCGGCCCGGCTTCTTGTCCGGCGCATGGCCGATGGCAAGGCTGCGATCCAGCGCTGCATCGTCTCGGGGCAGCTGATGATCCGTGAAAGTAGCGGCAAGGAAATCAATTGACTTGTCCAGTTCTTGCAATTTAGATCGTTCTAATTGGGAAGAGACGCGACATCCGCAGGGGAGGGCAGATGTATCACTTCAACTTCCAGCCTATATTCGAGAACCTCGACATGCTCCTGCACGGGGCATGGCTGACGGTCCGCCTGTCGCTGATGGCGATGGTCCTCGGGCTGATTGTTTCGGTGCTCGGTGCCGTGGCAAAGACCTCGGGTATCCGGCCATTGCGCTGGCTGGTCGATCTCTATGTCGAGGTGATCCGGAACACGCCGTTCCTGATTCAGATCTTCTTCATCTTCTTCGGACTGCCCGCGATCGGGATCGCGATGTCACCGAACACGGCTGCCCTGGTTGCGCTCGTCGTGAATGTCGGGGCCTACGGAACCGAGATCATCCGGGCGGGAATAGAATCCATTCCCCAGGGCCAGATCGAGGCCGGTCGGGCACTGGCGCTCAGCCCCGTGCAGATCCTGCGCCATGTCGTTCTGAAGCCCGCCTTGCGCAACATCTACCCGGCGCTGACAAGCCAGTTCATCTATCTGATGCTGACGTCCAGCGTGGTTTCGGTGATCTCGGCCAATGACCTCGCTTCGGCGGGCGCGGACCTGAATGCCAAGACTTTTGCCAGTTTTGAGGTCTATCTGGTCCTGACCGTCATGTATTTCTTGCTGGCGGCAGGTTTTTCGGCGGTCTTTGCGATGATCCGACGCGCCGTGTTTTCTTATCCGGCGAGTCGCTAGATGATCCGCGTTTTTTCATCCGCTGATGTCCTCTTCATCGTCATGGCCGTGCGCTGGACGCTGATCCTGTCCGCCATTGCCTTTGCCGGAGGCGCGCTGGGTGGCATGGCCATTGCGCTGGCCCGCACATCGCAGCGCAAGGGGTTACGGTGGTTTGCGACGGGCTTTATCCAGGTGTTTCAGGGCACGCCGCTGCTGATGCAGCTGTTTCTGGTCTATTTCGGGCTTGCTGTCGTCGGCCTTCCCATCAATCCACTGCTTGCCGCCGCCGTGGCGCTGACCTTCCATGCCAGCGCATATCTGGGCGAGATCTGGCGCGGTTCGATCGAGGCCGTGCCTTCCGGGCAGACCGAGGCCGCGACGGCGCTCTCCCTTAGCTATGCCGACCGAATGAGATACGTGATCCTGCCGCAGGCGATGCGCGTGGCGACGGCGCCGACCGTCGGGTTTCTGGTGCAACTGATCAAGGGCACCTCGCTGGCGTCGATCATCGGTTTCACCGAGCTGACGCGTGCCGGCCAGATCGTCAACAATGCGACCTTCAAGCCGTTCCTGGTCTTTGGCACGGTCGCGGTGCTGTATTTCGCGCTGTGCTGGCCGCTGTCGTTGCTGGCCCGGCGAATGGAAACCCGCATGCGCCGGGCAATCACGCGCTGACCACAGAGGAGGAAAACCATGAAACTGAACCGCCGCCTATTTGCCACCCTTGCCGCCAGCGCCCTGGCAGCCGGACTGGCTGGCTCCGCGCTTGCCGCCGATCTTGCCGCGATCGAAACCGCCGGAACGGTCAAGATCGGGATGCTGGTCGATTTTCCGCCCTTCGGCGTGCTGGACACCGCGGGCAAGCCCGATGGTTATGACGCGGATGTGGCAAAAGCGCTTGGCGAATATCTGGGCGTCAAGACAGAGATCGTGCCGGTGACCGGTCCGAACCGCATCCCTTACCTGCTGTCGGGGCAGGTCGATGTCCTTGTCGCCTCTCTGGGGATCACCAAGGAACGCGCCGAAAAGGTCAACTTCTCGAAGCCCTATGCAGGGATCAGCATCGCGGTTTATGGCGACAAGGCGACCGCGCTTGCGGACGCGGCCGGACTTTCAGGGCAGGGCATTGCGGTCACCCGTGCCTCGACCCAGGACACCGGCGTGACGAAAGTCGCACCAGCCGACGCGGATATCCGCCGCTTTGACGACGACGCCAGCGCGGTGCAGGCGCTGATGTCGGGGCAGGTGAAGCTGATCGGCGCCTCGAACGTCGTGATGTCGCAGGTCAATGCCGCTGCGGGCGATCGCTTCGACAAGAAGTTCGACTTGTCGAGCCAGGTGCAGGGCATCGCCGTCGCGCCGGGTTCTGACGCGCTTCTGGACAAGATCAACGCTTTCGTCGCACAGGCCAAGTCGGACGGGATGCTCGACAAAGTACACGAGAAATGGCTCGGCGGCCCGCTGCCTGAATTCGTGAAGACCGCCGAATGACCTCTTGCAGCCCGACCCGACGTGGTCGGGCCCCTTTTTCGGAGCCGGACCATGTCTGAACACGCCATCATCATGCGCGGCGTCAACAAATATTACGGCGCATTCCATGCCTTGGTCGACATTGACCTGACGGTTGCGCGTGGCGAGCGCATCGTCATTTGCGGCCCCTCCGGCTCTGGAAAGTCGACGCTGATCCGTACGATCAACCAGCTCGAGACGATCCAGGCCGGGACGATCACGGTGGACGGCGTCGAGCTGACGGCAGGCGGCGAGAATGTGGCGAAGGTCCGGCAGGATGTCGGCATGGTCTTCCAGAACTTCAATCTGTTTCCGCACATGACCGTGCTCGAGAACTGCATCCTCGCGCCGATGAAAACCCGCAAGACGCCACGGGCCGATGCCGAGGCGACCGCTCGGAAACTCCTTGAACGGGTACGTATACCTGAACAGGCCGAGAAATATCCTGCTCAGCTTTCCGGTGGCCAACAGCAGCGTGTGGCGATTGCGCGGGCGCTCTGCATGAAGCCCCGCATCATGCTGTTTGACGAACCGACCTCGGCGCTGGATCCGGAAATGGTCAAGGAGGTTCTCGATACCATGATCGACCTCGCGCGTGAGGGGATGACAATGCTTTGCGTCACCCACGAAATGGACTTCGCGCGGGCCGTCGCCGACCGGGTCATCTTCATGGACAAGGGCGTCATCGTCGAAGAGAACGCTCCCGCCGCATTCTTCGACGATCCCAGGAACGAACGGTTGCAGAACTTCCTTGGCCAGATCGCGTGACGCGCGAATGCGGGTCGGCACCGGGTGTGGTCTGCGCCCAGACCGGCAACCACCTTATGACTGCACGCCAAAGCGCCGGCGATATTCGCCGGGGGTCAGGCCGACGAAGCGGGCAAAGACCGAGCGGAAGGCTCCGGCATCGGCATAGCCGGCCTGCCAGGCGATGCGGTCGATGGGACTGCTGCTGAACTGCAGCAACTCGCAAGCCTTGCTGATCCGCAGCCTTTGACCGTAGTCCGATGTCGTCATGCCCGTCGCCTTGCGAAAGCGGCGCAGGAAGGCGCGGCGCTCCAGCCCTGCCTTGGCAGTCAGCGTTTCCAGCGACAGGTCCTTGCCCTCGGTCTCCTGAAGCCAACGCTGCACGGCAAGAACCGCCGTGTCGCCATGACCCAGGCGCGGCGAGAACAGGCTGTAATATCGCTGCTCGCGGCCGCGCGGGTCGACCAGCAGGAAACGCGCGGTCTCGGTCATGACGTCGGCCCCGCGCAGACGTTCAACCAGCCGCCGGCACAGGTCCGTCCAAGACATCACGCCGCCAGCGGTCAGGATCTGGCCGCCATCGATCAGCAAGCGATCCAGATCGGTCAGCACTTTTGGAAAGCGGGCCCGGAAGGGGTCTTCCAGCACCCAGCGTGGTGGTGGCCTTGCCATCCAGAAGCCCGGTCTCGGCCAGAATGAACACACCGGCGCAGACCGAGGCGATTATGCAGCCCGCGGAATGCAAGTTGCGCAGCCAGGCGATGTAGGGCATGGCCAGTTCGGCAGAGGGAAAGCCGCCTAGGCATGGCGGAATGATCAGCACGTCGGGTCCCGTGTGACCGGTGGCGCCAAGGATGCGAACCGGCGAACCATCCCCGCGAGCGATCTGCCAATGGCTGACGGTGATGCCGTGCTTGTCCGGTTCAGTGCCGAGCGGCTTAAAGCGGTTCGATACCTCGAACATATTCGTCATCGCGAGGACGGCGGCGTACTGTGCGCCGGGATAGCACAAGATGCCGACTTCGGTTTGCTCTGCGCCCATGTGTCACTATTACCACGAAGAATGTCGATATTGCCAATAGGTCGATCAAGTCGCCGCGCGCCGTTTTTCACGCCCGATTCCAAGGGGATTAAAATCAACGCGGCCGTCTCGCCGCGCGAAGGCGAGACCGTGGTGGTGAAGAATTTTCCCAACCCCTTCCTCAAGACCGAGCTCAAAGACATCCTGGACAAGGACGGGATCGAGGATGTGGTTGTTGTCGGCGCCATGAGCCACATGTGCATCGACGCAGCCGCACGCGCCGCGAGCGATCACGGCTACAAGACCACGGCGGTGCAGGATGCCTGTGCGACGCGCGATCTGGAGCATGAAGGCGTGACCGTCCCGGCCGTGTCGGTCCATGCGGCGATGATGTCGGCACTGGGCTTCGCCAATGCGACGATCACGGACACCGAAAGCTACGTGGAGAAGCAAGCCCGGGTCTGAGGGCCGGAGACTTTGGCGAAGACCGGTTTTTGATGCTAGAATCGGTCTTCTTCATGCGCGAACCCCTTAGCTGCCTGCATCTTCTCTCGTGGCCAGAGGCCCGAGAAGGGCAGGGCGATGTCCAGCGCCCTTTGGCGAACTGATTTCCCTCGCCCGACGCGTGCCGATCGGGATGTTCCCGGCCGAAGCCGGGCGTAAGCTCCCTGCCGCAGACGTGCGGCTGGAAACCGGTCGCTTGACACCGACACGGACTTCAACTGGACGAAGGCTGCCGTCGTCTGAGCAACCAAAATACTTGGCCGCGAAGAGGTCTGGCTGACAGGTCCCGACGGGACGGAGGCAGGATCGATACCGCAGAGGTGGTTTGGGCATAGCGACCCAGCTGCGACATTCGAGACGATCCACCGCCGAACTCCATCATGAGGCGATTCACACCCGACCTCGGAGAGAACCATGACCCCGGACGCTACCCCGGATGGACGTTTCAGACCAGTTCTTGAGAAGGCCGAAATCAGAGAACCAACTCTAAAATCACTGGACGACGGACGGTTTCGAAGATGCTAACCTCCGAGTTATCAGTCGGCGGCGTGGATTGTCACGAACGCACACTGCTACATTTCTGCTGTCAAGGCGTGGCTACATTATCAAAGACTTTTAGGCTGATCCTGCTGTTGCGGAGTTGATCGAGAGGGAGCAAAATGGCCGAGAGCAGTAGTCCCCACGACCACCCCCCTGGAGAAGCCAAGGCGCCACGTGATCCGGTGCGGCGATGGACGATTATCGTTGCATTAGCCCTGTTGTTTTTGCTGACGCTGCAGATTGCCAGCGACCGGACCGCGCCGGTCACGTCCATCGGTACGGTCGAGGGACTGGTGCTACCGATCTCCTCTAGGGTGTCTGGTGAACTGCTGCGGGTTGCGGTTAGCGACAATGAGGTCGTCGAGGCCGGCACGCTGCTTTATGAAATCGATCCGACCCCCTTCCGGCTGGCGGTAGAGGCGGCAGCGGCCGATCTGGCCCAAGTGGGACAATCCATTGGAGCGTCGACCGCAGAAGTCGCCGCGGCACAAGCGCGCGTCGCCGAAGCGAATGCGGTGCTGACAAACAACCGTGCCCAGGCGGAGCGCACTTTGGCATTGGTAACGCGCGGCGTAACTCCTGAGGCTCGGGGCGACGAGGCGACTGCGGAAGTTGCCACGGGGGAAGCCACGCTTGCGGCATCCGAGGCAGACCTTCGTCGTGCCGAGGAGGCACTGGGGCCGGCTGGAGTGGACAACCCCCAACTTCGCTCTGCACAGGCAGCGCTGGAAACCGCTCAGTTCAACCTAAGCCAGACGCAGGTCGTCGCTCTGACCCGGGGCCGCGTTACCAATTTCAGCCTCGGGCCGGGTGAAACAGTCAATGCCGGACAGCCGGTCATGACGATGATCGACCTGCAGGGGGCGTGGGTCATGGCGTATTATCGCGAGAATCAGCTTGCTAACATGAAGGTTGGCGACAGAGCGCATATTGTGCTCGACGTTCTGCCGGGCCAGATTTGGCCGGCCAAAATCGTGTCTTTCTCCGGTGGCATCATGACGGTTAACCAGACGGCGAGCCCCGGTGGGTTGGTTGACACACCGCCCCAGCAAAATTGGCTCGCCGAGCCACAGCGCTTTGGTGTCCGCCTCCAGTTCGATCCGCCGGACAAATGGCCGCCCAATGTGCGGTTGGGCTCGCAGGCGATGGTGATGGTGTATACTGACAAGGCTACCTGGCTGCGGCCGCTCTGGGAGATTGTGATCCGTGCCCGCGCGCTGATCTCCTATGTTTACTGATCCCAACCACACTCAACAGGTGTTGCGGGTGGCGCTGGTGACACCATTCGTCTACGGATTAGGAGTTGTAGCAGGCACGCCGCTACCTTTTGTTTCGGCGATGCTATTTTCCACTTTCACCTTGAAAATGCGAACACCGCCACCATTCGCGGTTGTCCTCGTCCTGACGCTGTCGATGACACTGCTGCCGCTCGCATTTGCGGGCATTTCGGACGTGTTGAGCCAATATCCCTATCTTATGGTTGGATTTGTCGTTTTGGTACTATTCCATGCCTTCCGGTTGCAGTCTGTGCCGAAGATGGCCATTTTCGGTGTGCTGTTGCAGACTTTTGCCATTATGCTCCCGATGGCCACCGGCGAATCCGAACTGGCTGGCGAAGCTCTCGCCGGAGCGTTCGCGGTGAATGGCGTGATGGCATTTTCTGGCCTCTACCTTGCTTTTGCCTTGTTCCCGGAGCGTAGCGTCGCCGAACGGGCTGCACCCCAGCCGCCTGGGCCGGAAGATCCGCTGGACCGGACACGCAACGCTGCCGTAGCCGCGCTGGTGATGCTGCCGGTTTTTTCGATGCTCCTCACGTTCAGCCTCAGCTCAGCGATGCGGGTTCTCTTCACGATAGCCATTGTCCTGACCTCACTCAGCCGTCGCGATGCCCGAGAAACCGGGGCAGAGAGCGTGCTCTCTGCGATTCTTGCGGGAGCTGTGGCGGTCGCATTCTCGGTGCTGTATACTTTGTGGCCCCAGCCCGGCGCCGCATTACTGTCTATGGCATTCCTTGGCCTGCTCGTAGTTCCGCGCGCCTTCGCGGGGCGCAATCAAGGTGCAGTTGCGCTGGCCATTCCGCTGGTCTGGGTTCTCATTGGTACCGCGGAGGGAAACACCCTGTCGAAGACGTTGGAGTGGTGTCTCTATTCGATCATTGGCGTGGTCTATGCAGTTTGGGCAAGAGAGCTGATCCTTTCAACTCTTGGCTGGCGGTCAGCATTCCCGCGGCCCCCGAAACACATCGGAGATGACCGAAAAACTTGGTCGTTCCGCTCTACACAAATGGGATCACAGCGCCGCGAGTAATGTGCTCAGTCCGACGCCTGGCCGGTTTGTTGCGCCGCCCCTCTTTCCAGCTGTGCCCCTGCCACACCGGGCAGCGCGCGTTCCATCGACGAAGTTTCCGAACGCCCCAATCCTGGCGTGAATTGTCCGACAATCCGGCCAATCAGGATAGCGACGTAGAAGGTGCCAAGTGCTCCCTCAAGAGCCGTGCAAATTTGAGCAATAGGCGTTGAAGGGGTAATGTCGCCATAGCCGACAGTCGTCATTGTCACTAAGCTGAAATAAAGCAATTGAACGTCATTATCCCCCCCCTCCGGCAGTCGGAATGATCCTGGATAAGATGTCTCAAGTTGGCGAAATAGCAGGGCGCAGGCTGCAGCAATTACGAAGAAGCCGAAGATTGCACCGACGAGGTTGTCGGCACTTGACTCACGGTTTCCCACAAGCTCGGCGAAAGTCGCGGCGAGCGCACCGAGGACAACCAACAGAATCAGGGCTGTAAGAAGACCATCCACGGAGACCACTTTATAGAAATTAAGCAATTGCAAGACAAACAACGCCAGCAACAGCACTATCGCCACGCGTACTGCCCAGGTGCTGGTGCGTCCAGCGTATAGCGCCCCGCCGAATACCAATATGAATAGCGTCGATCCCAGAAGCCGGGCGGCACCTGTTTCCGCCAAGAGCGCCTCAAGCACAAATGACCCGATCAGTAAGGAGAGCAAAAGACTCCACCGCCAGCGTGCAACAAGCGCGAGGTATGAATCGATGATCGACATATTGTTCCTCCATATGCAATCATTGGATAATAGATCGCACAGCTAGAAATCTGACACGTCTCATCCAAACGCGGAAGTCGAAACCAAAGGCGCGCGGTTTTATTGCGCGGTCCGAAAAAACGGACATCAAGGGTGTTCACACCAGAGGGGAGTGGGGGAATGGCAGACGATCATATTGCGGCCGCGGCTGACAACACCAGGAAAGTTAAATCGTTTGACCGGGCGGTCACTGACCTGGTGATCCGGCTGACCATCATCGGCTCATTATGCTATTTGTCTTTTACATTGATCGCCCCCTTTATCATCATGATCATCTGGGCCACCATACTCGCGGTCGCTCTTTATCCGATCTTTACCGCACTGAAGAAGCTTCTGCGTGGGCACGGTGGGTTGGCGGCAGCCCTAATTACATTGGTGGGCGTTCTTGTCATCGTCGTCCCGCTTGGGGCTGTCACGGTCAATCTTGCCGAGACCACCCTGGGTTTGGTCGATCTCTTTGAGAACCAGACAGTGGCTGTGCCACGGCCCCCGATATCCGTGCAAGATTGGCCATTGATTGGTAGCCGTGTTTACGACGCGTGGAATCTCGCTTCCAACAATCTCGAGGCTGCCATAGCACGGTTCGGGCCCCCTCTTCTGCAAACGGCCAGTGGGATTGTTGGCAAGATCGCGGGTGTCGGATTCGGTATGCTGGGCTTTGCAGTTTCCGTGATTGTAGCGGGATTTCTGTTTATACCCGGGCCGGGTCTGGCCAACGCCATTAAGTCATATGCTCGTCGAATTGCAGACGAACGCGGAGCGGAATTTGTCGACCTTACAGGTGCGACAATCCGCAACATATCGCGTGGTGTCATCGGTGTGGCCTTGCTTCAGGCTCTCCTCGCCGGCCTGATCCTAAGCGTATTTGGCATCCCGGCAGCCGGTGCAATCGCCTTCGCTGTACTGATCTTTTGTATCATCCAGGTCGGGCCTGTACCTGTGGTCCTGCCTCTCATCATTTGGGCTTGGTTAACAAAGGACACAGGACCGGCATTGTTGCTGACGATTCTGCTGATACCCATCCCCATCATAGACAACGTCCTGAAACCCGTGCTCATGGCTCGTGGGCTTACCACGCCCATTCTGTTGATCCTGCTTGGGGTGATTGGTGGCACCGTAACCTATGGAATGATAGGATTGTTTTTAGGGCCAATCCTGTTGGGAATTTTTTATGAAATGATGACAGCTTGGGTGAAGCCCGAAGTTCCGGAATCCGCGATCGAAGATAGGGACCCTGCAAGCCGTGATTTCGGTTTGAAGTAAACGTTCCTTGTATCTTGTTAAGTCCTGTATTGAGGGCACCTCGAAAAATTGCCCTGCCATTGCTGCGGCGGTATGAACGCGGGAGCATCGAAGGGCTTGGGATTTGACGATGACGCAGATGGGTTTCTTCGATCTTTCAGACCGCTACGCGAGCCTGGACGCCAAGAAGGATCCGCTGGTCGAGATCAATGCCGTGGTGCCTTGGGAGGAGTTTCGTCCCGTGCTTGAGCGGGTCTGGCGCAAGCCCGATGCAGAGCGCAAGTCGCGGGCGGGCCGTAAGCGCATGGACGCCGTGCTGATGTTCAAAACCCTGGTGTTGAGCGCGCTCTACAACCTCTCCGACGACCAGATTGAATATCAGGTGCGCGACCGGTTGTCCTTCATGCGGTTTCTCGGGCTCGGGCTGCAGGATCGTGTGCCCGACGCCAAGACGGTCTGGCTCTATCGCGAAGCTCTGGGCCCAGGCTGGCATGGTCGAAGCGCTGTTCAAGCAGTTCGACGGCTACCTGGCACGGCAGGGATATATCGCGCGGGGTGGCCAGATTCTCGACGCCTCGATCGTGCCGGTGCCGCGCAACCACAATACCCGGGACGAGAATGCAGCAATCAAGAATGGTGATCTGCCCGAGGGTTGGGCGGACAAGCCGGCCATGCGATCGCAGAAGGACACCGATGCGCGCTGGACCCAAAAGCAAGGCAAGAACCATTACGGCTACAAGAACCACGTCAATATCGATCGCAAGCACAAACTGGTGCGGCGCTATCACGTCAGCGATGCGGCGCAGCACGATAGCCAGGCGCTGGATCACTTGCTGATGCAGGGCAACACCGGCTCCGGTGTCTGGGCGGATTCAGCCTATAGGTCGGAAGAAACTGAAGCCAAGCTGCAGGCGCGCAAGCTCAAGAGCCACATCCAGCGCAAGGGTCAGCGCGGCAAGCCGCTGACCGAGCAGGCCAAGAAAAGCAACCGGACAAAATCCAAGGTGCGTTCGCGGGTCGAGCATATCTTTGGCGCCCAGACCAACGACATGGGCGGCACCTTGGTGCGCACCTGTGAGTGCTGGACGTAATCTCCCCACAACGGCTGGATAAAAATTCCCCGGTTTAGCGCTGATGCCGATGCTCAGGGGGATCCCAAGTTCATCAGTTAAAACGCTAAGTGCATGATTTTATTTCGCCGCACTGCGCGAATTTGCCACAACACGGCGGGCAATCAGGGGCGTTTTACGTCCAACGCGTCGAAGAGGTTGAGCTGTTCTGGTTGCGGATTGGATATCCCGGAGAAGGTTTGGGGGCCGATATGAGTGGTGTGCTTCTGAATGCGCGCCAGAAGATCGAGGGCGGTCCTCGGGCTGGCCGGGTGGCCCTTTGCCTTCAGGCGCATGCGCATGACGCGATAGAGTACCAGGGCGAGGAAGCAGATGAGGGCATGGGCGCGAATGCGGTCGGGCAGGCGATGGTGAACGGGCGCGCTTTCGATGTCGGATTTGAGGACTCGGAAGCCGCGCTCGATATCTGCCAAGGCCTTGTAGCGCCGCACCGCCTCGGCCGGGGTGAGGTCGGGCGCATTTGTCAGCAGGGCCAGCTTGCCGTCGAACAGCTCGGCCGCGGCAATGGCCTCCTCGTCCAGTGACCAGCTGAAGCGCTCGGCGGTATAATCCGCCTTGATGAACCGGGTGAGCTCGGCCTCGGCCACCGCACGGGTGAACCGGCTATAGGCGCCCCGATCGGAGGCGCGGCGGCCACGGGCGGTCTCGCCGGCGTCCTGCGCGTCAAGCCTGGTGACCATCTTCTCGGCCAGAGTCTCGAGCTCGGCGAGGCGCTCGCGGCGTCTGGCCGATTGGACGTCTGCCCGCACGGGGTCATGTGCCACAATCAGCCGATGTCCGGCGAAGCGGGCCTCGGCGAGCCCCTCATCCGAGAAGACGAGATGCTGGAAGGTGTCGACCAGCTCGCTGTAGCGCCGGGCGGGTACCGCCAGGACGAACTCGAGACTGCGGCCGCCCTGCCTGGCGAGCGCGGTGAGCTCGCCGATATTGTCCATGCTCAGCAGCCCGCGATCCGCGACCAGGACGACGCGCTGGACCGGGAAGCGCTGCAGCACGGTCCTCAGCATCGCCTGCAGGGTTCTGGTCTCGGCGACATTGCCGGCGTGGACCGTGTGCATGAGGGGCAGGCCCTCGGCCGTCTGCACGACGCCCAGGGCGAACTGCCGCGCGATCCCCCCTGTTTCCTTGTTCATCCCGAAGGCGCGCAGATCATCATCGACCGCGCCCTCGCCGTGGATGCGCACGGTGGTCAGGTCATAGAAGACCACCGCCAGGTCCTGGTCCACCAGGGGCCTGATCTGGCGGGCAAGCTCGGCCTCGACGAGCTCGGCGTGATCCATCAGCGCATCCATTGCGCGCAGCAGGTGCTGATGGTTCACCTCGTCGGGCATAGCCGGCATGGCGACGGTCTCAAGCCAGCGCAGGCAGCCGAGCTTGGAGTCCGGGGCGCAAAGGCGGTTGAATACCATGGCGCGGATCAGCGCCTCGACATCAATCTTGCGCCGCCCCGAGCGCAGGGCACGGCCGAGCGCGCGACCAAAGCCGAGATCCTTCCACAGCTCGTGCAGGGCGAAGACATCGCCGAAGCTGAGCGCTGTTTCCGATATGACCTCGCTGGAGGTGTTATGCGCTCTGCCGAGGGCGCGGTTCAGCCCGTTGATCAGCGGATCGAGCTTCTGGGGCGTGAGGTCGTCAATCCGACCGAGGTTCGCGACCACGCGATGGCGGACTTTCCCGTTTTCATCACGGAAGCCATCAACGAGCTGCAGGTAGCGGCGACCGCCGGACTGAGTGATTTTCGTGTACATGCCGCAACGAATATCGTCTTACGGCTTATTATACAACGCTGCAATCATATAGACGTGCCACAACGGAAAACCGCCGAAAGCGCCCCGGAGTCGAAGGTAACTCGTTGATATTCCTCAGGGCGATATCGCTGAAAGCCTCAAAACTGGCCGCGAACTGTCGAAGTTGGGGGGGGGCATGCCCCCTGAGCATCGGCGGCGCAGAATTTCCCCTGCTGATGCCAGAGGAAAGGCGCGCAGGTGATCGGATTGAGGGAGATCGTGATGATCTTGGAATTGCAGCGACAAGGGCTCGGCATCAGCGCGATTGCGCGACAAACCGGGCTCGACCGTAAGACAGTGCGCAAATTGTCAACGCCGACTGAAGTTTCCCCAGAAGTGCCGAAGTAAAACTCCCCAGTTTCCGGCATCGGTGATCAGCCGTGCAGGTGATCGATCCTCCCGTTTTTCGGCGGCCTTCCGCGGCGTTTCGGCGCGAGTGGCGGCATGATGGCCGCATGCGATCTTGTGTGCTCGCTGTTGATTTTCACCCAGAACTGAGCCGGTTTTTTCACCGAGAATTGAGCCACCTCTGATTATGGATTTCGGTTCATGCTGGGGTCAAGGGCGGGTTTGTTTCCTTCTTTTTCCGGGCTGCAGCGGCTGAGCTTGCCTTGAAGCGGAAGCTGTCGTTTCCTGTTTCAAGGATGTGACAGCGGTGGGTAAGGCGATCGAGCAAGGCGGTGGTCATCTTAGCATCAGCAAAGACCGTGGCCCATTCGCTGAAGCTGAGGTTGGTGGTGATCGCCACGCTGGTGCGCTCGTAGAGCTTGCTCAGCAAATGGAACAGCAGGGCCCCGCCCGAGGCGCTGAATGGCAGGTATCCCAACTCGTCCAGGATCACGAGGTCGAGCTTGGTCAGGCCTTCCGCGATCTGCCCGGCCTTGCCCTTGGCTTTTTCCTGTTCGAGCGCGTTGACCAGTTCGATGGTCGAGAAGAAGCGGACCTTCCTGCGGTGATGCTCGATGGCCTGGATGCCAAGCGCTGTTGCGACATGGGTTTTCCCGGTGCCCGGACCGCCGATCAGGACCACGTTCTGAGCGCCATCCATGAACTCGCAACGGTGCAGGGTCCGGACCGTGGCCTCGTTGACCTCGCTGGCGGCGAAGTCAAAGGCCGAGAGATCCTTGTAGGCCGGGAAGCGCGCGGACTTCATGTGATAGGCGATCGAGCGGACTTCGCGCTCGGCCAATTCGGCTTTCAGAAGTTGCGACAGCATCGGGATTGCAGCTTCAAATGCCGGCGCGCCCTGTTCAATCAGGTCGGTCACGGCCTGGGCCATGCCATACATCTTCAGGCTGCGGAGCATGATGACGATGGCGCCGGCGGCTGGATCATGACGCATGGCGGCCTCCGGCGATCTGGGCGCGCAAGCCGTCATAGCGTTCGACATTGGCCTTGGGTTCACGGCGCAGGGCCAGTGCCTGTGGGGTATCCAGTGGCGGCCCGCCGACCACCTTGCCGTCGATCAGGCGGTGCAACAGGTTCAGCACATGGGTCTTGGTCGGCACGCCCTCGGCCAGCGACAGTTCCACGGCGGTCAGCACGGCTTGTTCGTCGTGGTGAAGCACGAGGGCGAGGATATCGACCATCTCCCTATCCCCACCGGGTTTGCGGAGCATGTGATCCTGCAACTGTCTGAACGCAGGCGGTAATTCCAGGAAGGGGGCGCCGTTGCGAAGGGCTCCGGGCTTCCTTTGCACGACGGCCAGATAATGCCGCCAGTCGTAAATCGTCTTCGGCGGCAGATGATGGCTGCGTTGAATCACACGGGTATGTTCGCAAAGGATATTACCCTCGGCCGCAACGACCAGCCGATCAGGATAGATCCGAAGGCTGACGGGCCGGTTCGCGAATGACGCCGGAACACTGTAGCGATTGCGTTCGAAGCTGATCAGGCAGGTTGGTGAGACGCGCTTGCTCAACTCGATGAAGCCGTCGAACGCGACGGGCAGCGGCATCAGCGCAGCCTGCTCCTCAGCCCAGACATCAGCGATCGTGCCGGGCTGTTTGCCATGCGGGGTCTGCTGCCACAACTCGAGGCAACGCTCTTCCAGCCAGGCATTCAGCGCGGCAAGATCTGGAAAGTCCGGCATCCCTTGCAACATCTGGTGGCGGGAATCCCGAACGTTCTTCTCGACCTGACCTTTCTCCCAGCCTGCTGCCGGATTGCAGAACTCGGGCTCATAGACATAGTGGTTCGTCATCGCGAGGAAGCGCATGTTGACCTGCCGCTCCTTGCCACGACCAACGCGATCAACCGCCGTGCGCATATTGTCGTAAATCCCACGCCCGGGCACGCCGCCGAAGACCCGGAACCCGTGCCAATGGGCATCGAACAGCATCTCGTGCGTCTGCAACGGATATGCCCGCAAAAGGAAGGCGCGGCTGTGCGACAGCTTGATATGGGCCATCTGCAGCTTCGTGCGCTCGCCGTCCAGAACCGCAAAGTCCTCGCTCCGGTCGAACTGGAAAGCGTCACCAGGGTCAAAGTGCAGCGGAACAAAGGTCCCGCGCGCCGTCGTCTGCTGTTCGCGCTGCCGATCGGCGCGCCATCGTCGGGCAAACGCTGCGACCCGGGCATATGAACCCGTGAAGCCAAGCGTTACGAGATCGGCGTGCAACTGCTTCATCGTCCGCCGCTGCTTGCGCGACTTCCCGGCTTCAGTCTTCAACCAGCCCGCCAGCTTCTCAGCAAAGGGGTCAATCTTGCGTTGACGTTCCGGCGTCGCGAACTTTGGCTCGATGGTGTTCGCTGCCAGATGCTTGGCCACGGTATTCCGCGATACGCCGGTCAGCCGCGAAATCTCGCGGATCGACAGCTTCTGCCGTAAATGCATGCGTCGGATGATGTTCAATAGTCCCATGTGGATCACTCCGTTGCCCCCGCCGCTCACCGCTTTCGGGGAAGGTTCACATGGCTCACTTCTCAGTGAAAATTATGCGCCTAATCGGCTCAGTTCTGGGTGAAAATCAACACTGCTGAAGGAAAGAATCCTGCCGCCAATCTACTGGCAGGCGATGTTGCGCGGGCGAGAATGGATGGCCAAGCCCCACACCGCCACCGCCGCGTGAACCCCGGAAGGCCTGACCCGTGAAATCCCTGACCTCCCTGTTGCCTATTCTCCGCTGGGCCCCGGCCTATACCAGAACCGAGGCGCAAAGCGATCTGATCGCCGCCGTGATCGTGACGATCATGCTGGTTCCGCAAAGCCTGGCCTATGCCATGCTTGCGGGGCTGCCGCCGCAGGTCGGGCTTTACGCCTCGATCCTGCCGCTGATCGCCTATGCGATCTTTGGCACCAGCCGGGCTTTGGCGGTTGGTCCGGTTGCGGTGGTGTCGCTGATGACAGCTGCGGCAGTGGGCCAGGTGGCAGCTGCGGGGACGGCGGAATATCTGACGGCGGCGATCACACTGGCGTTCTTGTCGGGCGTGGTGCTGGTGGCGATGTCGGTGCTACGGCTGGGGTTCATGGCGAATTTCCTGTCGCACCCGGTGATCTCGGGTTTCATCACCGCCTCGGGCATCCTCATTGCCATCAGTCAACTGAAACATGTGTTGGGGATCAAGGCCGACGGCGATACACTGCCGCATCTGCTGGGCGGGATTTATGTCGGCATCGGCGACATCAATTACTACACACTGGTCATCGGTGTTGCGGCGACGGCCTTCCTGTTTTGGACGCGCAAACAGTTGAAACCTTTGCTTTTGGCAGGAGGGCTGCGTCCGCGCGTTGCCGACCTGATCGCCAAGGCGGGGCCTGTTGCGGCCATCGTTCTTTCGATCCTTGCCGTGGTCGGCTTCGGGTTGGCGGAGAAAGGCGTAAAGATCGTTGGCGACATTCCCGCCGGGATGCCGCCCTTTGCCTTGCCGTCCTTTGATATGGGTCTTTGGCAGCAACTGTGGCTTCCTGCCGTGCTGATCAGCCTTGTGGGATTTGTCGAATCCGTTTCGGTCGCGCAGACGCTGGCAGCCAAGCGGCGGCAGCGGATCGTGCCCAATCAGGAACTGACGGCTCTGGGTGCGTCCAACATCGCATCGGCGCTGTCGGGAGGTTATCCGGTGACAGGCGGCTTTGCCCGGTCGGTGGTGAATTTTGACGCTGGGGCCGAAACGCCCTTGGCCGGAGCGTTCACCGCCGCAGGCATCCTGGCTGCCACGGTGTTTCTGACCCCGCTCTTCCGGTTCCTTCCGCAAGCCGTGCTGGCCGCGACAATCATCGTGGCCGTGCTGTCGCGGGTCGATATCGCCTCGATCCGCCGCACCTGGGCCTATTCCAAGGCCGATTTTGCCGCAATGGCCGTCACCATCCTGACTGTACTGCTGGTCGGAGTTGAGGCTGGGATCACGGCAGGCGTCTCGCTGTCGCTCGCCCTGTTCTTGTGGCGCACGTCGCGCCCGCACATGGCGGTTGTCGGACTTGTCCCCGGCACCGAGCATTTCCGCAACGTGGACCGCCACGACGTCATCACCGATCCGTCTATCCTGTCAATCCGGGTGGACGAAAGCCTGTATTTTGCCAACGCCCGGGCGCTGGAAGATGCGATCTATGACCGCATCGCCGACAAACCCGCGCTGAAAAACGTCATTCTGATGTGTCCCGCGGTGAATGCCATCGACGCGAGTGCACTGGAAAGCCTTGAGGCAATCTCCCATCGGCTCACTTCTGCGGGGATCAAGTTCCATCTGTCCGAGGTCAAAGGACCCGTCATGGACGCCTTGAAACGATCGGATTTCATGGCGCAGTTCAGTGGGCAGATCTTCTTGTCGCAGTTCGAGGCTGTCAGGGCACTTTCCGGCGAAGCCGAGAAAAACATGAACCCTTCGGTAGCGAACGCCTCGCCAAGCCTCGCGCCCGGCCAAGTGCAGCTTTCCTTGGTTCCGCAGTCTGGATCAGCAGCGGTAGGTTGATCGGGATAAGTGGGCGATCTCGTCTGAGCAAATCTGGCAGGCGTCGGGCCCGCGCGACCAGATTTGGTCTGTGTCAAGTTGAAACCTGTCGGCTGCGCACAGCAGCGAAACGCGCGCGAGGCGAGTTCCTCACCAAACCTACCGCGCGACGTACTGCCTGAAAGGACGATTGAATGAGCAGGCTTTCCCATTCCGAAACCCACATGGTCCATCGCATCGGCTGGCTGCGCGCCGCCGTGCTGGGGGCGAATGATGGCCTAGTTTCGACCGCCAGTCTGGTCGTGGGAGTTGCCGCCGCAGGGTCCGGGCGGCCCGAGATTCTTGTCGCTGGTCTGGCAGGGCTTGTGGCGGGCGCAATGTCGATGGCGGCAGGAGAGTACGTCTCGGTCAGTTCGCAGAGCGATACCGAGCAGGCCGATCTTGCGCGCGAGACCCGAGAACTGAAGGAAACGCCCGAATCCGAGTTGGACGAACTGACCGGTATCTATGTCGGACGCGGACTGGACGAAAATCTGGCCCGGCAGGTTGCGGTCCAGCTGACGCAGAAAGACGCGCTCGGGGCCCATGCGCGCGACGAGCTTGGGATCTCGGAGACGGTCACCGCACGACCGATCTAGGCGGCGGTCGTCTCCGCGATGACCTTTGCAGCGGGAGCCGTCATCCCGCTGATCGTGGCCGGCGGCGCCCGCAGCGCAGATATCGGCGATTGTTGCTGGGACGACCTTGATCGGCCTGATGGCGCTCGGCGGCCTTGGGGCATCGGTTGGTGGTGCAGGCGTCGTCAAGGGTGCCATTCGCGTCACATTCTGGGGCGCCCTTGCCATGGCCGCGACGGCCGCCGTCGGGTGGGTCTTTGGAGTAGCGGCATGATCGTGGCCCAAACCCTGACAGATTGCACAATGGTGCCATCGCCACAGCGACTGATGTCGATCAATGCCATGCTTCCCGCTTAATGCAACGTTCCAAACTGATGCAAAGGAACACGCCATGACCATGACAAGAGACCAGATCGCCAGCGTCCGAGGATACACGATCTATCAGATTGGCCTGCATTGGGTGATCGCGGTGCTAGTTTTTGCGCAGCTGATCTTCGGCGAGAGTATGACCGAGGCCATTGAAGCGGCCGAGGAAGGTGAGACCGTCTCGGCGCTTGAAGGCAATCTTGCCGACATGCATTACTATTTCGGTATCGCCATCCTCGCGCTGGTCGCGGTCCGGCTGGTCCTGCGCCTCAGGAATGGCGCGCCACCGCCGCCGCCAGAAACAAGTAGTGCCATCGAACTGGCAGGCAGGGTTTCCCACTGGCTGTTCTACGCACTGCTTGTCGTCGTGCCAGTTACTGGTCTGCTTGGCTACTACTATGGCGACCCCTATGGCGAGTGGCACACTTATGCCAAGCCGGTGTTCATCGGCCTGATCGCGCCGCATGTCACCGCTTCGCTTTATCACCAGTTCTGGCGCAAGGACGGTCTGCTGATGCGGATGATCAAGCACGCGTAACATCGACCCAAGTTTTGCAGGAAGACAGGTTGCCAGCGACCGCCACTCGCCAAAGACTGAAGCGTTCGTTGACGCTTTTGCTCGCCGTGCTCTATGGGCTCGGCGTGACGATCGGCGCTGGCATCTATGTGCTGGTTGGTATTGCTGCGGGCCGAAGCGGCATGCACGCGCCGCTGGCCTTTGTGCTGGCCGCACTGGTCATGTCGTTCAGCGCAGCGTCCTTCGCCGAGCTTGGGACGCGCATGCCTGTCAGCGTCAGCGAAGCCGCCTATGTTGAAAAGGCGTTCAACCGGCCTTGGCTGAGTCTGACCATGGGGCTGCTGGTCGTTCTGACTGCGACGATCTCGGCGGCCACAATCAGCGTTGGCAGCGCGGGCTATCTTGGCGTGTTTGTAGACCTGCCGCCCCAGTGGATCATCACGCTTGTCGTGCTGTCGATGGGGCTGGTGGCTTGCCTTTCCACGCGCCAGTCCGTCACCCTTGCAGGCATCATGACCCTGGCCGAGCTTGGGGGTCTTGTACTGATCATCGCAGCCGGGTTCGGGACGGGCAGCGGGGTCGTGACCCGCTTGCCTGAGATCCTGCCAGAACCCGGCGACGTCGCGGTCTGGGTCGGGCTTTCGGGAACGACGCTGATCGCGGTGTTTGCCTTCATCGGATTCGAACATCTGGTCAATGTCGCCGAAGAGATGAAGAACCCCTCGCGCAGAGATATGGGCAAAAGTTGGTGACGCGTGATCAGGCGGCGGCTTGAAGTTGGCGGAGGCCGTCGCGGAACTCAACCCCCTGGATGATCTCCGGCAGGCGGTTCTGGCCATCGAGTTTGCGCCATTTCCCCTGCGCCGACATCATCAGCTTGAAGGCCATTGCCAGTCCGGTCCTGCGACTGAGGCAACCTTTGGTGCGCTTCGTGCGGTGCCGAACGGTCGCGAAGGTGCTTTCAATTGGGTTCGATGTCCGGATGTGTTTCCAGTGTTCGGCCGGGTAGTCGTAAAAGGTCAGCAACGCCTCGCGATCCTTGACCAGCTTGGCAACGGCCTTGTCGTATTTGACCCCGTAGGTTTCGACGAAAAAGTCGAAGGCGGTGCCGGCCTCGGCCTTGGTTTCCGCCTGCCAGATGTCGTGGAGATGGCTCTTGGCCTTGTCCTGCAGCGATTTCGGCAGCGCGTTGAGCACGTTCATTGTCTTGTGGACCCAACACCGCTGCTCGCGTGTGGTGGCGAACACCTCGCGGGGAGTGTCCTGAACTTTGTGTATCTGGGCCGTTCCATGCGGTTTCAGATACTCAAGCGTCGAAGCGCTCGCCAAACATTATGGCGAACTGATTGCGGGCCGCAAACCATTCCCGGACGTTTCGGCC
>NZ_JACVAW010000019.1:0-70809 GCF_014851995.1 Paracoccus sp. PAR01
CGTCTCTCGAAACGATGAACCAGCGCTATCTCCCGATCAGCGCAAATGGCGCGGGGTAGAGCAGCCCGGTAGCTCGTCAGGCTCATAACCTGAAGGTCGCAGGTTCAAATCCTGCCCCCGCAACCAAAAAATTACCACATATCAAACACATAAGCCGATGGTATTCATATACCACCGGCGCTTCCGCGTTTACATCAACGCCACATCAACACCAGAACAGAAAAACCGCAAGCGCGCGCATACGCGGGCAAACATATGAACTGGCGGGTGAAGTTTAAGCGGTGACCGCTGCGCTCCACCCTCCTTCAGCTTGACGGGTTGAAGTTCCCAGGCGACTGATCGCCCTTTCATCCAAAGACGGCCTTCCACGCACGCCTACGAACGACAGGCGGTTGCGCTCGCAATAGAGGTCGACATACCTATGTTATGACCGCGGCAAATCGCCAATATGTGCCACCTATTTCTGGACAAAAAAGACCTTGGGTGTCGAAGATGTTCACTTGCCCAACCCAATTCGAGGGGCTCTTCCCGGAGTTTTTCGAGAAGCACATTTTGCCGAACCTCCCTTCCCGCGAGGTCGTTGATCGATTTGACAGCTACCTCCGGGACTATCTCGATGGTGAAGATCCACTGTTCCTGGTCCGACAGCTGCGAGGCCTAACGCGTGGTGAAGTTGTGCTGACCGATCACAACAACCGGGTGATGCCCTGCGATAACTCTCCGGTCTGGCAGATTCATGTCACACTGCTGTCGGGTGCAGAATTGAAAGAAGATGCTGAGGGCTTCTTCTCAAGCCTTCCTGTCCATTTCTTCCAGATGCGGGGAAGGGCCAATCTCAACCGCGCTGGCTTTCACGCTGCACATCTTGTCGACGTGAAAGACCGAAACTTGCTTTGGCGAACCTGGACCAAGGACGAGCTTTCGCGACGGATGCTCCTGAACCTGCACCCGTGCAACATGACGTTGCTCGCAAAGTCGGACTGGCATTTACATGGTGGCAGGCGGGACATCCTCAAATGGGTGCAAGGCCGGTATTTGGACCTCTACGGCGACTGCATGTGCCGATTTCTCAAGTCGGTATCCTATGATGCTGATTGCTGTCAGTTTGATGGCGCGATGCCATATTCATTTTGTAGTGGCGTGGCGCGTTTTAGTTCAAGACTTCAATCCGCCTCAGTCGCCAGTGTCGCCGACCGACCATCCCATGTGAGAGCCGTGATGCGACCAATGATTTCCAAGTCCTTGATTGGGACCGACACGCTTCTCGACATAGAGGTCATGGGCCATCGGTATTCGGTGCTTCACGACGATCTGCTTGCATGGGTATCTGTGAACACCAATGCCATGAATACCGAAAGCTGGCGTCGGGGCGTCTATAGCTGGCCCAAACCGAACAAAGAGATGCTGCAGTTCCTGTCGCGATTCACCAAGAGCGACGAAGAATAGTGCGGTCCTCAGGATCGCGATAGCTGAGTAGAGATCAGCTCGTCTCGTCCGTTCCCCGCATCACGCGCTGGAGCGGTTGCACGCACGAATGATCTGATCGCCCATCCGGTGCTCCTCCGACATTCTCGTCTCCCGCGTAGGTGCGCGCTCTTTCGTTTGGGGCGGACGAAAGCAGGAAATAACTGTCGCCGGATCACGAGTCAGGCCGTAATACAGTGCGTTGCGTTTCCCGCCGTGCCATTTACTCGTTGTTTTGAAGGTCTTCTGGCCTCAGCAATTTGCGGACGCTATCTTCCGTCCAAGGCTTGCCGGTTGCACTCCGCAACGACCGATCGTTCAGAACGTCGGCGATCGCCTTGTAGGGTTGCTTCTGCGCACGCAGTCTCCGCGCCTCTCGAGAGGCGACCACCATGCGCGCGCCTTTCCCCGCAGACCACTCTTCCTGCCGAACACGCCATTGCGCGAAATGCGCATGAGGATCGAACAGCTTGCGGTCGACCACAAACTCGTCCGGATAAACGGTCTCTATATCGATAGGCGTCTGCTGCGCCCAATCTGAAAGCGGCCCGTGGCTCCGCCAGCCCTGTACTTCGGAAAAATCGACGAGCAGCAGGACGGCGTCGTTTTCCTGGCAGATTCTGGTGACTGGCTTCAAGGCGTCAAGCACCTGCTTGCTGCCCCGATCAGGCTCAATCTCAAGAAAGACCTCTTCCCTGATAAGTTTGTAGTTCCTCTCCTTGGCACGACGCCGGATGATCTCGCGTTGGTAGCGGATTGTACGGCTTTCATCTGCCGCCGCTTCGATATCCTTTGGCAGTTCCCTGAACCCCGCCCACGGAACCGGCAGCGTCCAGTAGAACCCGACCGCGTTACGCAAAACCTGCATTCTTCGCCCCCAAAACGCCGAACCGGAAAATCCCGAGTGATCGCCGCAAACCTTCGTCCCGGCGTATCCATGCTTCAACGAAGCGAAGGAGAACGCAATGATCGAGTCCCATGCTGAAATCGCAGCTGTCGAACTACTGCCCGCCGTGATCAACCTGGTGTCTGAAGGTGGTGCGATGCTGCGGGCAGAATTTCATCGTCCGGAAGGACCGCGGAGCCGCAACGCCAAGGTTCTTATTGACACCGAGATTGAGACGTTCCTGAGAGAGCAGTTGCTGCATCTTCACCGCTGCAGCTTTATCGGCGAGGAAACCGGTCAGACATGTGTCGCAGGCTACGACAGCTGGGTGGTCGATCCGCTGGACGGCACGGCCGACTTTCTTACCGGCCACCGCGGATCAGCTATTTCGGTGGCGCTTGTTCGCAATGGCCAACCTATTCTTGGTGTGGTCTTTGCGCCTCTTGCCCCGGACGATCGTGGGGATCTGATCGCATGGGCTAAAGGCGCGACCTTGACCCGCAACGGCATTCCTATCGTGCGCCGGGCGCCAAAATTTCCAATCACCGTTGCGATGAATGCCAATGTGGCTGATCATGCCAGGCACAACTACGAGACCCTGCCGAAAATACGCATGATCGGAATGCCAAGTCCCGCCTATAGACTGGCTCTCGCCGCGGTCGGTGAGGTCGACGCTGCGATCAGCCTGGTTCGTGGCCTTTGTCACTGGGACTTGGCTGGTGGTCATGCTCTGCTTGTCGGGGCCGGAGGCGTGTTGGTTGAACGCGCTGGTCGTCCGATCTGCTACAGTCGGCCGACTTTCGATGGCTGCATTGGCGGGGATGCGGATACGGTGTCAGGCCTTGCCGCTCACGGTCCGACAAGAGGGCCACGAGAGCCCCGCCGACCAGCTCGTCCGGTCGCTCGGATTGGAGATGCCGGGCAGCTCGCGCGTGCGCAAGGGGTCTTGCTCGGCCAGCTTGCGGGGGATGCACTTGGCTCTGCTGTCGAGTTCCGCTCGGCCGCCGACATAAGCCGGTGCTATCCGAGCGGGGTCACCCGCCTGACAGATGGGGGAACCTGGAACCTTATCGCCGGCCAGCCGACCGATGATGGCGAGATGGCGTTGGCTTTGGCGAGGTCGCTTGTGGCAACTCGCGGTTTTGACGCCGCACATGTAGGGCGGGCTTATGTTCGATGGGAGCGCTCCGGCCCTTTCGACATCGGCGGCACGACGCGCAACGGTATCGCTGCGATTGCCGCGGGAACCCCAGCAACAAGTGATCTAAGCCAAGCAAACGGTGCGCTGATGCGGGTCAGCCCGATCGGAATCTTCGCCAAGGGTGAACCTGCACTCGCCGCGAAAATCGCGGCCGAAGATGCTCGGCTGACCCATCCGAATGCGGTGTGCCAGGCTGCAAGCGCAGCCTATGCCGCGGCAATCGCGACCGGGATCGCCGGCGGAGATGCGGAGGAAATGTGGGCCGCTGCTGATCGACATGCCGGCGATGGACGGGAGGCGTATCAGATTCGCCAGTTGCTCAATGCCTCTCGGCACAGCGCACCCGCGGAATTCCAGCTCCAGATGGGTTGGGTCCTCATCGCGTTTCAGAATGCCTTTCATCACTTGATGCGCGGCACCCCCTTGGCCGAGGCTTTAACTGCCACCGTGGGGCGCGGCGGCGACACCGACACCAATGCGGCGATCTGTGGAGCGCTGCTTGGCGCGCTACAGGGACGCGAGGCGGTTCCTCTTCAGTGGCGCAACGCAATCCTCTCCTGCCGACCGGTAAATGGGAGAGGTGTCCGGCATCCGCGCCCTCGGGAATACTGGCCCGACGATGCGATGGAGCTGGCCGAGGCGCTGCTTGCAGCCGGAAGGGAAGGACGAGGTATTACGCCGAAGCGAGTAACAACACGGGGGCAGAATCATGCAGTCAGCTGCCAGCCTGTCGATCAGCGGCGGTTGCTTCTGCAAGCAAAGCTCGACGGCTACGCTGAAGCGGCGGTATTGGCCGCGCGAGTCCAGAACTTCGGATTGGCCGATGCCCTTTCATTGGCAACGACCGCGCTCCTGCGGGAGTTCTCTGCCCATTCAATTTCTCACAAGCAACTCATCGAAATCTGGACGAATGCGATGAAACCAATTTATCCCGAGCAGGAAATCAGATTGCCCCGCTGGGTTCACTAGGCCGGCGCCGAAGCTTTCCGAATCTGAGGCCCGAGCAAGAACGTTGTCACCCGCAGGCCACGGCCTGCCGGCGCATAACGTGGTAGTCTGCCATCATCCCCGCGACGACCGAACCTCCTGGCAGGACCTCGATCTCCGCCGCAGCGCGTTGTTGGTCCTCGGGCGAATAATCGACAACGGGTGGACAGGTGGTGGGGTCAAAAGCCACCCTCGCGCAGCCTCCGGACAAGATCATCACGGTCGCGAGGACGATCAGCTCCGGCTTCCAGCATCTGACGAAGGGCATCATTGCTCCTTTCGGTGGTTTCAATGCGCTCGGATAGGCGCCCGGCTCTCTCCCCGCTGCGCCGGGCGCTGAACATGAAGAGGAGAATGGCGGTGGCGAGAGCCAGCCAGGGAAGAGCCCGCCGCCACAGCGATGCAAGGAGGACGATCATCGCCGTCCCCGTTTCCAGTCGTCGATCCGTGCGTAGATCGTGATCGCGATGCCTCCGAGTGCCAGAGCAATGAACAGCCAGCGAAGCGTGTCCAGATGTCCGATCAGCGGCTGGATCGCACCCTGTGCTTCGGCCAGCGTCTGCTGGGCCACTTCAATACCTGCCGCCCCGACCGTGCCGATGCTGGCCGCACCGCCGCCTTTGAGCGTGCGGCTGTCGGCCAGACGTTCCCGCGCCGGGGCCTGATCGAGCGCGAAGGACGAGGCCCGCGCCGGGAATGGATCGCCCCAGGCGCGGCCCGGGCCGGTGTCGATATGGATGAAGTTCGACCTCGGATAGGTACCGATGCCCTGGAAACCGGCCTTGCGGGCAGCAGCGATGAAACTCGCCGGATCATGGTTCGCCATCGAGATATCGAAAGCCGTGCCTTCCATATGCTTCGATGCCTTGGCGCCGCCGACTGCCCTGTTGTGTTCGGGACTGCGATAGGCGGAGTGCACGATCATCGGCTTGCCCAAAATGGTGCGCAGGTCCTGCAATCTGTTGAGGGCGTCCTCGTTGATCAGGATCTTGCCGGTGCCGCGACAGGCGATCTCGGCCGGGGAGAAACTGGGCCAGCTCCATACCCGTTTCGGCACGTTCCGCCAGTGCTGATAAAAGGCCATTCATCTCTCCATGCGAAAGACCCCGCGAGGGCGCGGGGCAGGGGACGGGATCGGGTTGTCGGGTGGGTCAGTCGCGGGTGGGGCCGCTGCGCTCCAGGAGGCGCTTGATGTCACCGCGCATCTCACGCAGCATCTCGTTCTGCTCCTTGCGGGTCTCGGAGATCGTGTGGCGCTCGGCGTCGATCTGCTTTTCCAGCCGTTCGACCTCGCGCAGGGCGGTCCGCGAGGTGCTCTCAAGCCGGATCAGCCAGACGCCCAGCCCACAGGCCGCCATGATCGCGCCCCACCATTCACGAATAGTGTCCATCAATTCGGCACCCCACAGGTCAGGCAGTGAATCGCGATGCGCACCGCGCCGCCGGTGAAGCTCCCGCCTTTGGCAGTCAGTCGGATCGGGGTGTTGGCGTAGAAGGCCTGCGGGCCGATGACGCCGATGTTGGTGCTGCCCATGGCAACGCCGAGCGAGCCGCCGAATTTCGAGGCCTCAGCGGCAATGCCGCAGTCATAGGAAGTGGCGCCGGTGATCGCCGTCACCGTGCGCGCGGAGACGCCGAGAGCGATGGCGCGATTGGGGATCGCAATGCTGCTGTCGCGGGTGGCGCCAGAGAGCCCGGTCAGGGTCTCCTCGAGCACAGAAATTCCCGTGGTGCCATTGTTCGGGCCGCGGGCGACGGCCACGCTGGCAGATTGGGCGATGAATCCCATGGCATTGGCGACGGGGATCCAGGCCGCGCCGGTCCAGACGATCGCCTGGGATTCGTCCACCACCCATGCCAGCCACCCCGGCGCGGGCAGGATCTTCATCCAAGCCCCGTCGATCCAGTAGGCCAGGCTGCCATCCCAGCCGCTCCATGCACCGGTGGCGCCACTGGCGGGGATGTAGCGGTCGCCCTCGGCCGGGCTGGCGGGCGGCGCGGTCAGGTGGCGGTCAAGGACGGCAAGCTGGACGATCCCGTCGAGCAGGCGCAGCGCCTCATTATGGGTGACATGTTTCTGGGCCTGTGCTGCCATGATGAAAGGCAGCGCCAGATGCGCCGTGGTCTCGGACATGATGGTCTCCTGCTCAGAACCAGAGGGTGGTGATCGGCGCGGCACCGGCGCCATAGGCCTGCCCGATCTGGGCAATGCGGATATCGAGGAACGTGCCGGGGCCGAGCGGTGCGCCCCAATCGGCCACCTGCTGCGTGGCGGTGTAAATCACACTGCTTGATCCAGTTTTGGTCAGGATGCGCCTGACAACCGATCCGTTCATTATGTCAACCTGCCAGGACTCAGATACCTCGCTCATGGGCACCTCGGCAGCATTCCAGTTATCCGCGGCGAGGGACCGATCCCTTCTTTTCCAGCGGATGGTCAGATCGCCGATCTCGCGCGCGCGCCGCCATGGCTGTTCGACATGGACCGGCGCGAACGGGCGCAGGCCCATGCCGCGCGGCGTGAAGGTCTTCGCGAGATAGCTTTCGTCGCTGACCGGGCGGGATGCCGGGCCGACCCGCCAGTTCCATGGCAGTCCGAGGTCTGCCTCGGTGACCGGCAAGGGATTGACCGCGGCGTCCAGCAGCACCACCCGCGCGCCGATCGCAACCATCTCGGCCATATCCGCATCCGTGCCGCGCTGACCGCGCAGCAGGCGCGACAGACGATACCTGCCGGTCGCGATCAGTTCGGCATCCCCGAATTGCAGGATTTCCCATGCTCCGGATGGCTGCTCGACTGCGATCGAGTTCTCGCCGCTGAACAGGCGGGCGTCGGTGACGCTCTCAAGGGTGCCCGACAGCAATTCGACATAGACCGAATTGCCATAGTCGAACCGGGAGGTCGGCCCGGAATAGAGGTCCGCGACCAATTCGCCCATGCGCGCCCGGCCGCGGAACGCGGTCAGGAGTTCAAAACCGGAGTCTTCGGCGCTGCGGAGCACCGCGATCTGGCCGGGCCACGGCTTTGCGAAGGTAGCGATCAGCGGCTGGTGAGGGCTGTGATCCTCACGCAGTTGCGGCAGGTCCATGAACGCGACCAGCGGCTGGCCGAACACCACGGGCCGGGCCAGCGATGCCGGGCGCGGGCTTCCGGGCGGCAGGTCATAGGCATCCCGATCCTGCCGGATGGTCTCGATGCCGCGCGCCTCCGCGTCGGAGGTGGCGAGGATGCGCATCTGCGCCAGCCGCCCGTCATGATCGAGCAGGATCACGTCGCCGGGGTCCAGCGCGAGGCGCGAGGGCGGCAACTGGAACGAGCCGGTCTCGCGGCCGACCCATGCCTCCATCAGCGCGCGGCGGCAGCGGCGGTCGGCTTCTTCAGGCGGCACCGCCATCGGGAAGCTGTCCGAGGACACGCGGCTGGCTTCGACCGTGATCCGGCGCGACTCGACGGTGATCCCGTCGTAATCCTCATCCGCCCGCGCGACCTGCCATTTCAGGGCCTGCGGCAGTTCGGTCTCCTGCCCGCGCGCCAGTTCCATCACGTCGCCTTCGGACCCGGTCGCAACCATGCCTTCCGGCGAAATGGTCGCCACCGGCGCCCGGCCGCGCATCATGAACCTGATCCGGCCTTCGGTCTCGACGGCATCAAACCCGAAATGCCGGGCCAGCATCGTGATCGAGGTGCGGGGCGATTCCAGCGCGGTGATCACATAGCCATCGACAGCGCCGGTCAGGCCCGACACGTCGATCCATGCATCCGGCATGCCTGCGCGGCGGCACAGGTGCCGAACCAGCGCCGCGAGCGAGACGGCACCCAGCCGCCCGGTCAGCCAGTGCCCCAGCCGCCAGTTCGCGCCGTCGGACCAGACGGACGACAGTTCGGGGAAGAACGGATAGGGCCGGGCATCCCAGGTCCAGGCGGCGCATTCATCGACGTTGACCATGCGCCCGGAATATTGGGTGGAGGTCGGATTGTTGGCCGCGTCCTTCCAGAACAGATAGGTTGCTTCGAGGTAGGCCCGCTGCACGGCATCGTCGCGCCAGCCGCGCGAGAAGTAGGGTGCGAAGGATTCCGACGATTTAGTATCGTAGAACACGTTGGGCTGGTTCGGGCCCCGATCGATTGCGGGGCATCCGAGTTCGGTGAACCAGATCGGCTTTGACTGAGCCACCCACGCGGTCCAGCCGCCCAGGGCGCCGCCCGGACGGTTGCAGTGCGCGTTCGACCACCATGCGCGGATATCCTTGAAGCGGAACACCCAAGGCGTCCCGAGGCCATCGGTGATCGGCGTCCGGGTCTGCGATGCGCGATCCGCCTCGCTGGCGTAGAACCAGTCGAAGCCTTCGCCGCCCGCGATGTTCGATTGCAGATAGGCCCGGTCGTAGATCGAGGGCCACACCTGCGCGTCGAGGTGGTCCCAGCCATCGCGCCAGTCGGACAGCGGCATGTAATTGTCGATGCCGACGAAGTCGATGTTCGCGTCTGACCAGAACGGGTCGAGGTGGAAAAACAGATCGTTCGATCCGTCGGACGGGTGGTGCCCGAAATACTCCGACCAGTCGGCGGCATAGCTGATCTTCGTGCCTGGGCCGAGGATCGAGCGGACGGCGGCCGCTAGGTCGCGAAGCTGCTCCACGGCGGGATAGGCGGCGGCCCCGGACCTGATCTGGGTGAGCCCGCGCATTTCGGAGGCGATCAGAAATGCGTCCACGCCACCCGCGACTGCGCAGAGGTGGGCATTGTGCAGGATCATGCGCCGGAAGCCCCAATCACCAGCAGGGCCGGTCCACGTTACGGTATCACCCGAGACGGTGAAATCGGAAGGCTGGGCGGCACCAAAGAAGGCGCTGACCTGCGTTGCGGCGACTGCGGTCTTGTCCACGGTGCCGGTGACTCCAGCGGCGGGCGAACAGGTGATCCGCCCGCGCCACGGCAGGACCGGCTGGCCGATGGTCGAGGCGTTGTTGGAATACGGGTCGGGCAATGTGTTGCCAGCCGGAATGTCCATCATCAGGAACGGATAGAAAGTCACTTTCAGCCCGCGATCCTTGATTTCGCGGATCGACTGAATGACCGAGAAGTCGGCCGGGGTGCCGCCATAGACCGGGCGCCCCTCGTCGTCCTGACTGACCACCAGCGCATCGCCGCGATCCACGCCGTTGACCGACCATTCCGGCGAGGTGTTCTTCTGCGGCAGCTCGACCTTTGGCCTGATCTTGCAGTTGCCGGCGCGCAGATCGTCGCCGAACCATGAGACCACCAGCGAGGCGCTTCTGACCGATGGCACCATGGCTTCCAGCCGGTCGAGCGAGACGATCATGTCGGCGGTCTGGGCCAGCGCATTGACGTTCTCGGCCCCGCTGCCCTCGCCATCGGTCTTGCGCACCATCTGCGTTGCATAGGCAAACTCGCCCGATGCGGGGATGATGGTCACGGCGGGCACGAGGCCCTCGGCGGTGTCGGCATCATCCAGCGGGCGGAACACCTCGAACGAGAACTGCGGGATGCGGTTGCCGAAGCGCGACAGGGCCAGTTCCTCGAACACCACATAGGCGGTGCCGCGATAGGCGGGCGTGTCGCCCGCGCCCATCTTTGCGGAGATGAAGGGGTCGGCCTGCTGCGTCTCGCTGCCGGGATACCAGCGCCAGGTGTCCTCGGTCAGGTCCACGAGCTCGCCGTCAGCCCAGACACGCCCGATGCCGGTGATTGAGCCTTCGCAGAGCGCGACCGCGAATGACGCGTAATAGAGATACTCGGTGGTTGTGACCTTCTGCCCGCCGCCCTTGCCACCGCCCTGACGTTGGGTGTTCGTTTCCTCGCGGAAATCGGTGGCCCAGATCACGTTGCCTCCAATCCGCATCCGGCCATAGAGGCGCGGGATCACGACACCCTCGGTGGCCGAGGTGACGCGCAGGTTGTCCATGCGCTGGCCCTCGATCCGCTGGCCGGGCTGCAGCGAGGACACGATCCAGCTATCGACCATCGAACCGACGGTGGAGCCGATCATGCCGCCGATGGCCGCGCCGGAAAACCCGAGGACCGCGCCACTGATGCCGCCGCCGATGGCGGTGCCGACTGCGCCGAGAACGATTGTTGCCATGGATCAGGACTTCTTCTTGCGCGGGCGCGGGGTCGGGCGGGGAAACAGGAAGGCGAAGGCGAAGCGCCGACGCCATGCGGTGGTGAGAGGTTCCTCGATCACGCCCAGCCGTTCATAGCTGTGGATGAAGGTGCCCTCCCCGGTCAGGATGCCGACATGCTTCACCACGGCGGAGGCGCGCATCCGAAACAGGATCACCGCGCCGGCCCCGGCCTCGCCTGCCGCGACGGGGATCATGACGCGGCCCGCGCTTTCAGCTAGCAACTCGCGGCCGCCCGCCTCGCCCCAATCGCGACTGTAGGGCGGAACGGGGATGGCCTCGTCGCCGACCAGTTCGCGCCAGATGCCCCGTGCCAGCCCAAGGCAGTCGCAGCCGACACCGCGAACGCTCGCCTGATCGTGGTAGGGGGTGCCCAGCCAGCCGCGCGCGGCGGCAACGACGCGTCGAGGATCGGCGGACCTCACAGGACGGCCCCGTCATGCCCGCCATCGCTCTTCGCGTAGCGGATCACGGTGTCCTGCCCCGGAATGTGCGGGAAGCCGCGGAAGTTCGCGATGTTGGCAAACTTGGTCTGGCAGGTCGATGATCGCTTGTCGCAGCCCGCCTGAATGCTGAAGCCATCGCCCGGCGCAATTCCGTAAACGGGGGCCCCAAGCAGGGTCAGGGTCACGATGCTGGACGCCTTGTCGTGCAGCATCACCTCGGCCTGCTTTCCGGCGTTCGCGCCCGTGATCCATTCCAGAAGCCCGAAGGCGAACCAGCCGCCGGCAAAGCTGTTGATGCCGCTGACTGTGAAGGCGCGGTCACGCAGCACGTCGGTCACGCTGCCCGTGCCTGAAAAGGCCGGGTCGCTGATGGTCACGCCGCAGCGCCCATCGCCCAGCGCCGCATCACAGGTGCCCTGAAACGCGCGCCCGACGGTCTGGCCGAGGACATGCGCCATGCTGCGGACCTCTGCCACGAAGGACATGCGCCCGCGCCGCAACTCGCCGATGGAACCGCGCCGGATCAGCACCCGCTGGCCGGTCGCGTTCCAGTTCACGCGCCAGACCTCGACGGTGGCATTGTCCCAGCGGCCATCAAGGATATCGGCCTCGGTGATCCGGTCGGAGGTCAGAACGCCTTCCGCGTCCTGCGAATCCACCGACAGATCGGCACCGCCCCGGATCTCGGATGCAGCGAAGCCGCTGTCCGGTTCGAAGTCGGTGTGAGAAAAGGTCAGCGTTTGATCGTGGTCGGTGAAGCCCATAACCTCGCCGTCGGCGCGGCTGATCTTCCAGCACCAGGCGAGGGTGGTGGTGCCGTCGTCCAGATGGGCCTGCAGGCTGGCGGGCAGCGTTTTCATCGCCTGATCTCCACGAGGCCGATTGAGGTGATCGAGCCGAGGCGCTCGATATCGAGGGTAACGTCCATCGCATCGCTGTCGAAGCGGACGGGCACATCGAATTCGAAGCCGGCGCGGACAGTGACGCCATTGGCCGGGGCGGTGGCGAACGTGACGATGCCGGTGGTGTAACCGGCCAACCAGCCGGAGGTGGCCTCGACGCCGTTCACGGCCACGCGGACGGTGCCAGCGACGGGCTTGGTGATCGTGCGCGTCCACGATTGCGAACCGGACGTGTATCGCTTCACAAGCTGGAACGCCGTCTGCGCCCCGTTGCCGGTGCCGATCAGATGGTCTGTCGGCGCAGGCACAGCGGAAGGCAGGCCCGACTTGTAATCCGACCAGTCTTTGAACCGGAAGCCGTGCAGGCGGCCGTTGCGAGCCTCGAAGAAGGCCACGACGGCGGCCAGGTCATCGGCGCGACGGATGCCATAGGACACGTCGTATCGGCGACGGCTGTTCGCCCAGGATGCGTTCCGCTCCTCGTCGCCGGATGCCAGTTCAACGATCTGCGTTCGGCGCGAAGGACCACCCCGCGCGCCCCGGCTGATATTGTCGGGGAACCTGATTTCGTGAAACGCCATAAGACTCTCCATGGTTCGTGATTTTTCCCCGCAACCGGTTCCCACTTGCGGGGGAGCACTCACATGCTCCTCCGGCCCATCGCGACTGCGCGGGCAATGTCGGTGCTGATCTGGGCGCGGGATTGCCGGAAGGATTCGGCATCGCGGGCGGCGATGTTGACAGTAACCGGGCTGCCGTAGCCTGCCGCCTCCCGCCGCGAGAGAACGCGTTCGCCGCGCTGAAGGATCGCGGGCACCTCATCCGAGCGCAGCCCGGCCCAGCCGCCAGAGTGCATCCGGGGGGCATTGGCAAAGGCCATCGCGGACACGTTGCGCCCTGTGCCGCCCGACCCGACCATCCCGCCCGAGTGCAGGACGCTGGCCATGATCCCGCCACCCAGAGCTCCCAGCGCGCCGTTCAGCGCGCCGGCGAGGGGACCGAGCAGGAAGCGCCGGGCGCCGATCCTGGCAAAGTCTGCAATGATCGAGGTCGCCAACTCGCTGACGCTGATCTTGCCCTTCGTCACGAAGTCGCCGACCGCGTTCTCGGCGCTCTGGAATGCCCCTGCGAGGGCGTTGCCAATCCCGCCGCCAATGTCGCGGGCCTGATTGGCATAATCGGTCAGCGAGGCGGCGACGGCATCCCAGCCGGTCTTTGCCTCGTCGGCACCTTCCTTCGCGTCCTTGCCCGCCTTCTTGCCTGCTGCCGCGGCCCGGCCTGCCGCGCCGCCTGCGCCATCGAACGCCTCGGCGGTGCGGTCAGCAGCCCCAGCCGCGCTGTCCATTGCGGCCGCGCCTTCCTCGCCCGCCGTGGTGACGACCTCTGTCAGCGCCGACCAGCTTTCGAGAGGACGGGTGGCGGCTTCGCCCAGCGCCGCGGCCTGATCCAGATAGCCTGCGGCGGCGGTGGTTGCCTGGTCAGCGAGATTGCCGAACAGGTCCGGGGCCCCGACATAGCTGCGACCGAACGCGTCGGCGAAAGCATCCGCCGCCGATGCGCCAGCCTCGGTTGCGCCGCCCGCGAAAGGATTATTGATTCTGCCGATGCTGAACGGGTCCAGCTGCCCGATCTGCGCGCCACCCTCACCGACCGCCCAATCGGGCAGGACCGCCAGTGCGGCGTTGATTCCGCCGATGAAATTGTTGATCCGGGTGACGACGCCGTTCAGCATCGCCTCGACGCCCGCGATCAGGCCGTTCGCCGCCTGAAATGCGAGGTCGCCAATGGCACCCGGCAGCGCGCCCCAGATCGCTTTGACCGCTTCGAACGCCCCGGCATAGAGCGCGATGTATCGGTCCATGGATATCGCGGTCCCGGCCACGATGCCATCGAGAACCGTGAACACGAGCGCACGGAACCCCTCCCATCCCGCGCCCATCAGCGCAAAGGACGCCTGAAAGGCCATGCCGATCCTGCCGCCAATCTCTGCGGCGAGAGCGCCAAGCGCCCGGAAGGCATCGGCCATGCCTCCGACGCGCTCGACCAGCCGCGTGAACTGGTAGATCAGTTCGCCTGCGGCCACGATGATCGCACCGATGCCGGTGCGGATCAGCGCGCCGCGCAGGGCCGTCAGCGCGGTCGCAAGGCTGAAGGTGGCAACGCGGGCGGCGACGAAGCCCGCGACCCAGCGCCCGCCCATGAAGGCGGCCAGCGTGGCGGCATAGGTGCCGACGCGCTCCATGTTGATCAGGAAATTCTGAAAGGCGCTGTGGATGATGCCGCCCGTCGAGGCGAGATCCACGAAGCGATTGGAGAGGTCGGTCAGGGCGGGTGCCAGCGCGGCACCGATCTGGTTGCGCATCCCCTCGAACACCATGCCGACGCCCGACAGCGCGATCTGCGCCTTCTGCATGGTGGCGATGGTGCTGTTATCCATGACGACGCCCAGATCGGCGGCGCGCTGGCCCAACCGGTCCATCTCAGAGCCGCCATTGCGCAGCAGCGGCAGCATCCGGGTCAGGTCGCTGGCCATGGCCTCCAGGTAGAAGGTCATTTCCTGCTGGCCGACGCCCGCCTTTTCGAGGCTGTCCACATAGAGTTGCAGGGCGTCAGGCCCGGACAGGCGGGCGAACTGCTCGGCGGTCACACCGACGCGTGGCGCGATGTTCTCGAAGAAGTCGGCCATGGGACCGCCGCCCGTGGCCATGAAATCACCGACCCGGTCGTTCACGTCCTTCAGGATATCGGCCAGCTTCTCTTCCTCGATCCCGACGGCGCGGGTCGCCCCGGCCCAACGCTGGAATTGATCGGGGGCCGCGTTCGCGACCGTCGCCAGTTGCTGCGCCTCGGCGGCCGCCCGGATCGTCGCGGTGGTGACAAGGGTCAGGGCAGGGCCGAGGGCTGCGGTCGCCATACCGGCGAGCTTGGCCAGCACGACGCTGACCACGTCCACCTCGGATTTGAGGGTGCGGAAACCGCGCGCACCCGCCTCGCCGACGCCCTGCAGTTCGGCGCGAACCTGACGGCCATTCTCGGCCACCAGGCGCACGGATACCTTCCTCTCAGCCATCTTCGGCACCCTCTCTGATCTTCTCGTTCGTCTTGCGGATCATTTCGGCCTCAATGACCGGCAGCAGTTCGGCCACCACCAGCGGGGCGATGCCGAGGGCTCTGCCCATTGCGAGGGCAGCGGTCATGTCCCAGCCGAGGACGGCGCCGGGGATGGCCCGGACCTGACCGCTAATCCGGCCAGCCAGATCCCAGACCTGCGAACCTTCCGGCGTTACCGGATAGTTCACGCTTGCGGGGCAGTCGGGGCACGGTCCTGTGCAGGCTTCGCAGTATCGGTCGCCGCCGCCGAAGTGCCATTCGGCGAGGGCGCGCAGCCGTTTTTTTCCGCATCCAGAACCAGATGCGGTGCCAGCACCTGCGACTGGAAGGCTTCGAAAACCGGCCAGACATTCAGCAGCGCGTGGATGCCTTCGGGCGTGATCGGCAGCGCGTTTCCGTCCTCGTCGCCGACGCCTTCCCATTCGGTCACCACGCGCCCCGCGACCGCCTGTGCCATGATGACCGCCAGTTCCTCTTTGGCGGCGTCGGGGCCGATATCCTCGCTGACCACATCGGCGCGAGCCGCCGCCATGATGGCGGTGGTGACCGGCGCGGCCTTGATGCGCAGGCCGGGCAGGAGTTCGAACCAGCGCGGTTCGGTCGAAAGGTTCAGTCTGAGCATGGTCAGTAACTCGCGATATCGTTGGTGAGGGTGATCGTCGCCATGCAGCCGCTTGCCGGGTCCAGCGCAGCCTGCCAGTCGAAGGTTGCCTGAACGCCTGACGGGCCGCTGATCTCGACGCGGGGGCGGGGCAGATAGACTGCATGGACGGTGATCGTCAGCGACTGGCCGCCCGGCAGGACATAGGCGAATTCCAACTCGCAGGGGGTGCCGTTGATCGCCTGCTGCACGAGGGTGGTGTCGGCGAAGCGGACCTCGATCGATCCGGTCAAGGCCGCGATAGTCGGGTCCGCGCCATCGATCATGCCGTCGTTGCGGATGGTCTCGATGCGGTCGAGGTTGTTGGCATAGGTGATCTGGGCCGAGACCACGTTGCCCAGCGCCGTGCCATTACGCTCGATCGATCCGTTGAAATGGCCGAAACGGATCAGGTCGAGGTCGGCGATGGTACCTGCCTGCGACGTGATCGCGATGGTTTCGCCCTGTGCCACCAGCGCGGCGCTCGCGATCAGCAGGCCGGAACGCTGCATGGTCCATGAAAGCTGGTTCAGCATCACGCCTGAATACATGGCGAAGCGCGGCACCTCTGGCATGCCGACTTCGATTGCCAAAGACGGCAGCGTCCAGTTACCGGTCTCGAAATCATGGACGTAAGGCCCGGTGCCGGTGGTGGTCGGCGATCCGAATGCCGCCTTCAGCCAGACGCCGAACGTCTCGGCATCGATCGGGATGGTCAGGTCGCCATCCGACGTGATCGCGTCCTTGATCGGTGCGAGCGGATCGCGGCCATAGCCCAGCAGTTCCGAGGACAACAGCGGCTGTTCGGCGCTGAGCGTGGACCCGGCGAAGGGCATCCGCTTGAAGCCGGTCGCGGGCGGGGTGCCGTAAACAGTCTCGAACGCGGCCGCAAGCTGCGACCGCGCACCTTGTGCGCGAGCCATGGGGTGTTCCTTTCGATTGAATCATTGTCGCGATGCGGCTTGCGTTCTGGGCCCATCCGAGGGCATTCCCGGCGCATGAAGCCATTCTCGTTTCTTCGGGCGGTTGTCCTTGCTGCCATTCTGTTTGGTTGCGCGCCGCTGCTGCCGCAACAGACCGACCTCCGGCAGAGCCCGGCCGCGTTTGCCGGTTCTGTCGGCCGAGTTGTCGACGGCGATACCTTTACGCTTCAGGGCGAGAGCCGCCGTGTCCGGGTCTGGGGCCTGGACGCACCGGAGGGAAACCGGCCGGGTGGGTCCAATGCCACCGCGACGATGCGGCAGATGGTTGCGGGCAGATGGCTGCAGTGCAACTTGCGCGACATTGATCGTTACGAGCGTATCGTCGCGCAATGCTTTCTGCCCGATGGCCGCGACATTGCCGCCGAGATGATCCGGGCGGGTGTCGCGACCGAATATTGCAGTTTCTCGCGGGGCTATTACGGCACCTGCTGAAACCGGTGGACGAGGAAGCTCAGCCCAGGGGGCTGGTGGTGGTGTAATGCAACACGACGCTGATCACCGCCGCCTTCAGTGCCGCGGCGCCCTCGACCGGCAGATCGACCGAGGCCGGAGCCTCGGGTTCGACCCAGTCGCAAAGGCCGCCCAGCGTGCGGTCAGCCTCCAGTGCCGTACCGATGTTCGCGATCAGCGCGTCAAAGGCGCTGGCCCGGCCCGCTCCGGCCTGAACGATGACCTCAAGCTCGGCGCGATGCTGGTAATGATAGAGCAGGGGCGAGAGTGTGACCTGGGGTTCGCCCGGCTGGCCATCACGCAGGATGATCAAACCGGCAGGCGGGATCCGCTCGGGCAGCACCTCTTCACGCAAGATCAGCGCGGCAAGCGGTTGCAGTCGCGCGTGCAGCGCGGCGAGGATGGTTTCGCGGGTGGTTGGCATTTCACGGCCTTTGGCTCAATTGTGACTTCTGCGATGGCGGTCGAAGTGCTAAAGGTAATACCTGTGAATACTCACCCGGAGTCGCCCGAATGAATGCCGTCCGCCCCATTGCCGTGAAGCTCGATCAGGATATCCGCGACCGCCTCAAGCGGCTGGCGGATGCCAAGGATCGCTCAACGCACTGGATGCTGCGGGAAGCCGTGGCGCAGTTCGTCGAGCGAGAAGAAAAGCGCGAAGCGTTTCGTCAGGCCGGACTTCAGGCATGGCAGGAGTATCAGGCGACTGGCCAGCACGTCACCCATGACGAAGCCGATGCCTGGCTTGCGAAGCTGGAAGCAGGGGAAGAGGCGGCTGTTCCTGAATGCCACAACTGATCTGGTCGCCCGCCGCCCTGCGGGACGTCGAGCGGCTCTACAAGTTTCTTGCCGAAAAGAACCCCGATGCAGCCCGACGAGCCGCAAAATCCATTCGCGAGGGCATGCTCATCCTGCGCGATCAACCGGGCGCCGGGCGACCGGTCGAGGACATGGAACCGGAATTCCGCGAGTGGTTCATCACCTTTGGCGACAGTGGCTATGTGTCGCTCTATCGGTTCGACGGCGAAACGGCGGTGGTCTTGGCCGTGCGCCATCAGCGCGAGGCTGGCTACTGACGGGTAGGGGCGTCAGATCTTCCCTGCCACCCATTTCGCAACGATCAACCCAGGCGCCCTATCTACCGCGCTCTCTGCATCCCGCGCCAGATCCAGCCGTTTGCGCAGTTTGACCTGCGGCACCAGAAGGAAAATCGGGACGGTCGCCACGCCGCGCCCGGTTTTTGACTTCGACGCCACGGCCCGGCCTTTGGAGTTCAGCCTTCCCTCCGCCACCAGCAGGCTCGGCCCACGGCGACGATAGATGAATCGCAGGCGCAAGCCGGTTCGGCGTTCCCATTCGCCGGGGGTGATGCGGCCGCCCCTGGTGCTTTTGCCAGCGGCGGGGGTGGGGATCGCCAGCCAGAACCCATCTTTGGACCGGATCATTGGCCCCGTGTCATGCGCGCCGATGATCACCGGGGCGTTGGACCAGACGAAGGCCGCCGCGTTCAGGCTGTCGCCGGATTTGGGGAAGCTGGCGAGGCGGATGCTGTTGCCGAGCCTGGTGCCCAGCCCGGCGCCGGTGATCTGCGACCGCCAAGCGGATTTCAGGGCGGTGCCTGCCTCGCGCATGGCGGCGGACACCGCCTTTTCGCCGGCGGCGATTTCGGCCTGCATCAGGGCAACAAGGTCGGGATCGAGCGCGATCTTCAGCTTCATGATGGACGCAGGTCCAGTGTCCAGATCAGAAGTTCGCGGTCGCGCACCGGCTCGCCCTGAATGGTGAAGCTGTCTGCCCCGATGACAACCAGATCGCCCGGGCGGGGATCGGGCAGTTCGGACAGGCGCACATCCACCATCATGGTGTCGCTGACAAACCGCCCAGCCCCGAATTCAGTGATGCGGTCCGGGGCGCGGCGGATTACCCGGATCGGGCGTTCCTCTGAAGTGGTGGCAGAAATCCAGACGGCGGCCGTCGCCATGGACGGGTTGGCATAGATCCGGTCCATGGCGGTGGCGAAGACGTTCATGTCGGCGCCGTCAGTTCGAGGTGTGGATGCGGATCGCGATGCGCGGCCGCTTGTTCACCGGCAGGATCGAGGCCTCGGTCATCAGGTCGATCCAGCGGCCTTTTTCGTCGAGATGCTGGCGGGCGTAGAGCGGCAGGCCGAGGGTGTTGGCCGCCTCGAGCAGGTTGGCCGGGCCGCCATAGGTGGTGAAGGTGTCCATCGTGCCCAAGGGGAAGGCGATGCCCTCGTTCGCCGGGACCAGCCGTTCGGTGGCCTTCGTCGAGAGGGTGACGGTGCCCGCATATTCCTCGAACACGATGCCTGCGAAGGGGAAGTTGCGCCGTACATCCTGGCGCAGGGGCTGCGCGCCAGTCGCGGCGTAGAACTTGTAGGCCTCCTCGGTCTTTGGGTGCGCGATCAGCTTGTCGAAGAATTCGCGGCTGACGAGGGCATGTACGTCCGTCATGCTTTCGCCGAGGAGGTTGTCTTCGATTGCCCGCAAAACCTCGCGGACCTTGGCCTGCACGAGGGTGCCCGCCGTTCCCAGCAGGAAATCCACCGAGATCTGCGCGAGGCCGAATTCGGTGAAGTAGTTGTAGAGAGTCGTGCCCGCCCCATCCTTCACGATGCCGCGCAGAGCGTTCATCTCCATTTATTCGCGGGTCTGGGCATGCTTGCGGCGCATCAGCTGCAGCTTGCGGTTCATCACCTCGACCAGAGGATCGGCCGCGTCAAACACGCCCAGCGCAGGTTGGCCCTGAATGTCACCGGGCAAGATGACGTCGTCGTGCGGGATCCATGGCAGAGCGAAGGATCGCATCGAGCGGCCTTCCCGCGTGCCCACCGTGGAGGGGCCACCCAGTGGAACCGAGGGCAGCAGGTTCAGCACGCCTTCGTATTGCTCGATGATCACCGACCGCTGGGTGACGCCCTCGAAGCGGAAGAGGCCGATCTGGCCAAGGCGGGTGTAGAGGTTGGGCAGGATGTTGATGGCCTGCGTCATCTCGGCCAGCGAGTAACCGCCAGCGTCAAAGGGATTGCGAACGATGGTCATGGGGTGCTCCGGGGGATTGGGGAAGTGGAAGCCGACGCCGAGCGTCAGGCGCCGTCGCGGGCGATGATGCCGACGGCGGCAAGCTGGCCGATCTTGGCGGTGATCTTGGTGCCGTCATCGACGGTGGCGCCGTAGGCGAGGCCCGCGCGCGACACGATCGTGGGGCCACGGGCGACAATAATGCCTGTCGCATCCGCCAATGTGGCATCGACGGCGTTAAGCAGAACTGCGCTGGCCACCTGCGAACCGTCCGCCCCGGTTGCGGGTGACAGGGTATATTTGCCGCTGGCGGTGATCTTCCCCAGCACGGAGCCGACCGGATAGGGCATGCCCTGTAGCAGGGTGATCACCTCGCGGGTGTAGTTCGGGTTGACCTCATATTTGAGGACATCGCCCATGCTGGGCGGTTCCGTCAGGACGGGCATTGGTCAGTCTCCATGGTTTGGGGTGGGGAAGGGGCGCTGGTTCAGCGCTTGGCGTCGGTCGCAGTTTTCTTGGCAGCGGCCACGATGGGGCTTTCCTTGGCGGCTCCGGCCGGGGCGGTGGCGATGATGCCTGCCGCGTCGCTGCGGGCAGCGAGATCAGCCAACACGCGGGCGCGAAGGGCCTCGGGCTTCAGCCCCTTGGCGACGGCGTCGGCGGCGTCGATGGTCACGCCGAGCCGGGCGGCCAGCGCGCAAACCTGCGCCACCTCGGCGGCCTCGGCGCGAATGGCGTCGGCGGACATGGTTGCGTTGGCAGACATCGGATTTACTGCCGAAGCCGGGGCCTCTGGTGCAGCTGCAACCGTGGGCAATGCGGCGGGAGGAGCGGCAACTGGTGTCGGGTTCGGGGTGTCGGTGGGCGTGGTGGTCATCTGTGGACCCTTTCTGTTGGAGGAACTGGAGCCGCGGGGTGCGGCGGCGAAGGCGTGGAAGGCGGTGACGGGATCGGCGAGATCGTCGGCCAGACCGGCAGCGATGGCGTCGGCCCCGCGGAACACGGCAGCTTCAGTGGCCAGTGCCGATGCGTGGGTCAGCCGATCACCGCGACCGGCAGCGACAGTTTCTGCGAAGAGGAAGCGGACCACCTCCAGCTCGCGCTGCATCTGATCGTGCACGGCTTGCGGAAGAGGCTGATAAGGATTGGCGTCGACCTTGTGCGCCCCGGCATGGATCAGCGTGACAGCGATCCCTTTCTGATCAAGGGCCCCACTCATGTCGGTGTGCAGCGCCACGACACCAATGCTGCCGACAGCGCCGGTACGCGGCAGGATAATTCGATCGGCCTGGCTGGCGAGGGCATAGCCTGCCGACAGGGCATGTTCAGCGACAAAGGCGTGGACCGGCTTCTGCGCCCGAGCGGCACGGATGCGATCGGCCAGATCGAAGGCGCCCGCGACCTCGCCTCCAAAGCTGTCGATGTCCAAGGCAATGCCGCGCACGCCGGGATCGGCCAGCGCTGCCTGCAGCTGGGCGGTAATGCCCTCGTATGAGGTCAGGCCGGAAGCTTGCCCGATCCAAGCGCCACGGTGCACAAGTGTGCCCGCGATTTCGATCACCGCTATGCCATCAATCATCGCGAAGGGCTGGGTGCCATTGCGCTGGTGGCGCTGGGCGAGATCGTTCCCGAACAGTGAGACGCGGGCGGGAACGTTGGCGGCGGTTTGTTCAGCGGCTTCGACCTCCAGCCCTTGGAAGCTGATTTCCTGCCCGGTGATGCGCGGGCCCAGTCCTGACAGGAAGGCCAGCGCCTTGGCCGGGTCCACCATCAGCGGGGTGTTGAAGGCTCGCTGGGCAATCTGGGCGTGGTGCATCATGCGCCCTCCTTGGGGTCGGGTTTCTCGTCGCCGGTGTCGTCGGCCTCATCGTCTTTGCCACTGTCCTGATCCACATCTTTGGCCTCACCTTCGCCCGGCCCCTGCGCCGGGGATCCCGGTCGCCGGAAGTCGAGGCCCAGCGCCGCTTCGCGTTTGCGCTCGGCAGCGATTTCGCGATCCACCTGTTCGGCGTCGTATCCCCGCTCTGCCAAGGCTTGCGTCCGAGACTTCAGGCCGGCTTCGATCTGCAGGATTTCGGCCGAGGCGTCTTTCATCGGGTCGATCCAGTCCCATTTGGTCGGAAGCCAGGCGCAGGTCTGATATTCGCGGCGCTGGTTGTCATAGCCGGGCAGGTCCAGCGCTCCCGACAGAACGGCCGTGTCCATCCAGCGCACCCAGACCGCGCGGCAGAGCTGATAGACCAGCACGCCATGTTGCCAGGCCGAGATGCGGCGCCGGAATTCGATCAAGCTGATCCGTGTATTCGAGAAGTTGCCCTTCGCGGTGTCGCCGGTCAGATAGCCATAGGGCACGCCCAGCGCCGCCGCGATTTGCAGCAGCGTGCGGTACTGGAACGGCTCGTAAGTGCTGCCAGAGTCCGGGGTGGCCGGGGTCGAAACATCCTCGCCGGGATCGAGCCGCACCACTTGGCCCGGTTCGACCTCCAGATCTTCCTCGGTCGGCTCCAATGGGGTTTCCGGGGCCGGCGAGGTGATGAACATCGCAAACATCGCGGCGATCTTCTTCCGCTCCAGTTCGGCATCATCATAGAGGTCCAGCGTGAACAGCTTGACGATGGCGGCCGCAAACCGCGAGACGCCGCGCAGCTGGCCAGCCTCGACGGGGTCGAGGACATGGATCACATCGCCGGCCGGGACGCGGACGGTTTCGCCCGCAAGGCCGAGATCGGTCAGATCACCGGGGTGGCGGCGCAGGAAGTGATAGGCGACGCGGCGACCGATGCCGTCAAACTCGATGCCCTGCCGGATCAGCCCCGCGCCGGGCAAGGTCCGGTTCATGTCGAGGGGCAGCATCTCGGCGGGCAGCATCTGCAACTGCAGCGGCACGGTCAGACCGTCTTCGGCCCGGCGCGGTCGGATGCGGATGAAGACCTCGCCTGACAGGAAGACCTCGCGCGCAGACCGGCGCTGCAATCCGTAGAAATCCGTCAAACCTTCGGCGTCGGCATCATCGGTCCAGGCGAGCCACAACGCCTGCAGTTCTTCCTTCTTGGCGGCATCGGCGAGGATCGATGAGGGCTTGATGCCATCGCCGACGACGTTACTGGCGAAGCTTTCCACAGCGTTCGCCGCATAGCCATTGTTCCGGACCAGCCAGCGGGCGCGGGCGGTGATCGTGTCGCCCGAGGCCGCGATCAGGGTGTTCACATGGGCGCGGCTGGCCCGGAACCCGCGCAGCCGCCGGTGGGCTTGGGCCGCGTCGAACCCACCGATGATGCTGCCGATGCGCTGGCGAAAGGCCTCGAACGCCATGGATCACAGACCTTTTGACGCGACAGTGCCCCAGCGCCGACGACGTGCTGTGCCGGTGGTGGCGGTGGCAATCCGGGTTTCCAGATCGCTGATGGCGTTCGCCAGTTCCGCGTCCGAGCCATAGTTGATGCTTTTGCCGTCATAGCTGACCGAGCGGACGCCCGCGTAGCGGGCCTCCTGCAGCGCGGCCAGAAGCGCG
Organism: Paracoccus sp. PAR01; assembly: GCF_014851995.1. NCBI lineage: Bacteria > Pseudomonadati > Pseudomonadota > Alphaproteobacteria > Rhodobacterales > Paracoccaceae > Paracoccus > Paracoccus sp. PAR01. The sequence goes on from NZ_JACVAW010000019.1 coordinate 23,767, forward strand.
CGCATCCGTTCCAAATCCATCTTAGTCCCTCATGAAGTTCGGTGTGTAGGCCCGGCGTTTGCGCCGTGGCGTTGTCGGTGTTCCGGCCTTGGGCGGGGCCGTGTCCTTTGCAGCTTCAGCGATCTGCACCGGCATTGGTGGTCGGGTTTCCACCCCGGCCTGCGCTTCCAGCCGTCGCCAGGTTGCGTCGTCCCAGCGATCCGCGCCCATGATCCAGGCCGCCGCCCGGGCATAGACGCGGGTGTCCAGCGCCTCGTTGCGTTCACGCATCTTCTGCCATTCGGGGTGGGCGTAGCCGCGCTTGTTGAGCACGGTGACCAACTGTTCCGCCACCAGCTGCTTCAGCCATTCGGTGTCGATCCAGTCGGGCAAGTGCACGGTGCCGGGGGCGTCCAGAACGCCCAGTGCCCGGTCCTCGTCGCTTGGCCGTTCCAGCCGCAGGAAGCGGTAGGTTTCTGTCTTGAACGTCGCCGTGGCCACGGACCACAGCCGCGCGCCCCGGCGCAGACGTTTGCCGCCGATGGTGGCGTCGACGAAAGTCGGCCCCGACACCGGAGTGGCGCGGTTGAAGCCTTCCAAGCCCTTGATCGGTGCAACCTGGTCGAACCCCTGTTTCCGCGCCCATGCGTAAACCGCCGGGGCTTCATAGCCTGTGTCGATGGCCATCTTGCCGATCACCATCACCGCGCCATTGGCGCAGGCCCATGTGCGGCCAAGCAAAGCAGTCAGCTTGTCCCAGCAGGCCGGATCGTCTGGGCCACCTGCAATCACGATGTGATCGACGAGCCAAGACTCCAAGCCTCGGCCCCACGCCCAGACGTCGACCTCAATCCGGTCTTTCTGCACGTCGACGCCAGCCGTGAGGAAGAGACCGCCGACGGGGATATGCACGCCGCCATAGGCTTCGCGGCGCTCGGCCAGCCGCTGCCACTCGGGGGCGTCGCCGCTTTCGACCCATGTTTCGCCCAGCAGGGTATTGCGCGCGACGCGCAGCATCTCTTCCGAGCCTTGCGCCGCTAGCCACTCGCGCGCGATCTGCTGCCAGCTTTTCCAGCCCAAGGGCGAATAGAGCGCCGAGAGATGAAAGCCGATGGAATGCGGATCGGCAGAAACGGCGGTCGCACGCCATTCGCCATTTTCCAGCATCTTCGTCTTGTGGTGCTCGGCGATGGGCTTTTCGCAGCCCTCGCAATGGTACGCCGCCGTTTCAGGCCGTCCCTTGTCCCAGCGCAGGCGTTCGAACTGCAGCCACTGCATCGCGCCGCAATGCGGGCAGGGCACGAAGTACCGGCGCTGGTCCGATGCCTCGAATTCGCGCTCAATCCGGCTCAGCCCCCGGATCGTCGGGGTCGAGACCATGAACACCTTGCGCCGGTGCGAGAACGTGGTGGTCCGCGCCTCGGCCAGTGTGACCGGGTCGCCTTCTTCGTCGGCTGAGGCCGGATAGGCGTCGACCTCGTCGAGGAAGATGTAGCGCGCAGGCATCGACCGCAGACCGGCCGCGGAGTTCGCGCCGGTCAGCACCAGGATGCCGCCGGGGAATTCCTTCGACAGCATCGAATTGCCCGCGTCGCGCGACCGGGCAGGGTTAACCCGTTCGCGCAGAGCCGCGCTGTCCGCGATCAGGGGATCAAGACGGCCCCGCGACGTGCGTTTGGCGAGTTCCAGCGATGGCAACACCGCCAGCATCGGCCCCGGCGCATGATGGATGACAAAGCCGATCCAGTTGTTGCCAGCCTCTGTGGCCCCGACCTGCGCGGCCTTCATGAAGGTGACGCGTTGCGCCGGGTGCCGCGGCGACAGCGCATCCATGATCTCGCGCAGGTAGGGCGCACGGGCCGTGCGATAGCGTCCCGGTTCGGCTGCACCGCGAGACGACAGCCAGCGATGTTCATCCGCCCATTCCGACACGGTCAAATCTGGGTCCGGACGCATGCCCTTGCGCCAGGAGCGCAGGATGTCCTCGGCCCCGTCAAAGCCAAGGTCGAGATCGACCGTCAGATCATCGCTATCCGAGGGAAACTCGGAGATCGGCGAGGTCGTCGAGGTGCTGTCTGACATGGGCTTCCAACACCCTCTGCAGGATCGCGGTCTCGATGATCACCGGATTGCCGGTTTGCTTTTCCACCCCCAAGGCCACTTCGGCCGCCATCAGCGCTGCCACTCTGTTGGGCCAAGTGACCCAAGTATCGCGTTCCTGTCGGGCCAACCGGAACACCAGCGCTTCCGCCCGGGCCCGGTCGACCAGCGTGCCCTTCTTCTTCTGGATGCCCAGCTGCTTGTCCTGCGCCTGGTAGACCGTCAGCGCGGTGCGGGCTTTCAGGTAGGACGAGCTGTCTGCGGGACCGCTGAACCCGCTGTCGCCGCCGGTGCTGCGGCGCTGCTGGGCGGGATCGGTCATGTCGGCCCGGCGCACATCGGACGCGGCGGCGTTGATAGACCCATCGCTGTAAACCACCAGCCGACTAGCTTTCCGCGCCTTCTGTATCGCCCCGCGCGAGAGGCCGGAATGCGCGGAATACTCCCGCTCGGACATACCTTCCATGCTTGTCCTCGCCGCTTCTAAAGCAATGGAATTGCTTGTTATTCAGTTGATTACACTTCGGACAAGAGCGATTCTGATTGCACCAGAACGATGCAACTCACCGAAGGACGACCACGCCATGACCACCCGCCGCACCAGTGACAATTCCAAAGCCCTCGACGCATTCATGACCACCAAGTTCCAGATTGACGCGACGCTGGAACGCCTGAAGGCGCTGAGTGACGACCACTTCGAGACCCACCCTGACGGGATCAATTGGGGTGATGTCGGCACGCTGGACCACTACGCCAGCCTGCTGCGCCAGATCACTGACGCGGCCTTTAAAGAGAGCGAACATGCCGCTTGATCCCGCCCAGCGCCACCAGATTGAACAGGATGCCATCACCGCTGCGTGGGAGGCCGAACGCCGCACCGCCTGCGACGAGGCCATCGCCCTGCTGCGCGAGATCGCCGATCTGGACCGCGACGACGATGGCGACGTGATCATCGGCACGGACGCCGATGGCCACAACGACGTGATGGCGCGCATCACCGCCCTCCTTGCCACCCACGACCAGTAGGAGGAACCCAAGATGACAAAGCTGACCGAAACCCAGACCATCATCCTCAGCGCCGGGGCCCAGCGCCCCGAAAACATCGCCCTGCCACTTCCCAAGGGGCTGGCCGGGGCGGCGGCAAAGATGGCCGTCGCCAAGATGATCAAGCACGGCTGGCTGCAGGAGGTCGACGCCAACCTGCGGCGCAAAGAACCGCTCTGGCGCGAAACCGGTGATGGGCATGGTACCACGCTGGTGGTGACCGACGCCGGGCTGCTGGCCATCGGGATCAAGCCGGTGGTGGTGAAAGCCGTGGTTGCTATCCGCGAACATGCCGCCAAGGCCGCCGCTTCAAAGCCGCCGACCCAGCGCGCCGGAACTAAGCAGGCGATGTTGATCGAAATGCTGCAGGCACCCGAAGGTGCTTCAATCGCTGAAATCGTAACGGCGACGGGCTGGATGGCTCACACTGCAAGGGGCGCGATCTCAGGGGTGCTTAGGAAAAAGCTTGCTCTAAATATCACGGCGCAAAAAATCGAAGGCAGGGGCACTGTCTATCAAATGGAAGGCGACCGGAGAGCTTGCCTTTGAGTTGACTCGCTGCGCTCGTCTTGAAACAACACGTAGGTTGGGTTCGAGGGCGACATGAAGCGATGGATTCTTCGGATTATTGACCTCGGGGTCTTGGGTTATGCCTCTTTTTGGGCCTATGATTCTTATCGCGCAGGGTACCTAAGCCTTCCCGATCTGCCGAACGGGGCGTACACGCTTTCATTTAAGAATGGCTTTAGGGCTATCGTCTTGGACGCCGATGTCTCAGATGGAATCGGTGATAATGCGCCGAAGTTTCTTCGGTCGCTTGGTGTGGTCAACCGAGATCGAAAGTATTTGGGTATCCCATTTGATGTCCAGCCTTGGTTTAAGGAGGCATGGTCGTGGTGCAAAGCACCGACAAACGAAGAGAAAGTCGATCTCGAACGGATGCCGGATGACTTCAAACGCCAAGTGGAAAATGCTCGATTCGAGGCAGTTTGCCGAATTGATGTGGATGGCAAAGAAGTCGTGCGCGGCCTGATCTTCTCGGTTCCAAGGCTATAGCGCATCATCGACCATCTGCAACCGCGCGATTTGCCTCGTCGCCATCTCCCACCGCAGCACAGCCGATGCGTGCCCAGCGCCCAGATGTCGCCCGGCTTCGTGATCGGTTCGGCGGGCGGTTCCGGGATGGCATCGGCCGCATCGTCAGATATCGCCAGGCGGTCGTCGTGATTGGCCAACAGCGCGTCCAGGTCATCCTCGGGGATCCCGATAAGCCCGAGGTCGAAATCCTCGGTCAGCAGTGCCTGCAATTCCTGCAGCAGCAGTGCCTCGTCTCAGCCGCCCAACTCAGTCAGTTTGTTGTCGGCGATGCGATACGCCCGGCGCTGGGCTTCAGTCAGATGACCCAACACGATGACAGGGGCCTCGGACAAGCCGAGGTGGGCGGCCGCGAGGATGCGACCGTGGCCAGCGATCAGTTCGCCATCGGCCGCCACCAGCACCGGCACGGTCCAGCCGAACTCGGCCATGCTCGCGGCGATCTTCGCTACCTGATCGGCGTCATGGGTCTGGGCGTTGCGGGCGTAAGGCTTCAGCCGGGCGAGAGGCCAATGTTCGATCCGGCCCGGCAGCAGGGGCGCATTTCATGCCGCGAGCCTCTTGGTCTTCAGGTCGGTGAAGGTTTCGCCGGTGTCGGCCAGGACGGCGTTCGCGCCGGTGAATTGCTGCCAGCGCTCGATTGCCACATCGACATAAGCCGGGTTTAACTCGATCCCGAAGCACACGCGGCCCGTGGTTTCCGCCGCGATCAGCGTGGTGCCGGATCCCATGAAGGGTTCGAACACCGCTTGACCCAGGCTGGAGTTGTTCAGGATCGGGCGGCGCATGCACTCGACCGGCTTTTGCGTGCCGTGCACCGTGGCTGCATCCTGATCCTTGCCGGAGATGTGCCAGAGCGTCGTCTGCTTGCGGTCGCCAGCCCAATGGCCCTTGCCGGTCTTCTTTACCGCATACCAGCAAGGCTCATGCTGCCAGTGATAATCGCCGCGGCTAAGCACAAGCCGGTCCTTCGCCCAGATGATCTGCGACCGGACGACGAAACCCGCCGCAACCAGACTCTCGGCTACGGTCGAGGAGTGCAACGCACCATGCCAAACATAGGCCACGTCGCCGGGAAACAGCGCCCACACTTCGCGCCAATCGGCCCGGTCGTCATTCAGCACCTTGCCGGTGCGTTTGGTCTTGGCCGCACCCGCCTGGTTGCGCCAGGACGGATCGTACTCCACGCCGTAAGGTGGATCGGTGACCATCAGCAGCGGGCGAACATCGCCCAGCAAGCGGCCAACAACATCGGCAGACGTGCTGTCACCGCAGATCAGCCGGTGTGACCCAAGCTGCCAGAGGTCGCCCGCCACTGACACCGGCGTGACCGGCGGTTCCGGAATGTCATCCTCGCCCTCGACGGCACCGCCTTCGACCTGATCCGGATCGCGCAGCAGGGCGTCCAGATCCTCGTCGGTGATCCCGAGCAGCGACAGGTCGAAATCCTCAGCCAGCAGCCCCGCGATCTCGTCGCGCAGCATGGCCTCGTCCCACTCGCCCAGCTCGGTCAGTTTGTTGTCAGCGATCCGGTAAGCCCGGCGCTCGGCTTCATCAAGGTGGCCGAGCCGGATCACCGGCACGTCCTTCAGCCCCAGCATGGTCGCGGCCAGCACCCGGCCGTGCCCGGCAATCAGCTCGCCATCGTCGGCCACCATGCAGGGCACGGTCCAGCCGAACTTCGCCATGCTGGCAGCGATCTTCGCCACCTGATCTGTGCCATGGATCTTGGCATTGCGGGCGTAAGGGCGCAGCCGGTCGAGAGGCCAAGTCTCGATCTGGCTCGGCGCAAAGACCAGGTCCATGGGGTGGCTTTCATTTTGGGCAGGGCGGGCGAGCCGATGCACGCTGGGCGATGCCAACGTCAGGATCGGGATCCGCGATGTCGGGAAATGAGAAGCGCCCGCGAGGGGGTTCCTCCGGGCGCAATTCTTCGATGGTCAAGGGGTAGGTCAAGAGGGGCAGCTTTGTCAAACGAAAAATGCACGCGGATTCAATGGCTTCCCGGCAGGTGGCTTCCACTGGCTGGCTTCCGGCAACGTGGCTTCCGCAAACTGGATTCCCTGGATTCCGCAAAAGAATCCAGCACGCCAAGATCGTGATTCCGCAAGCCTTTGATAACGAGTCGCTTTTTCCAAGATCGCCCGGCAGGTGGCTTCCGCCTGGATTCCCCGGTGAAACTGCCTGTCGCTAGCGAAACGCCGCGCTGCGCCCCCCCGCATACGTTCGGGGCCGGGGAGGAACCATTGGTTGGGGGCGTCCGACTTCCGGTCAGCTCCCCTTGAGAAAGTCGTCGACGAACTCGGAGATCGGTGTGACGCCCGTGACCAGCAGGTGATCCCTCGCCCTTGTGCAAGCGACGTAGAGCAGGTGCCGCTCAGTGTTGTAGACTTCCTCTAGGTCTGCGTCGTCGGCCACTGCCTCGATCCGCTCTGATTGCGGGATCACCTCGTCGTCGCAGGCCATGACCACCACCGACCGGAACTCCAGCCCCTTGGCGAAGTGCATCGTGCTGATGGCTACTGCGCCGTCCTCCACTTCGACCTTTTCACTCAGTTCGACCGCGCGAACACCCGCGGACTTCGTGGCCGCACGTGCACGTTTCAGTTCCGCGTCCGACCGGACGACGACACCAATCTCGCGTGGCGCGCAGCCCTCCTTAAGTCGATCTGTGATCCATCCGGCAACCGTGCGGCATTCATGATCCTCGTCGCTGCAAGCCATCACGGTGGGCGGAGGTCCGTCGAACATCGATACCGTGCCGCGCCGCCCTTCGGTGTTCCCATCCACATCCGAAACCGTTGACGGCAGGAGCCGATCGGCATGTGTGCGGATTTGGTGTGACGTGCGGTAGTTAATGCGCAGCGTGAAAGAGCGGCCGCGGACGTCAAGGCCGAGTGCCTTCCAAGAGAAGGGCTGTTGAAAAATGCGCTGGCCGAGATCACCGGCGAAGAAGAGGCCTTCGGTGCGCCCGGCTGCCAGGGCAGCGAAGAACCGCGCCTCGGTTACACCCAAATCTTGCGCCTCATCGATTACAGCGAAGTCGTAGGGGCGCGCGCCGCCTTGGCTGAAACTATCCGCCAAACGGCCGAAGACATCTGACCACGTCATTACACCGCGTTCTCTTAGCCCCGTACGGACGCGTTCAAAAATGGCCCAAAGGGTCTCGCGCTGCTTGCCGCCGATCCGGGTCTTCCGCCCGAGCCGCGAGACGTCGCGGTAATCCTCCCACGACCGAAGTTGCCAGGCGTCTACGACGTCGTTCCACTCTCCGATCAGGAATTGGGTTGAGAATCGGTGCCCATCCACCTCGGTCGCTGCCTTTACGATCAGCGACTTGACCAGTGCAGCGGGGGCAATCTGGGGTTGTCCAAAACGTTCAGAGTGAAGGTCATACCCAACTGCCGAGACGGCCTTGACGACGATCCGTGCCGAAATCAGGGGCTCGTTGCCGACGAGGCTGGCCAATTTGCTGCGCAGGGAGTTAGCCAGCGGTTTCGAGAACGTCGTTAGAAGTACTTTTGCGGAAGGATTTGCACAGGCAAGATGGACAGCACGGTGCAGCGCCACGATGGTTTTTCCCGTCCCTGCAGAACCTGAAACCCGCGTTGGGCCAGAGAAGGACCGCTCGACGAGGTCTGATTGGGCGGGGTGGAGGAACACCGCCCACTTGTCCCATGGATAGTCCAGCGCCTGCTTCAGTTCGTCTGCATTGGTCAGAACACGGAAGCGGCGCTGTGCGTCCGGGTGGTCAAAGGGGTCGGCCTCGGGGGTCGCAGGCTCTGGCGGTTGCGGTTTTTCGCCCACGGCCAGCTTCAGCAGCGCTTCTTGCGCCTCTTGCGGCAAGTGCTCAATGATGTCGAACAGCGTGTCTTCCGTGGCAGAGCGAACGTCGTTCACCCATTCCTCAGGCACGCCAAAGGCCATCAGTTCGAATTTGCGCAGGTTGTCGAAAAGGCGGACGGCAGGCGTGGCTGCGGGCGCTGGTGTGGTGGTCACCTCCTTGGGTTTGAAGAGTTCTATCTCTTCGACACGCTCGCGCACTTCGACCAGCTGCATGGCGCCCGTCGTCGGATGGCGTTCGATCTTGCGCCGTTCCGCCCATTTGTAGGCATCGTCGTGGTGATCCACATAAACTAGCAAGATGCTGGCGGCCGTCCGATGAACGATGATCCGGATGTCCGCATTCACCCGCACTGACCAGAAGTTCGAGTCCTTGGCGCGATCGAGCTTGTGAAACGACAGACCGTTTGAACTAGGGTCAAGCTGCAGATCGAAAGCGGTGGTCTTTGCAGCCTTTTGCTCCTGCGCCGTCAGGCGGCCGAGGCTGTCGGTGAAGGTGTCTGCGATCCGGAATTCCATTTGTCATCCGGCCTTTCGCTTTGGGCCGTCGCCAAGAGTCGCGGAAATTCTCTTCGCCAGTCGTTCTTTTAATTCTTCCGGCGTTGACCACGCAATATGATTGTATTGTCGAGTGTCAAAATGGATTTTTTCTAAAACATCTGATCGGCAGGTGAAAATTACCGGCAGACCCAGGCCATGTGCAAATCCCGCCTCATAATATACTCCCCCGCGGGCGCCGCTATCACCTTGGGTGAAATCAGAAACCACGAAGCGGGACCTGCGAATCTCGGCGATTATCTCGTCGTCAATTTTGTTGTTGTGCTCTCTCCCGTCAATTCGGACAGGGTCGTAGCCTGAATCGCGAATGGCAGGAGCTATAGCGTCTTCGTATACAGATCTCATAGAATCGTCGAACCACATCGCGACAAAGCCTTGGGTCGATGCAACGGACTTTTGGCGCAGATCGGCCATATGGACGTGGCCATCTATTGTAACCTTAACTTCCCCCGAGAAATCTCCCACGTGCTCAATGCTTATGAAGCCACGTGTCTTCAGGTACTCAAGGAGGAATTCCACCTCCTCCTTCTGGAGCGATTCGGTCCAGGCAAGCATTTCCATAGAGGTGGCTTCATCGGCGGCATAGCAAACTTCATCCCCGATGAATGAACTCTCAGTCTCAAAATATTCCAGAAGTCGCTCAGCTCTCTCCTGCACGCCAAGCGCGGGAGCACGTTTGACAAGGTCAATGGTCCCGCTGACAATTTTTGGCACTTCTGTCCCGTGCCGACGCTGATCAATGAGCCATGTGGTCAGTCGGGGGCGCAAGTTGTCGTCTCTGCTTTCGAGAACCTTTGCCGCAGTGCTACTGATGAAATAGCGCCCCCCAACCCGATGGGAGTCGATCTCGTATCCGTCGCGATGAGTCGGTTGCGCAGTGGCAATCGTGTCCCAGATTCGACAGCGTTCTTTCATTTTCCTGCCCCTTACACCGCGAACACTTTCATCACCTCGTCACCAAGGTGATTAATCACTTTCACCGCAATCCGCCCGGATTTCGGCCTTTGGAACGGACGGGATTTGTCGGAGTAGAGGCTCTCCCATGCATCCTCGTCGATTTCCGACTTCAAGGAGGTTTTCAATGCCTTGTACGGATTGTTTGCCCCCAGGAAATAGGCATGGCGAACAAAGAACGATTCCTCGTTGTAGTCACTGTCCAGCATCCACAGGGCGATACCGTCAGTGCCCTCGGACTGCACCTCGCCAGTCTGTGGCTTGAACACATCAACACCGAAGACCTGGACGGTCAGTTGGCCGTCATCCAACTCATCAATCCGGATATCAGGCTCGCCAAATATGACGAAAAGGTTGCCTGCGCCGGTGGTCTTCAATTCGCCACCCATATGCAGGTCGGGATTCATTCGGGCCTTTAGTACGGGAATACGGCCAAGCTTGTCGAACTCGGCCGAATGGGCGTCATAGTTGAACGCACAGGCAATCAGCACGTCGAAACCGGCATCCCCCGCCTCGCGCGCGGCGGCGACAAGATCGGGGCGGCTGACGGTGCCAAATTCAGGGCCGACAAAGACGCCCGCGCGGCGCTGCGCCTCGCCCTCCATAAAATGTCCCTCGGCGCAGATGTACCGGCCAGGCCACCCGGTCAGCGAGGTGAAGGTGATCCGGTCTTCCTTGTGCGCCTGCTGGACGCCGGCCGCCTTGAGGTTTTCCAGAATCATTTGCGCAAAATCCTCGACCCGCTCGGCGCGCTCGGTAGCCTTGCGTCTGTCCTCGGCTGCTTCGTGCAGATCGACCAGTTCGTCGTTCCAGTCGACCGCAAGCGTGCGGTGAGGCGACAGGCTTTCCACGGTGAAGGGGCCTGCGACGCGGATCTTGGATTTGTCCTCGTAGGGCTTGTCGTAGAGGTATTCGAACTCGGCCTTGGCCGCGATGCTGGCGTCGATTTCGCGCTGGCGACTGATGCGCGCCTCCCAGAAGTGGTTCAGGGCGGCCTGCGCGCTGGCGGGCCAACCGGCCGGGGCCTCGCGCGGGATTTCCCATTCCATCAGGCCGTTCGCCGGGGCCATCTCGCCGGAGGGGAGTTTGACCTGACCGCTGGCGCGGAAGTCTATCTTGGCATCCTTGCGGCCGCCGGTTTCCACTTTGAAGGGGGTGGCGTGGCCGTTGAGGGCGTTATTCAGGGCGGCAAGCGAGTCCTCGACGGCGGGTTGCAGGCGGTCCCAGATCACGTCGATTTCGGCATTGTTGGCGATGGATTTCAGCGTGATGTGCGGCACGCGATCGTAGACGAAGCCTTGGCGGATCGAGCCGTGGGTGGGGGTGGATTTGGGGACGGAGCGGGTGACCTCGGCCTCTTTCTGCTGGCCTTCGGGGCTGTCGGCCAGCAGGTAGTAGGGATAGCGCGCGCCCATCAGGCGCGACCGGGCGAGAGCCACGGCGACACGGCTGGTGTCGATGGTGATCCAGCGCCGCCCCCATTCTTCGGCGACATAGGCCGTGGTGCCGGAACCGCAGGTGGGATCGAGCACCAGATCGCCGGGATCGGTGGTCATCAGGATGCAATGCTGGATTGCGGTCACATTTGTTTGCACGACATAAATGCGCTCGTCACCGAATGCATTTGATCGGGTGTCGTGCCACTCAGAAACTCGTGGAGTCACACGTCCCTTGTCTCGGTAGCTCTTCCACCAGAGGGTGTTCCCTTGAATCCAGAGATGACCTGCCCGCGACACAGTCGCGAGACCAGCCAAATGGGTGGACCACCCGCGACTGCCGCCGGGCTTGAAGGTCCGCCCAGCATAAGAAAACGGAACTCGGGACGAGTCAGAACCAGTTTGTGAAGTCAAGTTTTCGAGCTTGAGGAACCTGCCTTCCGGAATTGGATCAATCCCCATCTTCTGGCGAAGTGAAAGGTCGGTGATTTTAGAAATGTGCTCTTCCACACAAACATAGCGCTCGTCGACCTTGTCAATCGCCGGTCTTTCGATGAATAGCTGGCGGAATTTGATACTGGATCGGTCCTTTGCAAACCAAATGATGTAATCGACACCTGTGGCCAGAAGCTGGGTCGTCTGGCCGGATGTCTTTGAAAACGTAATCTGACCAGCAAAATTCCCCTCTCCGAACACCTCATCCATCAGCGCCCGCACGCGGTGGACGTTCTCGTCGCCGATCTGCACGAAGATGCTGCCGCTGTCGCTCAGCAGATCGCGCGCCACGGTCAGCCGGTCGCGCAGGTAGGTCAGGTAGGAATGGATGCCATCCTTCCAGGTGTCGCGAAAGGCGCGGACCTGTTCGGGTTCGCGCGTCACATGGGTCTTGTCACCATCCTTCACATCGCGCGAGGTGGTGGACCACTGGAAGTTGGAATTGAACTTGATGCCATAGGGCGGGTCGAAATAGATGCACTGCACCTGACCGCGCAGCCCCTCCCGCTCGGCCAGCGAGGCCATCACCGACAGGCTGTCGCCCGAGATCATCCGGTTCGACCAGTGCTGATCGTGCTGGTAGAACTCGGTCGCCGCCTCGGCATCGGGCAGGCCGTTGAAGTCGGCGAACATGTCGAACTGCGGGGCGTCTTTGGTCGCCTTGGCGCGGTTCGCGCTTTCGCGTTTCAGATCGTCGATGATGACCTTGGGGTGGACCTTTTCCTGAATATACAGCGGCGGGGCCTGAACGATCAGGTCGGACCAGTCCTGCTCATCCTTGCCGCGCCAGACCAGCTGCGGGTCAAGATCGCGGTTGCGGCGTTCGTAGGCAAGCTGGATCGGCGTCTTGTCCTGATCGCGCATCAGGCTTTCGAATTCCGCCGTCGGGATGTTCTTGCGCGTGGCGTCGTGGGTGAGGGTTTCGACCTCGATGGGTTTCTTGGCCATGGGGTCAGCTCCTCACGAGAGAGATGTGGTAGGTGTGTGGCTCGCTTGCTTCGAACCGAACGATGTCCCCGGGACGAGCACCCGTTCGCGCCAGAAACTCCCGTGCCCAGCTACGATTGCGGAACAGGTTCTTGTCGTTCGGGATATCGCTCTCGACGGGGGTTACAGCGCCGTAATGGATCACAGCCATACGAGATGCCGGTTCATCTTTGTTTGAGCCGCCGAAGATGTCTGTGGGCAGCAGATGCTTGAACGGCGTGACGTAGATATGGCTGTTTCTAAGGTTTCCAGCAGTCAGCGTGACTTCACCGAGAATCCGACGGGGCTGATTGGGAGTATTCACAGCGATTCTCCGACGTGTTCGCCGATCAGTTTCTTGAATTCTTTCTCCATCTCGTAGACGGCGGTGAATTCGGCGAAGGCCCAGCGTCCGAACTTGCCCAGGTTGTTGACCCCGGGCACCCAATAGGAACGCATGGTGTTGGCCTTGTCCTTCGCGTCCTCGCCGCGGTAGCCCTTGACCTCGACGATCAGATTCAACGGGTCGGGCTTGCCGTCTTCGGTGCGGCGGCTGTCGTCGACCTGCACGATGAAGTCGGGCAGGTATCTGCGCGGAGTTGAGCCGAAGAGATAGGGCACCTCGAGGCCCAGCCCTTGGTTCTTGACGTAGGACAGCACACGCGGGTGGCCTTCCGCGACGCGTGCAAACTCGGCCTCCCAGTCGCTGTCGCAGACCACCCAGTTGACATGTGACTTGTCGGGCCGGGTCTGCCAGCGCAACTCCTTGGAGGTGGTGAAGTTGACGAATGCGGTCGTGCCGATGGGGTTGTAGGCATCGAGGATCGCCTTGATCTGGTTTTCCCCCTTCAGGGTTTCGGTGATGGCTGCCTTGATCCGCTCGGCGGCCATGTCGGCGATTTCCTTGTAGACCAGTTGGGCCGGATATGTGCCGCCGGTGCATTTCAGGTAGCCGCCGTCCAGCCACTGGCGTGTGATACGCTTGAGCTGGCCGAAGAGGTGCAGCTTTGGTTCCTCGCCCGGGTCGCGATACTTAGTGTAGAGAAGGTGCCGCGCCAAATGGAACAGGATCGTGGAGGAGCGCATGTCTTCCAGATGCTCCAGCGTCAGGTCAACACCTTCGCCAATGATGCCCTGATTGGTGGTCGTAGAAGGTCCGAGCAGGTGCGGCGTCAGTTCCAAAATGTGATCGGGTCCGAAGTTGGCCTCAAGCCGCGCGTCGGGGAGCTCAACACGATATCCGTCGACACGAGGAAAAGTGATTTCCAGTGCGTCGCGATCGGGCTTGACCGCATGGACACGTACAGTCTCACGCGGGGCAGCAGGGGGCGAGATCACTGGCTTTGCGGTAAAGTCGAAGGGGATGCCCAGGACGTCTGCATATTCGACGTTGAATAGCCCCGCGTCATTCAGTTCATATGATTGGCGGCGCAGAGCGCGCCCGATTACCTGTTCGCACAAAAGTTGGGTGCCGAAAGCCCGCACGCCCAACACATGCGTGACAGTATTCGCATCCCAACCTTCGGTCAGCATCGAGACAGACACTACGCAGCGAATCTGTTCGCCAAGGCGGCCCTTCTTGCCGACGGTATTCATCACCTCGCGCAGCAGGGTGGATTCATCGATTTTGTCGCCCGCGGTGATGTCGCCCGACCGCTCGACCATCTCGCGTTTGAATTGCTCGATCTCGACCGCCGCCATTTCGCGGAAATCCTTGTCGAGCGCCTCGCCGGATTCGAGCTGGGCACTGTCGATCAGGATCGTGTTCGGTCGGGCCATCCGGTTGCCGAAGTCGTCGTAGTTCCGAAAGAGGGCGAGGCGGCCGTTTTCGAGGGTGATCCCCGTACCGTCATCGCTCACCCGATCAAAGCCAGAGATGTACTTGTAGATCAGCTCCGAGGTTGCCGTATTGTTGCAGACGACAATGAATACCGGCGGAACGCCGATCCCCTTGTCTTGCCAGAGCTCAAAGGTTTTTTCGTAGTGACCGTAGAGGGCTTCAAGGGCCGTCAGAAGTTCGACCGGGAGGCTGAAAGGATCGAGGGCCTTGCCTGCCGCACGTCCCTTCTTGGGGAGTTTCTTGCCAATGTAGTCCCACAGATTACGGAACTTAGGTGTGTCTCCGCCTGGAACGTTATCGGCAATCGGCACTCGCGGCAGCTTCACTATCCCGCATTCGATGGCGTCCATCAGCGAGAAGTCGGACATCGTCCAGGGGAACAGGGTGCCTTCGATGTAACCGGATCCGCGCAGGAAAAACGGCGTTGCCGACAGGTCATAGACAAGGCTGATGCCGAGCTTTCGCTTGACCGCTTCCAGACCGGAAATCCACATCCGGGCAGCTTCATTGTTCTCCTTGGCTTCGCTCTTGTCGTCACCCTTCAAGTCTTGTTCGGTTTCGCCAAAGGCGTCCTTCACCCGCTCACGATAGCAGTGATGCGCCTCGTCGTTCAGAACGACGATGTTCTTCTGGCCCATCAGGTCGCCCATGACCCTCTGGATCATCTCGCCTTCGGTTTCCAGCGTCTGGACTTTGTCGCCGCGCCAGCCTTCGAGAGCTTGCCGCGTGCCTTTGGCGATCACCAGCTTCTCGCGCAGTTTAAACGCGTGATAGTTGGTGATGACGATCTTGGCGGCCTGGATATCCCGCAGCATGTCTGGCGGCGTGATCTCGCGGCTACGATAGTAGCTTTCGGGGTCGTTCGGCAGCAGGACGCGCAACCGATCTCGGATCGTGATGCCGGGCGAGACAATAAGGAACCGGCTGGAGAATTGCTTGCTGTTCGGGTGACGCACTGCGTTGACCGTCTGCCAGGCGATCAGCATCGCCATGACAGTGGTCTTTCCGGCGCCGGTCGCGAGCTTCAATGCAAGGCGCATCAGTTCGGGATTGGCCTGTTCGTTGGCCCCCTTAATATGCGCCCAGAACTTAGCGACGCGCGGTCCCATCTTTGGTGCGACCTCTGTCAACCAGATCGCGGTTTCGACGGCCTCGATCTGGCAAAAGAACGGGCGGACGCCCTCGAATTTGTAATGCCTCCAGTGTTGCAGCAGGCGGGCCGTTTCCGGTGTAACCAGCCACTGGTCCGGATTCGGAAGGTTGCGCCAGGTTTCGACATATCCCCGAACTTCGTTGATGATTGGCGTGGGATTGTATTCCTGATCTGCGGACGAAAGTTCGTCGTCCGCACCGAGGACCAGGGAACCCTGCTTCTTACTTTGGCGCTGCTTTTTGGTTTTTGGGACAGGAGTGATAAGGTCGGAACGCCGCCGCGTCTCCAGAATTCGGTTTGTCGGCTGGCCGTCGATGTCCAGTTCCCAATGGCGACCCGGATACTCGTAGGGGGAGTTGAGGATCGGTTTTTCAAAAAACTGCTCAGACATTTGGGGTGTCCTTTCCGACGTTCCCCTTTACGGCAGCCTTCTGCTCGTCGATCCACCGATCAATGTCGTCGTGCTTGAACCGCCATTGGCCCCGAACTTTGAATGCCGGGATCTGGCCGGTCTGCGCCATTGTATAGACTGTCTTCTCTGCAACCTTCAGCAAAAGGGCGACCTCTGGCAAAGTGAGAATGGGGTCGGTCATGGACTTGCTCCCTCTCGAATATGTTTGGGGTGACCCTGCCAGAGTTTGCTAGACATTACTAGGATACGGTTTCTGCTGCCTGTACTCAGTTCAGACAATTTCTGCGACCTTCTACGCACACCGTCTCTGCCAAGGCCGGTCCCTCGGCATCGTCTCTGTCACATCGACCTCCCGCAGCATCCCGCCCGCGATCAGCCCGTCTCGGACGCAGCCCAGCGCTTGCCGCCAGGTGTCGTAGTCGCGCCGCGCTGCTTCGATTTGCTTGGGGTGGGGCGAAAACGTGACAGGGCAGGCGAGGATTTCAACGGTTTTCCAGTTGTCGCGCGTTCTCGGGCTGCGGGTTCGGATGCGCACGGTGCCGACGACGACCGTCCCGGCATGCGTGCCGTGCTGGTTCTTCTTGACGATGGTTGGCACGCAGCGAGGAACGGCGCTGGGCATCCAGTCCGGGGTTAGCCCAGCACGCGCCAGTTCCGCCACGCGGATCGCCATGCGCTTGCCGCCGAGGCTGTCGGGAAGTCCGGCTACAGTGGCGGCGATCACCTCGGCGTCCTCGTGGGTGTAGCCGCCAATTTTGTGCTGCCCGCCGTCGATCTTGCAGCCCAGCGCGGCGCGTTGCAGCAGAACATACTCCAAGCCAAAGCCAGACCCTTCCTCGTTCATGTCCTGGCGGAGTGGAAGTTCGAGTTGGGCCTTCTCGACCCGGAACGCCCATTCCAAGGCTGCCTGAACGCCCAGCGCCCGTTTGACTTTCGTACCGCCGGCGCGGCTAACCGGTCGAGGCAGGGTCATTGCACGCCCCGCTTTCTGAGGCGCTCGGCCGTCACCAGTCCCCGGGCAAGCATCGCGTCGCGCATGCTGTTGGAGATCATGCTGGTGGGCAGGAAACGGTCCGAATTGACGAGGTCGGCATAGAAGGCGGGTAGGTCGGTGGTTGGCGCGGCGGCAGGGGCAGGGGCGGCCCTCGAATTTCGCCGCTTCCCGGCTGCATCCTCGACCTTGCGCTGGGCGGCCCGTTGCATGGCTCGGTCCAGTGCTTTTGGCCCATCGGGAGGCTGGGGGTGGCCGTTGCGGGAGGCCCTGGCCGTGGCGATGATTTCCGCCTCGGTCAGGCCGAGCTCGTCGCGCCAGCGCTGGGCGTGCAGCCGGGGCGGCCAGCCCTGCCACCAGCTGGGGAGGGCAGCGGGTTCGAGGCCCAGCGCGGTGAGAAGATCGCCAAAGCTGTCTTCGGAAATAGGCACGCGTGCCTGCGTGTCCTCCTCCTCCTTTACTGGTTCCCTTAGAGGTTCTCTTACAAGGTTAGTCTCCGGATTCCGGAGATGGATATCGGGAAAATCCGGAGATGGGTTTGCCGGAAATCCGGAGATGGCTCCATGTACGGATTCCGGAGTTGGGTTATCCGGAAGTTCGCTTTCTGCTCTTGCAAAACCATCTCCGCTTTCCGGAGTCGGTTCTTGTGAGAAGCCTTCTTCGAACCCCAGGATGTAGCGGGTCGCCTGCCGCTTGTGTGTGCGTGGATCATGGCTGCGAACGCGGCGGATCAACCGCAATTCCTCGAGCCGGGCGAGGTGTTCGTTCAATGCCGAGACCGACATTTCCGCATCCTCGGCCAGCCTGGCCTGCGTCGGAAAACAGCCGAAATCCGGGTTGTGCCGATCACAGAGAAACCAGAGCACGATCTTGGTCGCCGGTTTCAAGCCACGCTGCTGTATGGCCCAGATAGTTGCACGATGGCTCATGGTGCGGGCCTCCGCAGGGGAGGGGCGATACGCGTGGTGAACCCGTGATCGGCCAGCGCGCCTATCGCATCGTCGAGACTGCGCACCAGCGCCCAGCCGAACCCCTGCACCTGCACCGTGTCGCGGAACGCCTCTTGTGTCGGTCGCAATCGCCCCTTGGGCGATTTCAACTCGAGGAACAGGATGCGGCCATCACAGAGGATCATCAGATCGGCGAAGCCCGCGTGGACACCCATGCCGACAAGGATCGCCTGGCGCTTGGCACCGCGGGGGCCGGGTTCGGTCACCTCGTTGGCGCAGTGATGGATGATGGCTGAGCGGGGCAGGGCGATGCGCAGCGCTTGCACGACGGCACGCTGCAGATCGGCCTCGGGGGTGCCGCGCCGCTTCATCGCTCGGCCCTCCCCTGGTCCTCGCGCTGGGCGCGTTGAACCGGGCGTCGCGCGTCAACCACCGCCAGAAGCCGCTGCGCGTCAGCGCGTTCCTCAGCGGTTTCGCCGTGCCGGGCGAGCAGAATGCAGGCGAGCCTGATCATTTGGTCGCTGTGATGCACGACATCAGCGATGACGGCGCGCGCCTCGGCCACGCGGTCGGCGGGCCAGTCGGAGGGGAAACGGTTCTGCATCACCGGCGTCCTCCGGCACGGCGGCGGCGTGGGGCGTTTTGCTCCTGTTCCTCCAGCCATTCTTCGACGGCAGCACGGCGGTAAAAGACCTTGCGCCCGGCGCGCACGCAGGGCGGTCCCGTCCGCATCGCCTCCCAGCGCCGGAGGGTGTCGACCGAGAGGTCGAGTTCCAGTGCAAGGTCAAGGCGACTGATCCAGCCGACCAGAAGTGTGCGGGGTTTCTCGTTGGGGTCTGGCATCGATCCGAGATGCTGCATCGGTGTCTCCTGGTCCTGGCCCCGATGATCCGGGGTATCTCGCAGGGACCAGTGAGCGCAGAGCCGGGTATGTGGCGGCGAGGCGGAGAGTGGCGGAAAGGGCGCCACCTTTGTGCCACCCTTGTTTTATTGGATTATCAAGAGGCAACCGGGCCGCTCCCGATCGCAGGGCCCGAGTCGAGCAGAGGGGCGAAACGGACGCCAAGGCCGCACCCACTCGCGAACAGACGGATCTACCCGGTTTGACCGGCATTGACGGGCAAAGAGGGGGTGGCACCCGGCACGGCGCTAGCGCCACCCCATATTTTCCTGGAGATTCACTGTCTGCGGGCCCTTGCAGGCTGGATTTGCAACGCGACGCACGGGCCTGCAGCTCATGACTGCCTATGACGCGTGTCGTCCCCTGTTGCCGATCGCTCCGCCCAGCGCACGAACCCCAACAAAACGAGGGGTGGCGCAGCTCTGGCGTCCGTCGTGCCACCCTCCGCCTCGCCGCCACCCGAGGTCCCATGCTTGGCTTGATAACCAGGCGAAACCACGCCTCATGTCGGATGCAAGAAGGATCCAACTCATGCCCGAACGCATCAAACTGACGGAAAAAGTAATGCGGGACGCGGAGCCCGTGCCCGGACGGGACTTTCAGATCTTCGACACCGACCTGCGGGGCTTTGCCGTCTGCATCTATCGCGGTGGCGGACGGGCCTTTACGATCGACTATCGGCATTCCGGCCGGCAGCGTCGAATGACCTTCGGCCGCTGGCCCGAATGGTCGGTGGCGGCGGCACGGGAGCGGGCCAAGGAGCTCCGGCGCGAGATCGATGCCGGGTCCGACCCGCTTGCTCTGCGCGAAGCAAAGCGTGATGCGCCACGGGTGAACGACCTGATCGAACGTTATTGTGCCGAGCACCTGCCAAAACTGTCGGAACGCAGCGCGGCAGACCAGCGATCGGTGATGGGCAAGATGGTCGCGCCGGTATGGGGCCGGAAGCTTGTGACCGAAATCACCGCCAGCGATGTCGACAAGTTCCTCAACCGTGTGGCCGAGGGCCGGGCGCGGCCGCACAAGGCCAAGCCCAACAACCGGGCCCGCAAGCTGCAAGGGGCAAAACCGACGCCGGTGCGTGCAAACCGCATCGGGGAAATCCTGCGCAAGATGTTCACGCTGGCGGTCCAATGGGGCTGGTGCGAGGACAACCCTGCCCAGCGCTTTCACCGCCGCACGGAAACCCCGCGCGAACGGTTCCTGTCAAAGCAAGAAATCGCCAGCCTCGGCGAGGCGCTGGATGCGGCTGAAGACCGGCGCGCGGCCGACATCATCCGGATGTGCATGCTGACCGGCGCCCGGCTGGGCGAGGTGCGGCAGGCCCGGTTTGAGCAGTTCAACCTCGAACATATGAGCTGGTCGAAACCGCCCACCATGACGAAACAGCGTCGCGCGCATCGCGTGCCGATTTCCGACGAGACTGCCGCCGTGGTACGCCGGCGGATGCTGCAGGTGCCAAGGGGCACGCCATGGCTTTTTCCCGGCGACACCCCCGGCCAGCCGGTGCAGGAGGTGCGCCGGTTTTGGGCGCAGGTCCAGAAGCGATGCGGGTTGCAGGACGTCCGCATCCACGACCTGCGTCACACCTTCGCTTCGCTCTTGGTCAGCGGCGGAGCATCTTTGGAAATGATCGGCAAGCTGCTGGGCCACAGCCAGATACAGACCACCTTACGCTATGCCCACTTGATGGACTCACCCCTGCGCGCTGGCGTCGACGCGGTCGCCATCGCGTTGCGGCCGAAGCCACGGCTGGTCCATGATGCTGACGATCAGGGTGATCGCAGGACGGCCTGATTTCGTCCAAAGTGGCTTATTCCACCTCGCGCCGCAGCGCCTTCCAGACTGGTGTAATCCGACGGCGGATGGTGCGGCTGTCAGGGATCCTCTCGCCGTCCGACTGATCGGCGAACCAGTCCTGCATCTCGGCTACCAGTTCGGCCTGTGTGCCCGGCAGGCCGTCATCATGGATGCGTCGGATCAGCGCGACGTTCATTCCTTCCCAATCATAGGGCGTCGTAGCACCCGGGCCGGAAGTCACCCGGCGCACCATGTCATTCTCATCCTCGAAGGCATGCACCTCCTCGGCCAGGACCAGCATGTCTGCGATGGCCACCGTCACTCCACCCGCCGGATCGGTGATCTGCAACCAGTCCGATCTGCCAGGTAGTTGAATTCTCCGCACAGAACCTTCGGTGGGGCCTGTGCCGCACCGTCTGAACAACGGCAGCAATTCCATGGGCGAAAGCACAACCTTTCCCGCCACGATCTCGGTTCCGCATTGCACCAAGGTAATGCCGGTCACAATTCTGAATCGGCCCGAGTCGGCCCAACCGGCAATGTCCGCAATATTGCAGCCCCAGCGGGCGGTGACTTCGTGCAGCGTATAATGTGTGCGGGGTGGCAGGGCCATGAAACTCTCCTCTCGTGATAAGAGGATCGTCTTTGCTCAAACCCGACGTAGCCCGCGCCAAGACGGCGCGGGAGAAGTGGAATTGGCGGCAAATAGGGCAGGGCGCATCGTCGCGCCCGAGTTCCTGGCAGTCAACTTTATTCCGGTGACGCTACTTCTGGTTGAGTTCGATTCTCCTCTTGCGCGGAGTTCTGCACGTTCCTGCCGGTGAGAACAAGTCAGGAACATTCGGTAAGTTGCAAGTAGGGAGGCCGGTCTGGGGCGCGTTCATGAACTGGGATACTATGCTGAAATCTGCCACCCCTCATGAATCCGGCCGGCGGCACGGTAGGTATACCAGGCCGACAAATGTGAGCCTCAGCCATTGCTCACATGGCGCCCGCACCCATGACGGCTTATAGAGAACGTCATGTTTGAGCCCTACTTGCAGCGCTGGGGTCTGGTTGCCGATGGCAAACCGATTATCACCCCGACTGCCCACCTTCTTCCGGTGCTGCGGCGGGGCGCGCCTGCGATGTTGAAACTGTCATCGCAGCCGGATCAGCAGCGAGGAGCGGCCCTGATGGAGTGGTGGGCCGGCGATGGCGCGGCCGAGGTCTTTGCACGCGACAAGTATGCCGTTCTGATCGAACGTGCCACGGGCACGCGGTCATTGGCCGATATGGCTCGTTCTGGTGAGGACGATGACGCCTGCTGCATTCTTTGTGCGACCGCTGACCGGCTGCATCGCCAGCGTCCCGGCACATTGCCCGATCTGGTTCCTCTGCACCTTTGGTTCCATGACCTTGCAACCGCCGCTGCAAGGCATGGGGGCATTCTGGTCCAAAGCTTCCAGACAGCACAGACCTTGCTTGCTGATCCAGGAGAGCAGTCCGTCCTTCATGGTGACCTCCACCACGACAATGTGCTCGACTTCCGTGATCGCGGCTGGCGCGCAATCGACCCGCACGGTCTGATCGGTGAACGCGGCTTCGACTTTGCCAATATCTTTACCAATCCGGATCTTAGCGATCCTGACCGCCCGGTCGCCACTAAGCCGGGACGCTTCCATAAAAGGCTGAATGTGGTGGCGGAAGCTGCAGGTCTGGAACGCTACCGCTTGCTGCAGTGGATTCTCGCGTGGACGGGATTGCCGGCAGCTTGGTTTCTGGAGGACGACGATCCGCTAGCAAAAGTTGACCTGGAGATTGCAGCGATCGCTGCATCGGAGCTTGCCCGGTGAACTGGGGGAAGGAATGACCGGCAAGCGGACAAACCTGCCAGTCGAAAGCAGCTCGCGGTCACGGCAAGCGAACGGATAGCGTTGCGACAGAACGGTCGCGGCAACCTTATAGATTGATCATTCACGCCTCTCGCAGAGACGACACCGCACTTCAACTGGCACTGGGCGGAAAGATGACGGGCTTCGGCGATGCAGTGTGACCAACAGGTTGCACCTTGTTCAGTTTTCTATGATGTTCTGGCGGCTATGTTGTTCGAATATTGGGGTTCTTTGGATGCGATACCACCGATGGACCCACCATCGCTTCAACGACGGCCTGGGGCGCTCCTATCGGGGCAAAATTCCGATAAATCTTCTGTGGATCGCGGCCGCAGCCGCTGAGGAAACGCTTCAAGGGTCACCATTGGCAACGGCTTGGCTCGGACTCTTTCGATCTCAGCTCAGCACGAGCGACGGGCACTGGCTTAGGTGGGCTGGGGACCTCGCCGAGAGCGCCGAATTGCGTCGCGCCTATTCCGGGCTGTATGGGCGCTTCTTTGCTCGGGCTTTGCTTCAACAGCATCTGGGCTTTACCAGCTTCCTCTCACTAAAGCGGCACGGTCTTACCGTTCGGGGCTCGGTTGACGTCAGACGATCAGGGCCGGGCGACATACCGGACTGGCTCGCGTGGTGCCCCACGCGCCAAAGGCATGTACTGGCCGAGGCTAAGGGTTCGCTGACGGGAAAGGACTTTCTCGGCACCGGAGTCCCGAGTTGCGTGACCGAAGGCAAAAGGCAATTCGGTCGCGTGCAAGTTTTCGCAGGATCGAAGCAAGTGCGGCCGCTACAATGGGTAGCCGCAACGCGATGGGTAACGGACGTTCGAGCGGAGGAACCCGTCACTGTCCTCTGGGATCCCCCTGTGGATGACGTTCCCTTCTCGCCCCGCGAGGCGATGCTGCATCAGCAAGCGATGCATCAGGCTTGGTTGACGAGCATCGCACCCGGGTTTGCGTTGACAAGCGCCAGTGATTTTACACTAGAAAGAAGCGCGCAGCGAGCATTGGTGATCCTTGCAGAGCCGGGCGGCATGGACGTCGATTTGTCTGAAGAACAGCTTGGCTGGAGCGATCAGTTGCCAGAGGCAGACGACAGTGTGGTTAAACCTTCCAACGACACCGTTTCCGAACTGGCTACAAATCCGACAGATAAGGCGAAGTTAGAAGGTGCCGAAGATCGGGAGCAACCATTGAAAGAGGCGTCCCCATATGAGGATGGCCGACTGCTTCATCCACATAAAGGTCAAACGGCTTTGTTCTCCAGCGCGTTCATCGCCGTCGCGGTTACGAAGTTCGGCCTTCTCCAGGTTCGCACCCAAGCCGAAGTTGATACGCTGCTTCGTTTGCAGGAGCGAATCCGAAAGGGGGATGAAGAACCAGCGATGCTTGTCGGCATCCCACTGATTCAGCCGGTAAAGCTCCAAGCGAACCCGATTTGGAACGACGCCGCGGGGTTGGCGCAGAGCAGAGGCGTCTCTGTCTTCGACCTGTCGCGCGTGGAGATAGCGCTGAATCAGTTCTAGTCTTTATCGTAAACGGGCAGCGCCAAGCCTCGGCGCATCCTAGACTAGCGGCCGGAATGGAGTGTCGCCGCGCAGCATCGGCAAGCTTCGAATGGCAGCCTTGGGCTCTGACCTGTCAATCGCTGCGTCTGTCACGCATGACCGATTTCCCGTCGCACTGTCAGGGTGGCGGTTTCCCATCATAATCAGTGGCCAACATCCTGGGTGGCGGCTTTGCAACATCATATCCGCATGAACGGCCTCGGGGACTATTTTGGCCGCCGCCCGGGGGGTGGCACGCTTTCAAACAGCAGAGTATATAATGGTCGCAATGCGGCTCACCGGCCGACTTTACGAGGCCGGCCAATTCGATGCAGGGGATGGGCGCGCTGAGGCAATGACCGTCCAGCGCGATGACATCCAGCGGAGATCGGTCACTAGGCAGACGGAGAGCGCACAGGTAATGGCCGAACGCAACGACATCTCGGATATTCTGGCATTCATTGGCCGGGAAGGCGACTGGCGGGAGCGGTTGCAGGATGTGATTGCCGAACATCTCATGCCGGCGCTGGAGGAATTCGAGATCGACCAGGACGGTTTGGCCGACCTGCTGGGTGAGCAGTGGTCAGGGGTCCTCTGGGGGTGTGGGTTCGAGGATTTCCTTGGCCAGCGGTATGAGGACGGCAACATGGTCGATCTTTACCTGAAGCGGCGCGGCTGGAAGGAAACGGCCCTGAATCGGGAGTATTTCGCCGCGTTGCGGGATGCACCGGTCAGCCTGTATGAAGTCAGCGAGATTCAGCCCGGCACCTCAATGGTCCTGCGCGATCTGCTGTCGGATGCCGCGCCGGTCACGGTGAGGGAGAAATCGTCCACGCGCACGCTGAAGCAATGGGATCGGATCGCCGTGCGGGTGGTACCCGAGCGGGATCATCACGTCATCTCCGGGGCGCTGTTGCCCTTTCGCGCCGAGGCGGTGGATTTTTTGTTTGCGGGGCTGCGCGACGCCCTGAAGCTGAAGAAGCGAGATGTGCTGCGGCTCACCCGCGACCAGCTCCTGGGCTGCGCACCAATCTTCACCTCCGCCTGGCTGTTCATCGAGATCGACCGCGCCCTCACCCGGGCGCAGCCGAAGTTCACCAATTCTGACGGCGACGATGTGCTGTTCCACGACCTGCGTTACCCGCTTGCCAGTGGCGTCACGCAGAAAGCTGTGGCGGAGCGGCTGGACCGGGTGAAGGGCTTCTTTCCCGAGGGCGCCAAGTTCTGGAACTGGCTGGCCACGCGGAAGGGGCGTGACGGCAAAGAGCCTGCTGGCATCATGCTGGACACGCAGATGGAGGGGGCGACCGTTCTGGGCTCCGTGGAACTGAAAGGCAAGACGCTGCACATGGCCGTCAACTCGGCCGAGCGAGCGGCCAAGGTCCAGGCGTTGATCGGCGCGGCCGCCGGAGACCTGTTGAGGTCGCCTTTGATCACGATCCGGACGGTGGAGCAGATGCGGGTCGACCAGCAGCGTGACGAGCCACGCGAGGCAGCCGACGAAATCCCGCCCGAGATTGCGCGCCAGCTCCTGCGGGATTACCTCGACAAGCACTACCGCGAAACCCTGGACACGCCGATCCCGGCACTGGGCGGCAAATCACCTCGCCAAGCGGTCCGGACGGCTGCGGGGCGCGAGAAGGTCATCGATTGGCTGAAGATGCTTGAAAACCGCAGTGCCGGGCATGGGGAGAGTCCGATTGCCGAGTACGATTTCGGCTGGATGTGGGCCGAGCTTGGGCTTCATGCGCATCGGAAATGAAGGCCGACGTGAAGCTTCAAGATGATGATCTGCCGGGAGGGTGCGCTGGCTACATCAACGCCACATCAACCTGCGACTGTGCGCTTAACGCCTGTTTTGCATGTGAATGTCTGTGAACGCGGAGGTGCGCGGAGACGAAAATTCCGCTTAAACAAAGACATGTCTTCTAAGTAGCTGCTTTTTTTAACTTATTGTAATCGCTAGGCTTTCGGCTCATAACCTGAAGGTCGCAGGTTCAAATCCTGCCCCCGCAACCAATCCAAAACACCAAGCCGCCCAAGGGCGGCTTTCTGCATTCCAGCTCCCGAAAACCCCAATGCTGGACAGAAAACCCCACACAAATTACCAATCCTGAACCCAAAAGCCCGGAAACAACCAGGCACATCGCCAGAAAATGACGCTTGGTCCGAGTTCGTCAGAACCCTGCTAAAGGCGTTAGAGACTTCAGCCCAGACTTGTAGATGATGAGCGCAAATCGACATCAAGAGCGTTTGATTTGGGCTCAATCGGCATCGAAAACCTACTCGAACTGTCCAGCGTGGGAGCTAGACTGCCTAACGGGTTGCATCGAAGCCAAGTTTGTTCTTCCCTTGAAGCATCAGACTGCAGCCCTTCGAGAGACGAATGGTAATCGTTCCAACACCGGATAGCGACGCGCTGCGACGGATGGCTCTGACCGCCGACCATGTCGCCCTGACGCTGCGCGACGAGCCCGATCTTGGGCCCGAGCCGGGTTGGACGCCGCTGGGTGATGACGGGATCGAGGAACTGGCGCGGCACTATCACACCGATCTGGGTGAGGCACCGCTTTGGGTCTTTGCCTATGGCTCGCTGATCTGGAAGCCGGATTTCGACGCGGTCGAGCATGTGCGGGCCAGTGCCTATGGCTGGCACCGTTCCTTTTGTCTCAAGATGCATCGCTGGCGCGGCTCGCCGCAGCAATTGGGGCTGATGATGGCGCTGGAGCGGGGCGGGCGCTGCGATGGGGTCATCTATCGCGTGCGCGAGGGTGATCGGCTGGCCCAGATCCGCCGCATGATCGTACGCGAGATCCGCTTTCGCGAGAATATTGGCATGGTGCGCTGGATTCCGGTGCACACGCCTAAGGGTCGGATGCGGGCGCTGGTCTTTTGGGCGGGTCCGACGGGTCCGCGCATCCTCAGCAAGCTGCCGTTGGAACAGGTCGCCCATGTGCTGGCGCGGGCCTGCGGACCGGTGGGCTCTTGTGCGGAATATTTGTTCAATACCGTTCTGCATTTGCAGGAATTCGGCATCCATGACCGCAACCTGTGGCGGCTGCAGGAGTTGGTGGCGCGCGAGATCGAGGATATTCACGGCCCGTGCCAGGACAAGGCTGCCGAATGATAAAGGCCGCCGGGGATGCCGGCGGCCCTTTCGTCAATCCAGAGGTTTCAGTCGGGCTTCGATCTGTTCGCGGCGACCTTCAAGGAAGGGCGGCAGCGACAGGGATTCGCCCAAGGTCTCCAGCGGCTCATCGACGGCGAAGCCCGGATCATCCGAGGCCAGCTCGAACAGGTTGCCGCCCGGCTCGCGGAAATAGAGCGAGCGGAAATAGTAGCGCTCGACCTCGCCGGAACTCGGGATGCGCAGTTCGTTCAGGCGCTGCGCCCAGTCATGGATCGCGGGCTGGTTCGGCACGCGGAACGCGACGTGGTGGACACCGCCCGCGCCCTGACGCGCCACCGGCAGATCCGGCTGGACCGCGACATGCAGTTCCGCCGAGGGACCGCCCGCGCCCATTTCATAGACATGGACGCTGCCCTGCCCGTCGGGGCTGGCATATTCGCGGGTCTTGCGTATGTTCAGCACATGGGTCAGCACGATTTCGGTCGGCGCCAGATCGGGGACCGAGATGGTGATCGGACCAAGCCCGTTGATCTGATGCTGCGCCGGGACCGGGCTTTTAGCCCATGCGTTGGCGGTGATGCCGGCGACATCCTCGGTCAGGCGGAAGCGCTGGCCTTCGGGGTCGTCAAAATCAAGGCTGGCGCGGCCGTCGAGTTCGGTGATCTCACCTGCGCTCAAGCCGCGATCCTTCAACCGTGCGGCCCAGAAATCGAAGCTGTCCTTGCCGATACGCAACCCGGTACGGCTGATCGAATGGGTGCCGCGACGTTCGGGCGCTGCCGGCCAGTCAAAGAAGGTCAGGTCGCTGCCGGGACTGGCCAGCCCGTCGGCATAGAACAGGTGGTAGGCGCTGGTGTCGTCCTGGTTGACGGTTTTCTTGACCAGCCGCAGACCCAACGCATCGGTATAGAACTGCTTGTTCTCGCGGGCCTTGGCGGTGATCGCCGTCAGGTGGTGAATTCCGGTGAGCTCCATGACGGGCCTCCTTTCGTTGGGTCGAATATCGGCGGGTCCGGTCGTTTCCGCCACTGACGCAGTTGCGAACCTCGTGTTCGCTACAGCCGAACATCTTGGTCTAGCCGGGGAAGCGTCGCTCGCCTATCTTGTGGCGCATGCGCTATGATCTGAACGACCTTGAGACTTTCCTGACCGTGCTTGAACTGGGCACGGTCACCGCCGCGGCAGCGCGGCTGAACCTGTCGAAATCCGTGGTCAGCAAACGCATCACCGACCTTGAGGCGACCTTGGGCGCGGCACTATTTCGCCGCAATGCGGGCCGGATTACGCCGACCGAGGCAGCGTTGCGACTGGCCGAACGGCTGCGCCCGGCGCTGAACGAACTGGTTGCCGCCGCCGAAAGCACGGCATGGGACATGGACGGGGTCGCGCCCTTGCGCGGCAGCCTGTCGATCTCGGCCCCGATGAGCTTCGGGATCATGCATCTGGGACCGATCATCGCCGGGTTTGCGGCGCAGAACCCGGATCTGGCGATCAATGTCAGCTATGACGACCGCAGCCGCGATCTGGCGCGCGAGGGGTTCGATATCGGCATCCGCATCGGCAAGTCCCGTGACAATGCGCTGATGCAGCGCAAGCTGTGCGAGGATGACAGCATCGCCTGCGCCAGCCCCGCCTATCTGGATCGGCACGGCCGACCTGAAACCCTGACCGATCTGCGCGACCATCAGGTGATCGGCTACAGCCATATCCCGAACAGTCAGTTGTGGCAGTTTCAGGATCGTGACCGCTATGTCTCGCCCTTGGTCGAGGGGCGGCTGTCGCTGAACAATGGCGAGGCGATCCGCGACATGGCCATTGCCGGTCTGGGTCTGGCGATGCTGCCGGGCTTCATCGTCGCCGCCGCGCTGGCCGATGGCCGGCTGGAGCGCATCCTTGCCGCCCATCCGACCAAGGCCCTGCCCATCGTGGCCGTCTGGCCGCCCGTCAATCCGATGCCCGCAAAGCTTCGCCGCTTCATCGACCATGTTGCGGCCGAACTTCGCGATCCGCCGTGGCACAGAGCCGCCCTAGAAAGGACAACATGAAGAAGATCGGTTTTCTTTCCTTCGGTCATTGGACGCCGGATTCCGGCTCGCAGACCCAAAGCGCGCAAGACGTGCTGCTGCAATCCATCGATCTTGCCGTCGCCGCCGAGGAATTGGGCGTGGACGGTGCCTATTTCCGCGTGCATCACTTTGCCCGCCAGCTTGGCTCGCCTTTCCCGCTGCTGGCTGCGGTGGGTGCGCGCACCAAGTCGATCGAGATCGGCACCGCCGTCATCGACATGCGCTATGAAAACCCGCTTTACATGGCCGAGGACGCGGGCGCGGCGGACCTGATCTCTCAGGGCAGGTTGCAACTGGGGATCAGCCGGGGCTCTCCCGAGCAGGTCATCGATGGCTGGCGGCATTTCGGCTATGCCCCTACTGAGGGTGAGACCGACGCCGATATGGCCCGTCGCCATGCCGAGGTGTTTTTGAACGTCATTCAGGGTCATGGCTTCGCCAAGCCCAATCCGCGCCCGATGTTCCCCAATCCGCCCGGTCTGCTGCGGCTTGAACCGCATTCGCCGGGTCTGCGTGATCGCATCTGGTGGGGCGCGGCCTCGAATGCGACGGCGAAATGGGCGGCGACTTTGGGGATGAACCTGCAAAGCTCGACGCTCAAGGACGATGAAAACGGCAAGCCCTTCCATGTCCAGCAGGCCGAACAGATCCGCCTGTATCGCGAGACTTGGGCCGAGATCGGGCATGAGCGTGTGCCGCGCGTCTCGGTCAGCCGTTCGATCTTTCCGCTGCTTGACGACCGTGACCGGATGTATTTCGGGCGCGGCGGCAAGGAGGCAGACCAGATCGGTTTCATCGACCAGACCCGTTCGATCTTTGGCCGGGGCTATGCCGCCGAGCCGGATCAGCTGATCAAGGAGCTCAGCGCCGACGAGGGCATTGCCGAGGCGGATACCCTGCTGCTGACCATCCCGAACCAGTTGGGCGTTGATTACAACGTCCATGTGCTGGAGGGCATCCTGAAGCATGTCGCCCCGGCGCTTGGCTGGAGCTAGGTCGCGCGGCTGATCTCAATCAGCCAGGCATTGGTGATCGGCCCCGGCGGCAACGCTGCCTCGGGGCCGTCGCAATAAAGCACATCCAAAGGGCCAAGCGCGTGAACCTGCCCGGCAAGGGACAGGGTCAGGGGGGCAGTGGCAAGGATCAGCCGCAGCTCGCAAGGCCCGGCATCGCGCGCCAGCCGATGCATATACTGCCCGCGCCGGGTCATCACGTTCAGGTCGGTGATCGGACCCTGAACCAGACGCGCCGCCGTCGGCGCATCGGCCGGAAATGCCAGCGGGTCGGAGTCGCGCGTCAGCCGCTGCGGGCCGCGTCCCGCGACATGCAGCTCGATGCCCTCGCCGCTCAGCACCGCCAGCGTTCGGTCGATCCCCGGAAAGATCGAAAACTCACCATCTTCGGTCACGCCGGCCATGCTGACGCGCCATTGGAAGTCGTCCAGGCCCGCAGCCTCGGGGAAAACCGCGATCTCGACCGTCTCACCACGGCCATTCTTCCACGGCATGCGGCGGTGGTCGGATGCGCGCAAAACGCGGATGCTCATGTCAGTCCCCCTTCGGGCTGCGCCCAGCGATAGCCGATGCCGGGTTCGGTCAGGATCAGCATCGGGCGCGCCGGGTCCAGTTCCAGCTTTTGCCGCAATTGCCCGATGAAGACCCGCAGATAGGGCACGTCATCGACATGCGCGGGCCCCCAGACCTGCTGCAACAGCTTGCGATGCGTCATCACCCGCCCCGCATTCGAGGCCAGCGCCGCCAGCAGGTCGAACTCCTTGGGCGTCAGCTTCAGCAGGTCGCTGCCTCGGCTGACCTGATGCGCGTCCAGATCGATGGTCAGCCCGTCCTGCCGGATCACATCCACCCGCGCGGCCCGACGCGGACGCAGGCTGACGCGCAGCCGGGCCAGCAATTCACCGATGCCAAAGGGCTTGGCCACGAAGTCATCCGCGCCCAGATCCAGCGCCATGATCTTTTCCATTTCCTGATCATGGGCCGACAGCACGATGACCGGCAGATCCGAGCGCAGGCGCAACCGCTCGATCACCTCCTTGCCGTTCATGTCCGGCAGGCCAAGGTCAAGGATCATCAGGTCGGGTTCCTGCGCGGTGATGCTGGCCAGCGCCTCATGGCCATTGGCGGCCAGCAGCGTGTCATAGCCCGCCGCGTTCAGGGCATGGCCAAGAAAACGCTGGATCTGGGGCTCGTCGTCGACGATCAGGATGCGCTGTCTTGCGCTCATGCGCCGTGATCCTCGGGGACCGGCAGGCGGATCTCGATCACGGTGCCGCCCTGCGGGTTGCGGTGGGCGGCGATGGTCCCGCCCAGCGAACGGGCGATCCCCTTGCTGATCGGCAGACCCAGGCCGGATCCCTGCGGCGCACGCGTCATGCTGTCCGAGGACAGCCATTCCGTGATCGGCTGCGGCAACCCGCGCCCGCGATCCTCGACCGACAGGACCAGCGTCCGGTCATCCAGCGCGCCAGTCACCCGGATCACGCCGGGGGCGTATTTCACCGCATTCTCGATCAGGTTGAAGACGGCCTGTTCCAGCAGCCCGGCTTCGGCCCGGATCATCGGCAGCGTCGGCATCGCGATCTCGATCCGGGCATTGGGCCAAGCCCGCCGCGCCCGGTTGACCGAGGCCAACGCCGCATCACCCGCATCGACCCAAGCCAGATGCACTTCCATGCCCGATTGCAGGCGGGTCAGTTGCAGCAGCTTTTCGACGTAGCGGCCCAGTCGCCCGGTTTCTTCCTCGATCGCGGCCAGCAGGTCGTCCTGCGCCGCCGGGGCCAGCGTGTCGCCCAGTTCCCGCAAGGTGGTCACCGACCCCAGAATTGTCGCTAAGGGCGTGCGCAGGTCATGCGACAGCGAGGCCAGCAGCGCCGCTCGCATCTGTTCGCTGGTGGCGCGGCGGCGTTCGTTTTCGGCGGCCTCGCTCAGCGACAGACGCTGCATTGCCTGCCCGGATTGTTGCAGGACAACGTCAATCGCCTGTTCGCGCCAGCCGTGATCCCGCCGGTCGGGCGAGATGCGGGCATGACCCAGAACCGGGGTCGCGCTTTTCCCGCCATCGCCCGACAGTGGATAAAAGGTCAGGCGCGATCCGTTCCAGCCATGGGCCGCCGCAAATTCCGGCCGTCCCCGCCGCCATGCGACATCGGCGGCCTCAAGTTCGCTGGCATCGGGCAGATAGCCCTCGGGTTCCGATGCCAACATGCGCAACTGCCCGTCGACCGGGCCAAGCGCCAGCGCCGGACCCTGCGCCAGTGCGTTCAGGTGGCGCACCGCGACCTTGGCGATCTCGGATTGGGACGACACATGGGTCAGGTCACTCGACACCTGCGAAACCACCTCCAGCGCCCGCGCGCGCCCCTCGGCGGCATCGACCTGCTCTCGCAGCCGCCCCGAGATCAGCCCGGT
This sequence comes from Paracoccus sp. PAR01, assembly GCF_014851995.1. NCBI lineage: Bacteria > Pseudomonadati > Pseudomonadota > Alphaproteobacteria > Rhodobacterales > Paracoccaceae > Paracoccus > Paracoccus sp. PAR01. The sequence continues at coordinate 56,322 of NZ_JACVAW010000019.1, forward strand.
GATCCCGGCGGCCAGCAGGAACACTACCAGCTTGATGATGTCCTGCGGCTCTCCGATATGCAGCGAGAAATGCGGTTCGACATAAAGGAAGTTGAAACCCGCCAGCGCACCGATGGCGCTGGCGATCCCGACCCAGAAGCCGAAGCCTGCCGCACTGACCAGAACCCCCATCATAAACAACAGGATGGCGACCGATTCCGGCAGGACATGGCGGGCCGAGCCGACCACGGTTCCTATCGCGATCAGGATGAGCGCCGCTCCGATGAACCCACCCAAAGTGGGTGCGGTCATCCAGCGGCGATTGTCATTCAGGCGTGGGGTTTCAACAGGTTCCATGATCCGGTTGTGGCGATACGGGCTGCATCTTGTCCACAGTCTTTATGAATTCCTTATCCGATGGGCGCAAATCCCAATCGAACCTTTATGCTGCCCTGCGGCATTGTGGCGGGTCTGCGGAGAATCGCTCCGCGATCAGGAATAACTAAATGGCCAGTTTGGACACTCACTTTTCCGATACCGAGCCCAAGCGCGCGGGGCTGATGTCGCTCTCGCTCGCGGCGATCGGCGTCGTCTATGGCGATATCGGAACCTCCCCCCTTTACGCCTTCCGCGAGGCCATGCTGGCCGCAGGTGCCAGCCATGGCGGTGTCCAGCGCGAGGACGTGCTGGGCGTCCTGTCGCTGATCGTCTGGGCGCTGGTTCTGGTGGTGACGCTGAAATATGTCATCATCCTTCTGCATGCCGATAACGAAGGCGAGGGCGGGACCCTGTCGCTGCTGGCACTGGCGCAGCGCGCCATGGGCAAGCCCAACCGCGCGATCCTGACGCTGGGCCTGATCGGCGCGGCGCTGTTTTATGGCGATGCCGCCATCACCCCGGCGATTTCGGTCCTGTCGGCCATCGAGGGGTTGAAGCTGGTGACGCATGGCGTCGATCCCTTTATCGAGCCCATCGCCATTGTCATCATCATCGGCCTGTTTCTGGTCCAGAACCGCGGGACCGAGGCCGTGGCCCGCTTCTTTGGTCCGATCACGCTGGTCTGGTTTCTGGTCATGGCGGCGGGCGGCGTCCACTGGATGCTGCAGGCGCCCGAGGTTCTGGCCTCATTGAATCCGATCCATGCCTTCCGCTTTGTCGTGGATAACGGAAAGCTGGGCCTGATCGTGCTGGGTGCAGTCTTTCTGGCGGTGACCGGGGCCGAAGCGCTTTATGCCGATATGGGCCATTTCGGCCGCAAGCCGATCCAGCTGGCATGGCTGTTCGTGGCCTTTCCGGCGCTGCTGTTGACCTATTTCGGTCAGGGCGCGCTGGTCCTGTCGAACCCCGCCGCCATGGCGAACCCCTTCTATCTGCTGTTCCCCAACTGGGCGCTGCTGCCCGTCGTGATCCTTGCCACCATGGCGACGATCATTGCCAGCCAGGCGGTGATCACCGGGGCCTTCTCGCTGACCCAGCAGGCGGTGCAACTGCGCATGCTGCCGCGGATGAAGATCCGCCACACCTCGGACGAACATCAGGGCCAGATCTATCTGCCTGCCGTGAACCGCTGGCTGATGTTTGGCGTGCTGACGCTGGTGGTGGTGTTCGGTTCGTCCTCCAGTCTGGCCTCGGCCTATGGGATCAGCGTCACCGGCACGATGGTGGTGACCGCAACGCTGGCGATGATCGTCGCTCACAAGCACTGGAAACTGCCGCTGTGGCTGTCGGTGGCGATGATGCTGCCGTTGCTGCTGCTGGACGTGGTCTTCCTGGGCGCCAACCTGATGAAGGTCGCCGAGGGTGGCTATGTCCCCTTGGGCATCGCCGCGATCATGCTGATCATCATGGCCAGCTGGATCCGGGGCAGCTCCATCGTGCAGATCAAGGACCGCGAGGCCGAACTGCCGCTGGATGTGCTGCTGGGCCAGATCGAGAAATCGGAATCCATCGCCACGGTATCCGGCACGGCGGTATTCCTGACCTCGACCCCCGACCTTGCGCCGGCGGCCCTGCTGCACAGCCTCAAGCACTTCAAGGCGCTGCATGAGCAGAACGTCATCCTGACCATCACCACCCATGACGTGCCGCGCATGCCCTCGTCTGAACGGGTCCAGATCGACGAAATCAACGGTCGCTTCCGCCGGATCGAGCTGCGCTACGGTTATGCCGAGGAACCCGACGTGCCGCGCGCGCTTCTGCAATGCCGCCGTCAGGGCTGGAAATTCGACATCATGGCGACCTCATTCATCCTGTCGCGTCGCCGGATCAGGCTGTCGACGCGCAGCCGCGTCCCGTCATGGCAGGGGCGGCTGTTTATCACGCTGGCACGCAATGCTGCCGGGGCCTCGGATTACTTCCGCATCCCGGCCGGACGCGTGGTCGAAATCGGAACGCAGATGAACATCTAGCGCCCGAACAGGCGGGCGACGATCGGAGCCAGCACGATCACCAGCACGATGCGCAGCAGGTGGTGGCTGACGACATAGGCCAGATCGGCGCCCGCGATGATGGCGATGACGATCATCTCGGCCTGACCGCCGGGCAGGAAGGCAAGGAACGCATCCAGCCCCGGCGCCAGACCCAGCGTCACGATGATCTCGATGAAGCCAAGGCTGATCACCGCCAAAATCAGCGAATAGACCAGCCCTGCCGTCACATGCAGCCGCAACTCGCGCAGGGTGATCCCGGCATATTTCGATCCGACTGCGATGCCGATGAAGAACTGCGCCAGCTGGATCATCTCGGCTGGCGGGCGATGCTGGATCAGCCCGGCCAGCGACAGCGCCGCGGTCAGGATCATGGGCCCCAGGATCGAGGCGCCGAACAGGTTCACCCGCTCGGCCAGCTTCCAGCCCAGATAGCCGCAGGCGATCATCAGCCCCAGCTCATGCGGGGCAACGCTGCTCATCGGTGCGCCGGGGGGCTGGGCCAGGTCCACCTGCCAGAACATGGTCATCAGCAACGGCGCGACGGTGACGATGACCAGCACCCGCGTCGCATGGATCAGCGACAGCGCGCGAATATCGCCGCCTGCCTCCTCGCCAAAGACCAGCATGTCCTGCAGCCCGCCGGGCATCGCACCATACCATGCCGTGGCGTGGTCAAAGCCAAAGACGCGCCGCAGCAGCGGGTACCCGATCAGCGCAATCGCCCCGATGAACACCGGCACAAAGATCAGCGACGCCGCGATATCGGGCAGGCTGGACAACACCTGCGGCGTGATCGAGGCTCCGACCGCGACCCCAAGGATCGTGCGCATCAACTGACCCAGCCACCCTGCATCGGCCATCGGCATCCCGGCCAGCGCCGCGATCAGGCAGGCCAGCATCGGCCCCAGCAGCATGGGAAGCGGCAGGTGCAGGAACAGGAACAGCGCGCCGCCAGCTGCGGCAATTGCAATGGTCAAAAGACGGCGCCGGGAAAGGGATTCGCGAATTTGTAATGTCGACATGGGCGTTTTCTGTCGCGACACCCCGGTGATGTCAAACCCGCCCGTACCGGTCTTCTTTCTGGCGGAAATATCCCGCAGGGGGAGGCCATCGGGAACCGATGGACGGGGGACGCGAAGTCCCCCTAGCCCGACGCGGCCAGACGCGCGCAACCCTGCGCAATCCGCCGCACGCCTTCGTCAATGAGGCCAGCCTGAATCGAGGAATAGGCCAGCCGGTAATGCCCCCTGCCTGCCTCGCTTTCCAGAAAGAAAGCCCGCCCCGGCTCGATCAGCACGCCATCGGCCTTGAGGGCACGGGCAAGGATGTCGCTGTCGATGCCGGGTGGCGTCCTCAGCCAGAAGCTCGATCCACCCGCGCCCCCCGGCTGGCCCGCGTCCAGCCCGTGTCGCGCCAGAGCATCGGCGGTGATCCGGCGGCGCTCGGCAAAGCTGTCGCGCATCCGTTTCACCTGCCGGTCGTAATGACCCAGCGACAGGAAATAGGCCATGGTCCGCTGCACATGGCCGGGCGGATGGCGCAGCATCATCCCGCGCAATGCCCGAGCCTCGGCAATGAAGGCGGGGTCGGCCACGATGTAACCCAGCCGCAGCCCCGGAAAGACCGATTTCGAGAACGACCCGATATGGATGACCGCACCACTGCGATCCATCGCCTTCAGCGCCGGAGAGGACGCGCCGGAAAACGGGATCTCGAATTCGTAATCATCCTCGACCACAACGAAGCCGCGCTGATCGGCCAGCCGCAGCAGCGCCTCGCGTCGCGCGCGCGGCATGGTGCGGTTGGTCGGACATTGGTGGCTGGGCGAGGTGAAGACCACCGACACCCCTTCAGGAATGCGGTCGGGCGGCAGGCCATCATTGTCGACTTGAACAGGGCGCACGTCGCTGCCCAGCGTGCGCAGGATCTCGTGCAGGCCGGGATAACCGGGTTCCTCGATGGCGCAGGCCGCACCTCGATCCAGCAGGATGGCGCAGATCATCCACAACGCGTTCTGCGCGCCAAGGGTCAGCAGGATCTGGTCCGGATGGGCCAGAATTCCGCGCCGTGGCAGCAGGTGACGGATGATGAAATCGACCAACTCGGGATCGTCGCCGTCATATTGATCGTCCGACAGCGCCCCCAGATCGCGCCGCCCCAGTGCCCGCACCGCGCAATCGCGCCAGGCCGCATGGTCGATCAGCCGGTCGTCGGTCTGGCCGTAGAGGAAGGGATAGGGATAGCGCCGCCAATCGGTTGGCCGGTCCTTGCGTTTGGCGGCAAGGTTGCGTCCGTCCAGATGCGCCGACCAGTCGAAACGGGTGGCACCCGGTTCATGCGGCGGCTCGGGCCGCAGCTCCTCGACCCGGTCCGAGACGAAATAGCCCGAACGCCCCTGCGCCGTCAGGTAATCCGTCGCCACGAGGTCCAGATAGGCTTGTGTGACGGTGATCCGCCCGACACCCAGATGCGCGGCCAAGGCGCGGCTTGACGGCATCCTCTCGCCCGGTCGCAAGCGCCCCTCGTGCACGGCACGAACGATTTGCCGCCGCAGTTGCAACTGCAGCGGCTGGGCCGAGGCACGGTCGATCAGGAAGGTCTCGGGCGGTATCTGCATGGCGGCCAGAAGCATTTCGGGCCGCCATCCTGCCTTATCCGAAGACGCGTGTCAGCGCCCCGTCGATGGCATTCGTCAGCGTGTCGATGTCATCGGCGGTCGAGATCAGCGCCGGCGACAGGCACAGCGTGTTGTTAAAGCCGGGGATCGAGCGATTGGTCGCCCCGATGATCACACCCTGCGCCAGACAGTCGGCAACGACGGCCTGCACCTTCTTCTCATCCGCGGGCTCCTTGGTCGCGCGATCGGCAACCAGTTCCGCGCCGCAGAACAGGCCCTTGCCGCGCACGTCGCCGATGACCTTGTGCTTCTCGGCCAGCGCATTCAGGTTGGCCAGCGTGCGCTCACCCATCGCGGTGGTGTTGGCCAGCAGGCCCTCATCCTCGATGATGCGCATGTTTTCCAGCGCCGCCGCCGGACCCGAGGTGCAGCCACCAAAGGTCGAGATGTCGCGGAAGAAGCTCATCCCGTCCTCGGGCGCGTCCTTGAACATGTCGAAGACGCGCTCGGTGGTGACGGTGCAGGAAATCGCCGCATAGCCCGAGGCGACGCCCTTGGCCATGGTCACGAAATCCGGCTCGATGCCGTAATGCTGATAGCCGAACCAGGTGCCGGTGCGGCCGACGCCGCAGACGACTTCGTCGATATGCAGCAGGATGTCGTATTTGCGGCAGATTTCCTGGACGCGCTGCCAGTAGCCGACCGGCGGCGTGATGACGCCGCCACCTGCGGTCACCGGTTCCAGAACGATGGCGCCGATGGTGTCGGGGCCTTCGCGCAGGATGACTTCCTCGATCGCGTCGGCGGCGCGCTCACCGTAGTTTTCGACGTCCCATTGCTTGCGGTACTCAAGGCAATGCGGCACGCGGATGAAGCCTTCGGGGAAGGGGCCATAGGCCGTTGCGCGCTGGTCCTGACCCGAGGTCGCCAGAGTGGCGATCGTGGTGCCGTGATAGTCGCGGTCACGATACAGGATCTTCCATTTCTTGCCGCCGTAATGACGCGCTGAGATCTGGCGCACCATCTTGTAGACCTTCTCGTTCGCTTCCGAGCCCGAGTTGGAATAATAGACCCGGCTCATGCCCGGCATCTTGGTGATCAGCTTTTCAGCAAAAAGCGCGCCCGGCACGGTCCCGGCGGCGCCCGCGTAATAGTTCAGCTTGATCAGCTGGTCGCGCACGGCATTGGCGATGCTTTCGCGGCCATAGCCGACGTTGACGGTCCAGACCCCGCCCGAGACGCCGTCCAGGAACTCGCGTCCCGTGGCATCCCACAGCCGCATTCCCTTGCCTTCGACGAAGACGCGCGGATCGATGGTTTCGTATTGCTTGTGCTGGCTCAGATGGTGCCAGACATGGGCCTTGTCCGCTGCGATGACCGGGCTGAGGTCGTTCATTTTTTGCCTCTGTCGAAAGGGAGGGGAGGAATCTTGACCTGCCGAGACTACGCGGGCAAAGCGGGCGGCCATAGATCCAGTTTGGTCCCGTATGCAGAGCCAGATTTTGCGGGGTTTTGCCAGAAGGCGAAACGCGGCCAAGTGCCGCCGTCGCCTCACTTGTTGCGGGACTCATGAATATAAAGGCGCGCGCAATTCGTCAGCCCAACGCGGTGCAACTCGCGATGACTGCGTCGATACGCGCTTGCTGCTGAGCAATCAGAAGAAGGTGGCGGAGATGAAGTGACTCAGGGCGATGCCGATCACCCATAAATACACATAAAATCAATGCACTACAAGATGGGGAAAATACCGTGTGCACTTCAGTGTGCGATTTTGTGTAACCTCATAGCAGTGGCCGGTGTAAGCCATTGTCGCGGCGATGAAATTGGTGGCGAGTGTTGATTGGAATTGGCCGAAGTCTCATCAAGCAACAACAATAACAGCAATCATAATCCCTGATTTTTGAAGGCGCTTTCGTTTACCCACCCCCACCCTTTGGGACCCCTATTTGTTTTCGGACGGGGGCCTTCCGAACTTACCTCAGCAGGCTTTCTTGCTTCCGAGACTCTCACCTCACCTGCCAATAGGTCCTGCCCCTGAGGCACTGCCGAATTTAGGCCCTTTATGGTGACAATGGAGTGGGTTTGGGCTTTTGGCAGCCCATCGCTCCGCACCTCTTAAACCCTATTGGCAGGAGTAACGGAAATGACCGCAATCGTCGGCTATGCCCGCACGAGTACTCTAGAGCAGGTGGCAGGCTATGAGGCCCAACTGAGGGAACTGACTCAGGCAGGATGCACCAAGCTCTTCCAGGAGCAGGTGAGTTCGGTGGGCAAGCGTCAGCAGCTTGAGGCCTGCTTGGACTATCTCAGGGAAGGCGACACGCTGATCGTCACCAAGCTTGATCGTCTCGCCCGCAATGTCGGCCACCTGGGGCAGATCGTCACCAAGCTCAAGGAGAAGGGCGTTAGCCTCCGCATCCTGGATCGTGGCCTGGATACCAGCACCCCGACAGGAGAGCTGATCCTGAACATGATGGGGGCTGTGGCTCAGTTTGAACGGCAGATGATGTTGGAGCGGCAACGGGAAGGTATCTCCAAGGCCAAGTTTGATGGCAAATACAAAGGCAGAGCCCCCACAGCCATGAGACAGGCTCAAAGAGTCAAGGAGCTGGCCACTGAGGGCCTTCGCCGCTCCGAGATAGCCCAGCACCTAGGGCTGTCCGAAAGGTCGGTCTACCGGGCTCTAAGGGGCTAATTGCCCGGGCGTCAATGGTGGCCGTCATCTCGCGCTGGCGCAAAGTCCAAAAACGTTACCGTAAGCGGACATTATAGAAGGAAGAACTCCTTCTCGTGCCGCAATAGCTCCGCACGGTCACCTGACAACCCCGAGAACCTACTAATGGCTAACAGCCCCGAACTGCCCATGGGCGGGATATCTTGTCCCGCCTGTGGGGCATGCTTCACCCCGAAGCGAAAAGACCAAACCTACTGCTCCGACCGTTGTCGAAAGAACAACTATTCAAGAAAGGATAGAGCCCGTTCTCCCCACAATTCCATCTTCAGTCCCACGAAGTGGCGAGAGAACATGGAGATATTCGATAGAAACAGGCGTCTCGTTGAACTCGTCTGCAAAGAACGAAGCTCAGAGGCTAGGGATAAAGTGACCCTTAGTGTCATTTCCGCAGCTGAAGGCGGGCATGGCCAGCTTCGGACTATCCTAACCAACAAGATCTTCCTTTTTCCAGACCGTGAGAACGAACTCCTATTCTGCCCTGGCTGTGAGCATCTCGGCACCATCGCTCAGATTGTTAACCGATATTCATTCGCAAACTGGGGTTGCTCAATATGCGACGCCTTATCTACCAACACGAAAGAAGAAATACATGCCTGAAGTCATACCCCCCGACACGATCAATTTCGAAATCTTTTCTCGCAGTTCCTCGGATGTACGTGAGATCAAGCAAAGGAAGCTACGTGAGTATCTCAAAGTCGGGCGATTACTATCGGATACTGGAAGGAATGAGCCATCTAAGAGGGCGCAGGGACAAAAGGCAAAAGAGTTACACCCAGAAATTATGGAACTTGATTCCGCTCTCCGAAGTAACTGCAAGTGGCTACACGAGGCTCTGCACTGCAAGGATCATCGGAATGATGATGTTCTTGCCGTGCTAGGGGTTACCTCCATCTTCGACTTGAGCATCGAAAGCCCAACCGTTATTCGAAGGAGGTACCGCGTACGGAAGAAGAAGTGAATTATTAGATTGCTATAGCCCGCTCACCTAGCTGATCTTGGATCATCCCAAAATAGCGAGGTGGGTGGTGGTAGAAAAGCGTCTGCCCTATATACTATAGGCCATCATCGACACCGCTAACTGAGGATGTTGTATTCGGAAAGGTCGGGCATGGATCGAAGCCTGGGATCATGGTATCGTCGCTTTGAACCGCAAGGCCAGAAGGGTGCTAGAAAGGTAGCCCAAAGCGGCCAGGGAAAGCCTGATCTCCGAATTGGGTCTCGGGGTATTCTAGAAGGCGATCATTAGTAAACGATACCCCATCAAAACGACCGCCAAACAGATTGCCGGTAAAATCCCTGCTCTGAGGCAACTAGCCGCAGGGAACCTGGACTGGGCAGATCTCCAATTCACCGAAAGCCAGGTCCTGACCCTTGCCATCCTCACCCTCGGAGAAGGTCACAACATCCCGGCTCTGCCCTTGCATGATGGCATTCTGCTCCCTGCCAAGGATGTCGAAGTTGGTCATTGCTGCTTCGCTGAGGCCTTTACCTAGGTGGTGGGAGGCCCAGCCATCATCGAGACTAAGTAGGCTATGCACCATCAACAGGGACCCTAAGGCTATAACCTCATAGATTATGGTGGTGATGGGGGTGGGACCACGAGAACACCTAGAGATGGAATAGGGACGCTCTGAGTATCACCATGAACGCTAATATCATGGTGGAGCGATGGCTGCTGTTTTGGATCAATCCAAAAGAGCGGAAGTTAGGGAAGCAGAAAATGTGCATGCGGGGGTATTAAAATATCGGCACTCGTGGACGAAGCGGGAGTTCGTTCAGATCAGTAGGTGTTGTCGCAAGGCGGCTTTGTCGCTACACAATAGTCATTGGAATGACCAAAATGACCAGCTATCGCCTATTCTTGATCGAGTCTTAACGCCTGCGAAAGCGTGGCTATAGGAGATCTTTGATCTAGGGAGGATGATTCTTATATAGAGACGCCGCGCCCATCTACCTCACTCCGACCTTTCCGGCTGCCCCCTATCATCCATGAGAACCCGCAAAGCCGACATCTGAACAAGAACTTGAAACATGTTCCATATAAATGACTTCAGTATAGATACTGTAAAAACTATCTGCGCAATAAGAAGCGAACTCAATGAGATGAAAAAGGGCGTAACCGCACTCGGAGCGAATCCATTTAGGATATTATACGGGACTGATTCGGTATCGGCAATCGCAAGCGACGTAAGGCAAGTCACAGAAAGAAAGGAAAACGTAACCATTGCGTAAATGAAAATTGAGTAAACAAAAATCAAAGTGGGCCTTCCGTTTCTTTGCTCCACTCCGTTTTTATAGAGGCGTCTATTTTTCAGTATCATAAGCTTAACGATTCTCGCATCCGAGCCAGATGCAAAAATTGCGAACCCGGCAATAATCACAGACAGAATCCCGACGCTAAGTGTCAAACCACTCCCTGCAAGAGACTTTACTAAGTTTATGATATGCTGGTCATTTATGTAATTGATAAAAGCGCCCGAACTGCTCGATGGTGTCGGTCTTGCGTACCTTCCGCATATAAGTAAGGGTAGCGATAAGGCCAGCGAAAGCGCCGCAAGATAATTCGCCAACATGGGAGTCTTGAAGCCGTTAGGAAAAACACTCATCACCTCCCACAGAGATTTATCCGCAAATAAATCGTCTATCGGTAATTTTGTCTTCCTAACCATGTTTCTTGTGTATCTCTTTAAGGCGTTCAATATCTTCCTTTGCGTCGTCACGCTGTATAGTAATCTGACGGTTCCGCTTTAATTCCAAATACTGTGCGTATAAATGCTCAGCGCGGCCTCTAGCTTCCTCGGGGCCTGCGTCCGTTACAACGCTCAAACTGAAGTCTTCATTTGATCCGGAGATTTTGGCGCCATTTCGATCTAAACCGACAAGTCGAGCATCCTCATAGCCATGCTCAGCGACATCCCCAATGAACTCCTGGGCCTTGATAATATTCAGCCCGTCTTTCCCCCCTTGAATTTCGAGACGCGAAGACGTTGGTTCCAACTCGCCCACCTCGTCCGCGAGTTCAAAGAATAATTCACCCGGGGAAAGATCTTGGTTTCTTTTTATTACCTTAATGGAAATAGAAGTTATCTTACTAAACTTTTTAACGAAATCATCGAGAGCCAAGCGACTAACTATTGGAGTTAGATGAACCGCTGGAAGCGGGAAATCCTGTCGAAGATTGGTTAGAGTTCGACCTGTCTCCTTATGTCTTTCGCGGAGTATCTGATCATGCTTCCTCTTAATAAAAAACTCCATTGTATTGCCCAGAGTACTAAGTCGTGGAGCTCCTGAGGTTTCGGGCATATACGTGAGGCGATGGTCGAGCAAGTTGAAGATGAAAAAAGCCGAAGGAGCGGTTTTCATTTTTTCAGGTTGCGCAATCAATTTCCCATCAATGAGGACCTGTTCGCGCTCCAAGATAGTATCGTTAACAAATCTTCCGTAAAGGGAAAGTGATGTTGGATCTGCTTTCACGAGATAGTCTAGATCGACATCTAGGAAGTAATATCTATTGCGGGATGTTTTTCGGGGCTCTTGATTTTCTAAGACCGCTCTAACAACAACATCCGCGTAATCTAAAAGTTCAAGTGAAGAGCTTGTAACTGATAGGTTGCCAAAGCTTACTTTATTACGCATGTTTAGCCTAAGTCGGTGATCATGCTCAGTATGTTAGCGAAACCGAAAATTCGCTCTACGGCATCCATCATTCTGAAAGTTCGATCGCATGCGCGTGTTGCGGCAGAGCAACTGTGACTTGCATCCGTTTCACCGCATACTTGGTAGACAAGGTAGCTGGGTGTTCGATTGGTTTTTAGTGCGTTCGTATCGTCAGGTGTTCACGCATTCGCTGACGTTCGTTGTCATCTTTTTGCAGCCGAACGACCGATAAGGGCTCAACGGTCACTCGGAAGCCGCAAGGACAATCCTGGCTAGGTGCTGCTGAAGCACATCAAGGCTGTGCCCCTTGCCGTACCCATCTCCGACACTTTGCCTTGCCCAGCCACCAATCGCATCAGCCACGTCAATGGGGGCTCCCGTATCTCTCAGGCGGTCCCTGACGGCATGACGGAAGCTGTGCAGGGTCTGGCCCTCACCAACTAACCCTTGCTCCTTGAGCCACTTGTTTAGGGCCGCTGAGGCTGATGCTGCATTGATTGGGTCGGATGGGCGTTTCGGAGCGAAGACCGGAAACAGCAAATCTCCGTCAGTGCTGCTGGCCTGCTGAGCAGCCCATAGGGCCTCACCGACAAGGGGAATCTTTCGGGTTGATGCAATGGTCTTCAGCCGTCTGCCCTCGTGGGCTTTGATGATGATATGTGGAACGGCGGTATCCAACACAACATCGCATTTGCGAAGCCCAATCACCTCAGCCAGCCGTGCTCCGCTGTCCGACATCATCGCAATTGCCCAGCGTCTTTGGTCATTCACCTCCCGACATTTTGCCTGGATTGCGATGAGCTCGCTACTGCTGAACGATTCGCGGGGCTTCCTTTGTCCCTCATCTTTGTTGGGGATGACGACGCCCAGGAAAGGGTTGGTGATAGGCAGCTCAAACTCCCGGATGGCGGTGGTGATGACGGGGCTGATCTGTTTCAGATAGCGTTCAACCGTCGCTGGGCCATTGCCGTTGGGTCCCTTGCCCTGGCTGATCACCTTCTTCACGAACTGGTTGGCGTGCTCTCGCCTCAGTTGATCCAGCGGGATGTCTCGGGTGATTCCCATGAGAATCGCCCAGGCTCGCTCGAACTGCTGGATCTGTTTGGGCTCCTTGGAGAGTTTGCCCAGTTCGATATGCTTGTCCCTGGCATCGCTGAGGGTCCGAGGAACCTTTCCTGACATCAGGATATCGAGGGTCAGCTTATCCTGGGGCTTGGGCTCAGGGCGTTCCTCGAACTGATCATAGCGCCCCATCAGCTCATCAATGAACTCTGTAACCGGAGGCAGGTCGCCGTGAAGCGTCCCATCGCCAGGGCTTAGCCCAGCAGCTTCTAGCTGCGCCAAGGAGACCTTGGGGCTCGCATTGCCTTCCCTGTAGGCCTTCCATGTGGCGTCGAGCCTCAGCGTGTGGCTGTTGGCCCGCTTGCTAGCTTCTGTCTTGTCGGTGGTTTTCAGGGAAAAGAAGAGCGGGTCTGTTTCTTCCGAGACACCGGATCACGATGAAGATCCTGGCAGGCCTCAGGGATACGACGGCGGTAGTACCAAGTATTTGCTTTGAGCTGGATGTGCCGACACATGACACAGATAGACCCGGTTTGGAAAAGGAGTTGCACGTGTGTGTAACCTCATGTGTAACCTGAGGCAACTCCACTGTGCTTCTATCTATCTGATATTTATTAATAAATCAGAGGATAGTGGCGGAGACGAAGGGATTCGAACCCTCGAGACCCTTTCGGGCCTGCACCCTTAGCAGGGGTGTGCCTTCGACCACTCGGCCACGTCTCCGCCGCCCCGTATATGGACCCTGTGAAAGGGAGACAAGGGATTTTTATTCAGCAAGGTCCGCCTGACAGGAATGCATAGGTTTTAGTACTCCGATGTGGCCGGAGTACGGCATCTCATATGCGTGTCGCCTTGGCCGCGGCTTGCAAATGACACCGCATTTCAAGGCATCTCTGCGTGGGCACGAACGCCGGATAGCGACGAACCCCGCGCGGGATGGGGCGTCGGAAGGATCCGCGCGGGGGTATCCGTGCATAGCTTGCCACGTTGTTTGTTGCGTGACGCTTCTAGGCCCGTCACCTTGGATCACATCGAAAGGTTGCGGCGATGCTGCCCAAACGGTGTTCATGAGTGCAGTCGATCTGGTTTGATCCATTCCTCGACACGGCTACCCTCATCTCACGCAGCGGGACGGGCGATTGCAGTGGTCGACAGCAGAGCGAAACCTGCCGGTGTCTGGTGGCTGGGTGAGGAATGGGGCCGCGTGGCGTTGTATTCGGCGACACGGGTGGCGATCAGGTCGCGGGCATTGACGAGGTTGCGCAACAGGGTCTTGTTGAGAAATTCGTCCCGCCTTCTGCCGTCGAAGCTCTCGACGAAGCTATTCTGCATCGACTTACCCGGCGCGATGTAATGCCATTCGATCTTGTGCTCGGCGCAGCGCTTCGGGATCGGTTCCAGGCTTGAAGCCGATGGGCAGATTCCGCAGATCGACGTGATCGGAGTGGGGGGCTGCATTCTGCACTTGCGGCATTTGCTGAAAATGCACGCCATCCTCGGGTCAGGTTGCTGCAACCTATGCCCTATGGGCCGAATTCCTGGCGCTGCTGCGGGACTATCACGCGATGATTCTAGCAACGACGGGCGACGAACAGTCGCGCGTCATTTATGATGCCAATTCCCGGGCGGTTCCAGTCATCGCAACCGATACCCCGGGCAACCGCGATGTCATATTTGGGGGCCAGACCGGTTGTCTGCCGAAGTGGGCTACAGCCTAAATTCTGGCTGAAATCCTGGCTGGGATGGCTGGCTCTGCGAACCGGCTAGGGGGCTTCGCGGGACTGGACCATGCGCGGGGCTATGCGCATGAGATGATGTCCCGGGGCTGCGCACGGGCCCTGCATGCGCTTTTTTCCGAAACGACCGCGGCCCGACCCGATGCCTCCTGTTCGTGATGGACGCGGGTTTTTTGTCGGTCTAGGGTTGTCATCAAAATCCGGACTGCGGGCTGTTCGCGTTCGGGATAACAGGCAGAGACAGGCGTGCAGTCACAGCGAAGCGAGGCGACCG